>DASYAC010000144.1:0-7383 GCA_036501585.1 Steroidobacteraceae bacterium
CATGTCCAGCGATTGCAGATACTCCGTCACGTCCGTATACGAGCTTCGCGCCTGGCGCCGGTCGGCCTCTTGTCTGTACAGCGCGGAGCGGGCGGCGTCCTCGGCTGAGAACGCGGTCGTCTCGAAGAGGTTCAATTCCGAGACGGCGCGCACGTAGTCGGCCGGATCCTCCGGCAGCTCCGGCACGATCACTTCCGGCAGGAACTTGCGGACCAGGTTCCGCTCGAACGCGTTGTCGTCGAGGAACAGCAGCGAGTCGAATCCGATCTCGAGCGTGTCGCGGATGGTGCGGATGTTGTCCGCCTTGTTTTCCCAGTTGGCGACGAATACCGTGATGTCGTCGCGCTTCAGCGCCATATCCGGATTGTCGGTGAATGCGGCGACCGCATTCGCCAGATCGTTCTTGCTGCACACCGCGAGCAGAATCCCGCGCTTCTTCAGCGTCAGCAGGTATTTTTGGAACCGATAGTAGGCCTCGCCGTCCCCGTGCGGGCCGATCTGAATGCCGAGCGGTCCGACATCGCCGATCACCCCGCCCCACAGGGTGTTGTCGAGATCGAGGATCACGCACTTGACCACGCGTCCCAGACCGGCGAGCACCAGATCGACGATCGCCTGCGCGGCCCAGGGCAGATATTCCAGGTTGCAGAAGGTCTTGCTCATGTCCCAAAGACGATCGTCGAACCAGGTGCGCCGTCCGACATAGGAGGCCACGGCTTCGATGTCGCACAACAGGACGTTCGGTCTGTCGCGCGCGAGCTCGGCGATTTGCGAATTGAGCGCCCGGGTCTCCGTATAGAGCGAGCGTTGCACCTTGAGATCGAACTGGCCGAACGGCCGCTCGTAGGGCAGCGCGAAATTGCACTGGATGATGCGGCAGGTGCTGTTCGCGCCGAGCGCATCCCAGGTGCGTCGAATGCGATCGAGCTCCGGCTCCATGCCGTGCTCGTAGTGGCGCGAGCGCAGCGCCTGCGTGGCGTTCAGCAGTACCGCGACGTCCGGCTTGAACGCATACAGGCCCGAGCCGGTGTCGATGACCTCCAGCTCGACCGCGTCGAAGGCGGCCTCATAGAGGTCGGCCAGGAACCCGTTCTCCGCGAACAGGCTCCGCAGCACCGGCACGAATTGCTGCGTGGCTGCATCCGAGAGCAACGCGATCCTCACGGCGGCGGCCTCGCCGGACCCGGGGAGCTTCCTGCCGGACCGGACCAGCCGGCGGTAATCGAGATCGACGGTCTTGTTCGGATTCAAGGTTCGCGCGCTTCAAGTCGAATGGGACTCGAGTTCCCGGGGGAATCATCATTGCAATCCTGCCCGGAGACGTCGAGTGGCGGGTGGGCGTTATCGCGGATTACTTTCGAGCAATTTAACAATTCATCCGCGATCAGGCGTCCCGCCACCCGATGCCCCGTTTCGTTCCAGTGCCCCGAATTGCGCGGGCGATGTCTGAAGCCATGCAGCAGCACGTGGTCGCGCTCCGCGACCGCCAGCATCTTGCGCGCGAGCGTCTCGTGGGCGATGCCCTCCTGGCGCGCAAACTGCGCGAATAGGCGGTCGAAGACGAATAGATCGGAAATGCCCAGTTCCTTCTCGAGCGCGGCTCGTTTTTCCGGGTCTGGATCCACCTGCGGGGACATGTCCAGGAGGAACAGCCAGAATTCCGCGTGATGACGCTCGACCTGCTCCTGGCAGAGGCGGATGAGCTCCTCGCTCACCTGCCACGCCTCGGCGAGGTCCGGGTCCGCCGGTCCGCGCAGCACGAGATCCTCACTGTCGATCTCCTGGCGCGCCGCCGCCGGTCTCGTTGTGCGCGCGCGGATCCTCAACGCCGTCAGGTCCGCGCTCAAGGAGCGCCGGGTGGCGTTGATGAGGGAGACGATCCGGCTGGAATTGCTCGCGTCCGCCAGAAAGTCCGCCCACCGGCCCAGCGGCACGAAAGATCGCTGTTGCCGGACCGTCAGATCGTCCAGCACGACCCCGGAGCCGCTGCGCACGAAGTACGGCACCGGCCCGTCCCCCACGACCGTCTGGAACTTCCGGCTGCTGTCCAGCACCAGGGAATGAAGCGTTTCGGAGAGAATGACGATCTGCGGATCGTACTGCCACACCTTGTCCTTGATCACCAGGTACTCTTGCGCCAGCCCGTAGCCGGCGACCCCGAAATTGATCACCTCCACGCGCGGGGCGCCGGCGGGCAACCGGCGGTTCAGCTCCCGCTCCAGGACGGACCAGTAGGCCGCGTCCTGATCGACCTGCTTGGCTTCCGCGAAGGAGGCGCCCACCACCGCGATCCGTATCACATGGGCGGGACGCTCGAGCGAGTGCACCCGGTCCCGCAATCCCTGCGAGCTGATGCGCTCATAGTGCTCCCGTTCCTTGACGCTCCATCCCTCGGCCCCCGGCCGAAGCACATACCCGAGCTCGCGATCGAGCCGATACAGGGACGAGTCGTACCTGACGCCGGCGAAGCGCAAACCACCTTCGACGGCGATGAGGAACACGGCGACCACCAGGAGGGTCAGGGCAAGATCCTTGAGAAGACTCATATCGCGACCTTCGCACGCCTGATCCGACGGCCCCTCTAGGTGCTGCCCACTTTCTGCACGGCGGGTCCGCGCCGCGTCCACCAGCGCCTCCAGTCGACCGACCGGACTCCCTCGCCTCGCGATCTCAGCCGGCTGCGCAAGGACTCGACTCGATCGCCGACGAACCAGTTCAAGAAAATCGCGAATGCGATGCTCCCCGCAACGCATAGCAGCGAGATCGCCCGCGGCCCATCGAGTCCCAGGTGCTTGAGCAAATAGCTGGCGCCCCACAGGACCAGCATGTGTCCGATATAGATCGGATACGACAGATTGCCGATCCAGCTGTCGAACCGATGGGTCTGCTGGAACACGAATGTCAGGGGAACCAGACCGACGAATACCGTCAGCAGGAACAGGCGCTTGTAGATGTCCTCGACCGGGATCAGGAAATAGACCAATGAAAATGCCACCAGCGACCAGGTGGCCAGATTTGCCGCCCGCACCCGCCGCCCGGCCTCGAGCTTTCTGTACATCGGCAGGAGGAGCTGATGCGCCAGCGCACCGAACAGGAACAAGGCGAGCTCCGTCGGGAAGAAGCGGTAAGTCCAGGGGTCCCGGGTGCCGAGACCCAGGTGGATGAGATAGAGCCGCAGACACAGGGAAAGCGCCAGGAGCGCATAGATGAGTTTTCGCCGGACCAGCACGAAGGGTGCGATCAGGTAGAACGACAATTCCACGCCGAGGGTCCACGAGGGATGGATGACCTGTCCCCAGAACAGGGGAACGTCGGAATTCATGAAGTTCGTCACCGGCACGAGCTCATGGTCCCGGACGCCGCAAAACATGATCCAGTCCTGGCCGAACAGAAACGTATTGGAGAACGCCAGCAGGGCAATGGCGCTCGCGGGCGCCTCCTGATAGACCCGGAAGAACTCGGCGTGTCGTGTCGCGAGAATCGCAATGAGCGACAGAATCGCCACGAAGAGATAGATCGGGTAGAGGCGCAGATACCGGTTGAGGTAGAAGGCCCAAAGAGTCGGATAGCTCTTTTTCTCGACCAGGATGTAGGAGATCAGAAAGCCGGAAATTATGTAAAAGCACTGCACCGCGTTCTCGCCGCCGACGAAAACGAGGCCCGTCGGCCAGGTATGCGTGAGCACCACGGCGAGCGCGAATACCGTTCTGAGCAGGCCCATGCCGGTATCCTACCGGTTCTTCCCGCAGCCGGCTCACTCAGGCTGCCGCACTCACGCTGCGGCTGGGCCGAAGCCCGCGCCCGGATGGGCGCGATGCTCAGGGATAATTTTCGGGATATTCCGTATGAGTCAGCGGATGCGCCGAGATGGTTGCCGCGAGATTCGACCATTTCGCCGCAGCCGGGATCGGCACCGCGGTGGCCTCATTGCCGAAGAAATGCGTCCAGAAGACGTGCGAAGCCCAGTAGGTCTGATTGAAGGCATTGATGAAATCGGCCGGCGTCCACGGGCCGCCGTAGCTGCCGAAGTAGCCGCCGTCCAGTTCCGTTCCCTCCACGGCCAGCATTCCTCGCGTTTTCGGCCGCAGGTCCACGCCGCCTTCGGCGCCGATCAGCGTCTGCATCCCGTCGGAGAGATGCGAGGTCCCGTAGGTATTGAGGGCCGATTGGCCCCAGGAATCGGCGGTTCCCGGGGCGATTCGGTTGGCGGCCATCCATTCTTCGAGCGCGATGCCGGCGGCAGGACGGTCGAACCAGGAATTGTCCATGATCACGCTCGTGTGAGGAAAAGCGGCCGTGGCCGCCGTCAGGAGCCGCTCGATCTGCGTGAGCCATGCGTTGTCGGAATAGCGTGCATCCTTCACCGCCCAGGCACCGGCGGCCTGCGCCACGGAGGCGTCCTCCTGGAAGTCCACGGCCTCCACATAAGGATCACTGTCGTAGTGCTGGCCGAGCGCCTGGACCAGTGCGATGAGCCGGTCCATCACGGGCTGATAGTACAGCGTCGGCGCGTAGGTTCCCGTTTGCCCGGCGTTCGCGATGGCGCCCCACCAGCCGTAGCTTCCCGAGACCGGACTCGGGCCGTAGGCCGGGGTCTGCTGGATATAGGCCGGGATGACGCGGGTATCGTTCGAGCCCATGGCATGCTGGCCGTAGAGCCAGAGGTAGATGACCAGGTGCTTAGGCTTGTTGTAGCCGGTCTTCAAGCGCGCCAGGATCGAGTCCAGCACCGAAAAATCGTAGTTGCCCTGCGTGGGCTCGAGCGCGCCCCATGAGACGTACGCTCGGTAACCGAGGATCGCGTCCTGGTGGTTCAGGTCGTCCATTTCCGGCTGTACGTAGGAAAGCGTCTTTCCCGGGTACAGCACCGTGTTGGAAGCCATGTAATGGCCGGGATTCCACTTGATCGAGCCCTTGCCGGCGGCCGGCGGCGGCGTGCTCGAGGTCGAGGAGACACACTTGTTGTTCACGCAGATTTGCGGCGGCGGATTCGGCTGATTGGAAGCCGTGGTTTGTGCGTTCCCGATCGGGGCGCCCAGCACGGCGATACATAGCGCGGCAGCCACCACGGCAACGTTCCTCGGCACGCACGTTCGTCTCATCAATGGCTCCTTTACTTATGTCGGCCACGAAACTATCTTCCCGCATTGCGATGAGTCAACTGTAGGCACGCGGAGACATGCGGGGTTCCGAGCGCCGCCGGAGCATCCGGCGCGGCGACGATTCTCTCCCGGCATCTCACCACCGACAAACACCCAAATGCGCGGTATCCACGCAGAAATCACGCGATTTCGCCTCCCGCGGCGATGACATAACGCGCGGCTTGTCGGACTTGAACGGACGATCTGTTAGCATCTCGCACCAGCACAGGAGCCCCCGGGATGTTGTTCAATAGCGGCATATTCGCGCTGTTTTTCGCCGCGTTTTTGCCCCTGTATCTGCTCAGCCGCCGCCATGTGACGGCCCGCAACTCGCTGCTGATATTCGCGAGCTACGTTTTCTACGGCTGGTGGGATCCCCGCTTCCTGATCCTGGTCGCCGTCTCGACCTCGGTCGACTACATCGCCGCGCTGGGCGCCGCGGGAAAGCCGGTCCGACCGCGGGACATGCTGAAGAGCGCGGCCTTCCTCGCGGCCGCGACGATCGGGTCCCTCGCCGTTGCGGCTCGTCGCGACTGGTGGCTCTGTGCGCCGGTCGCCGCGGGCATGCTCGTCATCGGCCTCATGATCGCGGGCATCCATGCGGCACCCGAGCATGCCCGGCGCAGGGGCTGGCTCCTCCTGTCGTTGACCACGAATCTGGGCATACTCGCCTTCTTCAAGTACTTCAATTTCTTCGTCGGCAGCGCCGTCGCCCTGCTCGGCAGCTTCGGGCTTCACCCCCACGCGGTATCGTTCGCGATCATTCTCCCGGTCGGCCTCTCGTTCTACACCTTTCAGGCCATCAGCCGCACGATCGATTCGTACCGCGGCGTCTTCGATCCGCAGTATTCCCTGATCAACTACGCGGCATTCCATGCGTTTTTTCCGCAGCTCGTCGCCGGCCCCATCGAGCGCGCGGCGCATCTCATGCCGCAATTCGAGACCGTCCGGCCGCTCGATCACCGGCTGTTCACGAGCGGGGCGCTGCTGTTCGCCTGGGGGCTCTACCAGAAAATCGTGATCGCGGACAATGTGTCTCCGATCGCCGATGCGGTGTTCACGGCGCCGGCGCACCAGACCGCGGGCGCGACCCTCGCGGCCGTGCTCGCCTTCACGGTGCAGATCTACTGCGATTTTTGCGGATACTCGAACATGGCGCAGGGTCTCGCGCGCTGCATCGGATTCGATCTGATGACCAACTTCAATCAACCCTACTTCGCCCGTACGCCCTCGGAGTTCTGGCAGCGCTGGCACATCAGTCTGTCTCGCTGGCTGCGCGATTACCTGTACATCTCTCTGGGCGGCAACCGCCACGGCCGGATCAAGATGTACCGCAATCTCATGATCACGATGCTGCTGGGCGGCCTCTGGCACGGCGCTTCGTGGACGTTCGTCGCCTGGGGCGCGTTTCACGGTGCGATCCAGGTCGTGTACCGGGTGCTTCGCATCGACGCGGCCGTGGAGCGAGCGAGGTTCGGCACGGTGCGCGGTTTCGCCATCCAGGCATCCTCCTGGCTCGCGACTCTGACCCTCGTCTGTGTCGGCTGGATCTTGTTCCGGTCGCGCACGTTCGAGGACGCCGTCACGGTGATCGCCAACCTGTTCGGGACCACGGGATATACGTCCGCGGCTTTCTCGACGCTGGCCGCGTACACGGCACCCCTGGTGCTGGTCGAAATCTATCAACGCGCGTCGGGCCACCTGGAGGTGCTCACGAGAGGCCCCTTCCTGGTGCGCTACACGGCGGCGCTCACGCTCATGCTCACCCTGGCTGCGTTCAGCGCGGCGGGCGGCCGGGAGTTCATCTATTTCGACTTCTGAGGAACGGGCGACTTCTGAGGAACGCGAGCTCGGCATGGGTGATGCCCGCGCGTGCGAGGGCCAGGCGCGCGAGGGCCGCCCGCGTGAGGCCCGCCCGCGCGAGGCCTCCCGTGGCGTGGTCCGCAAGGCGCTGTGGCGGGTGCTCGGTGCGGGCGCACTCGTCCTCTACACAGTGGTCTTTGCGGAGGTCTACCTGCGGGTGTTCGATCCGCAGCCGATCATGCCGCGCTATATCACCGGAACGGCGTGGGGAGTTCGCGGCAATATTCCGAACGCCCGTTACTGGCATCACACCCCCGAAGTCGACGTGGAGTACCGCATCAACGCCGAAGGGCTGCGCGCCGATCGGAACTATCCCTTCGTCAAACCCCCCGGCACCTGCCGGCTCGGCATGTTCGGGGATTCATTCCTGTTCGGTCTC
>DASYAC010000145.1:0-7524 GCA_036501585.1 Steroidobacteraceae bacterium
TGCGCCGCCGCCGCGCCCGCCGATGCGCCGGAGCTCAGCCGCGACGCCACGAATCCGTCGTCGAACGACATCGCGCCGAATCGGGCGCCGGCATCGGGGGTCACGTTGAGCGCGGCGTTCGCATTGAGCGCGGCGTTCGCATTGAGCGCCGTGTTCACGCGCAGCACCTTCCCGTCCCATTCGAGGTCGTGAATCCGGCTGACGCCCCCGACATTGCGGAACTGCTGCCATGGAGGCGTGACCTGGAACGGACGTACCACGACGAGGAGATGAGCGTCGAGCGGCCCCTCTGTGCGGTTCTCGAGGCGATACCCTACGCGTACCTCACCGTCCTCGGCGGCTTGCGCCCTCACAGTCAGACGACATTCTGCGGTCTCCCATGACACGGAGGGCACCGGCACCCAGCGCTCCTCGAGCGCAGGAGAGGACTCCACATCCGCCCAGGTGACGAGTTTCCGCCCGATCCTCAGCATGGGTTCGAGCGACAACGAGCCCTCGGCCACCTCCACCATGCCGTCGGTGTTCATCAGTGCGCACTGCGTTCCGTTCGAACGGCCGATCGGCGTCCACTCGCTCTGCTCGCGGTGCAGCCAGCGTGGATGCCAGCCTCGTTCCTCGCCCTTCGCGACGGCATACCAGAAGGCATCGATCGAGCGCGAGAACTCGAAGGACTGGATGCGCAGAATCGCGCCTATGCCGGGACTCGACAGGTCGAGGCGCAGGTATCTCGCCCTCAGGCCGGGCGAGTAGACGTAGCTGCGGGCGCCGCCCGCACGGGCGGCCGCGTGGACGAGCTTCCACCGCTTGCCGGTGTTCGATGCGCGAACCCGAAAACCCGTGAGCGGAGCATCGCCGAGCCAATCGATGACGAGACCGCCGATATCGCGCGGACGGGTGGAATCGAGGGTGATCCAGGGCCGCCGGTCGCTCGATTCGGGCTTCCATCCCGTGCCGCCCAGGGCAGCTTGCGCGCCGAATCCCGGTTGTGCGCTGGAGGCGCTCGCCGTCGGCGCCTGCGCCGGCGTCAAATCCTCGATTTCGAGATCCGCGATCCAGAGCGAGCCCCGGCCGCCCTCGCCCGCCACGACCGCGATTTCGATGAATCCGAGCTCGGTGAGCGGGCTGCCGCTCGCCGGGCCCCAGGCGAACTCGATGTCCCGGCTTTCGATCGTGCGGCGCTTCCAGCGCTCGGGGGGACGTTGATCCTTCGTGACGGATCGCCAGACGTTGCGGCCCGTCGAGTCCACGAGCTTGATCTCGAGATCGTTGACCGGGCCGCGTCCTCGCAAGCGAAAGTGCAGGGCGTATTCGCCCGGCATGCGCCGCGCCCAGTCGCGTCTCGCGACCACGAAACCCTTGCCCCCCTTGAAGTCGAAGTCGAGGCGCAGTGCGGAGGTCTTTCCGGCGGGTATGACGGACAGGCCGAGGGAGGCGTTTCCGGACACTGTCGGCTGCCAGGCCGACAACGGAACCCGCTCGCGCACGCCCGCCTCCGACATCAGGCGGCGGCGCCCATATCCACGAGCCTGACTCGTTCGTCGGCCGCGGCGGACTCGAACTCCTCGCAGATCACGGTCAAATCATCCTTATCCTGCGCGAGAACCGCGCTGATCAAGCAGGCCCGGTTGCGGCCGCGGCGTTTCGCCTCGTAAAGCGCCTTGTCGGTCAGGCTGATCGCGCTCTCCAGTGAAATCTCCGTATCCGCTCCCGGCATCGGAAAGCACGCGTACCCGATGGAGATGGTGCACCGGATCGCCTGCCCATTCCACAGCACCGGATCGCGGCGCACCGCCTGCAGGAGTCTCTCCACCGTGCGGTCCGCCTGTTCCGGAGTGATCGGATCGAGCACCGCCAGGAATTCCTCCCCGCCCCAGCGGACCAGCTTATCGGTCTCGCGCAATGCGGCGGACAGGCGGTGGCTCACGGTGGCGAGCACGGCGTCTCCTGCCGGATGTCCCAGTGTATCGTTGATCCGCTTGAAATGGTCGAGATCCGCCAGCAGCACGCAGCCTCCGACAGGGCGCCCACCCTCGACGCTCAGCACGTACTCGTTGAAGTAGCGGCGATTGCGAAGACCCGTCAAGGCATCGCGCTCGCTGTTGAAGCGCAGACGGTCGTTCGCACGGCGCACGCGCGCGAATCCCCAGAGAAGCGCCGCGCAGATGAAGGTGACGAATCCCGTCGCGGCGAGGATCAGCTGTTTTTGCAGACGCTGACCGCGCATTTCCGAGGCCTTGAGCGCGTTGTCCCGCCGCAGGAGCTCCAGCTCGCGCGCCTTGCGCTCGTCGTCGAATTTGGCCGAGAGCTCCAGGAAGGCGCGCTGCCGCGTGCCGGTCATGATCTTCTCTCCCACCGCGTCGTACTGATGATAGGCCTGAATCGCCATCATCAGATATCCCGCATGCTCGAGCGCGTCCGCGTATTCGCGCAGGTCCTCCTTGGCATCCAGGAGATTGTCCCCCTGGACGGCATCGTTGATCGAGGTCTCGGCGAGCTTCTCCCCCTCCTTGATGTTGCCCAGACCGATGTACGCCAATCCTTCGTTGAACAGCACGATGCTCTCGTCGCCGCTTCCGCGCAGCTGGGACACCAGCGGCAGAGCTTCCTTGGAATACTTGAGAGATTCGGCGAAGTCGCGGGTCTTCAGGAAGGAGTCGCCGAGATTGAGGTAGGCGTGCGCGAGCCACTTGCTGCTGTCCGCCCGCCTGGCGTGCTCGAGGGCGGCGAGGCTGGCGCTGCGCTCCGCCATGCGGTCGCCTTTCCGGTCCGCGATATCCGAGGCGCGCACTTCCACTTCCGTGAGCGCCGCCTCATTGCCGGTTGCCGCGGCCAGACGCCGCGCGCTCTCCAGCTGGTCCGAGGCGCGATCGTAGTTGCCGGTGTTGGTGTAGATCAGCGTGAGCCAGAGCAGCGCATGGATGCTGCGCTCGTCGTCGTGCATGTCGCGCGCGATATCCAGCGCCTCTTCGAGAAACGGCAGCGCGGCTTCGGCCTGTCCCAAGGTCCGCAAGGTATTGCCCCGAAGAATCGACACTCGAAAGCGCTCGGCGTCCGAGTCGATGGCCGTCATGTCGATCTGGTTGAGCTCCTCGTGCGCGGCCGCGTATTCGGCGTGCTCGTAGTGCGAATACGCGCGCACGAAATGCCCGGCGAGGACGGCCGACTGATCTCCGTCCTCCGCGATCGCCTTCAGCCGCGCGAGGGTCGCATCGACATCCGCGTCGTGACGGGTGTCCACGTACACCATCGCCCGAACTTCCAGGAACTGGACTTCGGAGGCGCGCCCCTTCGCGAGCGACGGCGAATCGATGATCTTCTCGGCGCGTTCCGGATCCGACCAGTCGAGCATCTCGATCCGATCGGAAAAGGACGGGTCCGCCGCCACGGCGGTTGTGGCAGCCCATCCCAGGAGCGAGATCAAGGCCCATTTTCTAGTAACCCGCATACCCGCCAACACTACCACTGCATCGCAGCATCCTCGTTGCGCCATTCTGCTCACGGGGTGCCTCAAGTGGCGTGACGGAGGTCATTCCGTGAGCTTTTGATCGGCCATTCGGCGCCTTATTGACCGAGGATGTGATTCGAGTCCCCCTCGGCCGCCAGCGCCCCGTGAAGGCGCTCACGAACGTCTCGGGTATGGATCGGCAGGACGATCACGTCGCCCGGATGGGCGGCTCCCAAGAGGCTCCGTGCCGCAATTTCCTCGTCGGCGAGTCGTTCCACGCGCTCAGCGGGGATGCCCGCTCCTAGAAGAGCCCTCTCGAGAAGGGCCGGTACCTCGCCCGGGTCCCGGCCTCTCAACATGAGAGCCAGTTCCTTGATCACGATGCGGTCGGGCGCGAAGCGCGCCGCCGTACGGGCAAGCTCGGCGATCGCCTGATCGTCGCGATTGCCGGCTTGACCGAGCAGCAACGACATCCGCCGTGGATTGAGAGAGCGGGCCACGGCAAGAAGCTGGCCCAGCCCGTCGGGGTTGTGTGCGTAATCGATGAGCACGGTCGCGCCGCGGTAGTTCCACCGTTCGAGCCGGCCCGGATTGTCCTCGGGGCGGCTGCCGAACCGCTCCGCGGCACGACGGATATCGGCCACCGACAGAGCGAGGACGGCGGCCGTGAGCGCACCGGCGGCGAGATTCGCGACGTTGTAGCGAGCGGCGCCCCCGAAGGCCAGAGGAAACGTAAAGAGCGCTCCGAGATCATGCTCCGCGTCTCGATGGTGCAGCACCAGGTGTCCGTCGCGGACGCCGCAGGTGCTGCCGCCGCGGCGTCGCAATTCCTCGAGGAGAGGATGAGCATGGTCCATCGCGAACAATGCGCGGCGGACCTCGACCGCGTAGCGCGCCCGTTCCGCGGCCGCCATCAAGATCGAATCGTCGGCGTTGAGTACCAGCGTGCCGTCCTTGCCGAGCGCGCGTGCCACCACCAATTTGGTCTCCGCGAGATCGTCGGCGTTCTCGATACCGTACTCGCCGAAATGATCCGCGCTCACGTTCGTGACGACCGCCGCGTGCGCCCGGGTGACCGCCAAGCCTCGGCGCAAGATCCCGCCGCGCGCCGTCTCCAGGACGGCGAACGTGACCTCCGCGTGCCGCAGCACGGCCCGCGCGCCCGCGGGCCCCGAATAATCGCCGAGCGCTACGGCCCGGCCCGCGACGAACACTCCCTCGGTGGAGCTGTATCCGGGCACGGCTCCCGCGGCCGCCGCAATCGCGGCCAGCAATCGCACCGTCGTCGTCTTGCCGTTGCTGCCGGTCACCAGCACCGTCGGGACATCGTGCAGCTCACCCCAGGGCAGCGCATCGGCCGCGGGCAATGCGGCGCGGAGCCAGCTCAGGCTCCCCGCGCCGGCGCCGATGGAGATCTCCTCGTCGTCCTCCAACAGCGGCAGGCCATGCCGCGCGGCGGCCGCGCGCAGATCGGCCAACGCCTGGTTTCGCTCGGCCGCGGCGCGCGCGGCGAGCGCCGCCGCGGGATCCGCGCCGAAATCGTGCGCGCGATCGAAAGCGGTGACGCCGGCCTGCGCCGCGGCGGCTTCCCAGGCCCATTCGGAGAGCTCCGTGGCCGTCAATTGCGCGTCCTGCGGCGCACGAAACACCAGATACGTGCCGTCGCCCGCGCGATCGATCACCGGCGCGGGATCCGGCCAACCGAGAGCTTGCGCCAGGCGCCGGACTTCCTCGGCCCAACGCTCGAGCGCATGCGGCTCCCCGGCGGCCGCCCCGATCGGGGTGAGCGTCACCGCGGGTCCGTCGAAGTAGCGGCTGGGGCCGGTGAGGCGCCGCGAGTCGATGAAGCCAAAATTCGGCTCCGGCTTCGCCTCGAGTTCCGGCTCCTCCTTGAGTTCCCGCTCATCCCTGGGCTCCTGCTCGGCCATCGTCAATCGGCTGCTTCCCCGACGAATCGAAGTCCCCGCTCCTCACGCACGAATCCCTGCGCCTCCAGCGAGGCATCGCCGGATCCCACGGCCGGCGCAGAGTCCTCGCCCGACGACGGCGCCGGGCGGCTCGTCCGGCGGGGCACGACCGGCGCTGCCGCCGGCTGCGGCGCGGGCGTCGACGCCCCGGCGGCGTCCGGCTTGAATTTGATGATCTGCTTCCAGGAACGGGTGAGCGCATCCGCGAACACCAGCAACAAATCGCCGGACCGGCCCAGGGCGAGCGCCCGGGCGATGGCCGCCTGTTCGTCGGGAATCACCTCGATGGCCTCGTCCGGAACTCCACGCTCGCGCAATGTCTCGGCGATCATCGTCGGCACTTCCGCGTCGGCGCGGCCGCGCAGACTGTCGTCGCGCCGGCAAATGTAATGATCGAAGCGGCCGGCGACCTCGAGGGCGATGGCGCGAATGTCTTCGTCTCGGCGGTCGCCGGGGCCGGCCACGACCACGATGCGCCGTCCGCGGACCTCGAGACGGGCGGCGAGATCCGCCATGGCGCCGACCGCATGGGCATTGTGCGCGTAATCGAAAATCACCTTGAACGGATGCTCGTCGTACACGTTCATGCGCCCGGGCGCCTGGAAGAACGTGCTGTCGAAGGTGCGCAGCGCCTGCCGGATGGCATCCAATTTGATGTCGAGCGAGAAGGCGAGCGCGGCGGCGAACATCGCGTTTTGCACGTTGTGCATGGCGCGCCCCTCGAGCGTCGCCGGAATCAAATGCGTCCACATGAGCGGGATGTGCCGCGCCTTGTCGTACAGGGTGATCATCTGTCCGTTGACGCCCGCCTCGAGGCCGCAGGCGCGGCCGCCCGCCCGCACGTGCTCGCGAACCACGACGTGATTGGGATTGAGCGTCACGTAGCAGAGGTGTTTCGCATCGGTGTGAGCCGACATGCGGATCGTATGCTCGTCGTCGGCATTCAGCACCGCGCAGTCTCGCGCGACTTCCACCACGATGCGCTTGACCTCGGCCAGCTGTTCCAGGGTGTCGACCCCCTTCAGCCCTAAGTGGTCCGATTGCACGTTGAGCACCGCCGCGACATTCGCGAAAGGCACGCCCATCCCGGCGCGCACCAGTCCGCCGCGGGCCACTTCCAGCACGGCGAGATCGATGCTCGGATCGGCGAGCACCATGCGCGTGGCGACCGGTCCGGTCATGTCGCCTTCGACGCTGCGCTGCCCGTCGATGTACACCCCGTCGGTCGTCGTCAAGCCGGGCGTGAATCCGGCCATTTTGGCGATGTGGGCCAGCATGCGCGCGGTGGTGGTCTTGCCGTTGGTGCCGGTGATGCAAGCGATCGGAACTCTCGAGGGCGCGCCCGGCGGAAACAGCATGTCGATCACCGGGCCGGCCGTATCGCGCGGCGTTCCCTCGCTCGGCGCCACGTGCATGCGAAAGCCGGGCGCCGCGTTCACTTCGCAAATGCCCCCGCCGACGGTCTTGTAGCTCTCCGCAATGTCGGGACACAGAAAATCGACGCCGCCCACGTCGAGTCCGATGGCGGTGACCGCGCGCACCGCCATGTCGCGATTGTCGGGATGAATGATGTCGGTCACATCGGTGGCCGTTCCGCCCGTCGATAGATTGGCCGTGCTTCGCAACGCGACCACTCGATCCATGGGAATCCGGGAGTCCGCCGTCAATTCCTGCTGCGCCAGCATCGTCTCCGCCTGCGCATCGAGCTCCAGGCGGGTCATCACTTTCTCGTGGCCGACGCCGCGCCGAGGGTCTTGATTGACCATGTCGACGAGCTCGCGGACGGTGTGCACGCCGTCGCCGACGACGCGACCCGGCGTGCGGCGGGTCGCGGCGATGAGCTCGCCGGCGACGACCAGAAGCCGGTGGTCTTCACCCTGGAGAAAGGTCTCCACGATCACCGAATTGGAATGCTCGGCCGCCGCGGCGAAGCCGGCGCGCACATCCTCCGCGTTCTTCAGCCCGATCGAGATCCCGCGTCCGTGATTGCCGTCGTAAGGCTTGGTGACCACGGGATAGCCGAGGTGCTCGGCGGCACGCACCGCCCGGTCGGCAGAGCGCACCAGCTCCTGCCGCGGCACAGGCAAACCGCAATTGGCCAGAATCTTGTTG
>DASYAC010000146.1:0-8079 GCA_036501585.1 Steroidobacteraceae bacterium
CCGTTCACCGCGGATACAAAATCTAATATGCCGGCCACACCCGTCTGGCTCGCGGCCGTCGAATCCGTCTTGAACCGCAGCATCGATGGCTCGCAAAAGGCGCTAGGCCTGGCGCGCCGGCTGGACCGCACCTCGTTACAGCTGGACGTCGGGGGCTTCGTGCGGATCCGAGCCGCGGTATGCGGCAGCCGGCTCGCACTCACCGCCGGCGGCGCGCTCGAGGCGGGAGCGGACAGCGGCGCGGAGGCCGGGCATGCCGCGGGGGCCGGTGATGCCGCGGAGACCGGTGGCGGGGCCGACGCCGTCATCTCCGGATCTCCGCTCGCGCTGTTCAAGCTCCTCACCGAGGGAGCCGGCCGCACGGGCGGACCACCGCCGGATGGTGCCCGTGCCCGCACCTCCGCGCGCGTCGCAGGCGATGCGGAAATCGCGGGCCGATACCGCGAGCTCTTCGCGCTCGCCCGGCCGGATCTGGAGGAGGAACTGTCGCGGCTCGTCGGCGATCTGCCGGCAAGGCGCCTATCCCTGGCGGCGCAGGGAGCCATCGGCTGGATCGGGAAACTCGGGCGCACCTTCGGGGAGAACGTGGCCGAATATCTGCAGGAAGAGAGCCGCGATCTGGTCGGGAAGACGGAGGTCGAGGAATTCGTGCAAGGCGTCGACCGCGCGCGCGACACCGCGGACCGCGTCGAAGCGCGCCTCGCGGGTATCGAACGACGGCTGAAGGCCGCCCCGTGATGCAAGTTCGGGTCGCGGTCCGCCTCCTGGTGATTCAGCGCGCGCTGGTCCGCCACGGCCTCGACGATTTCGTGCGCGCCACGCATCTGTACCGGCCATTGCGCTTCCTGTTCTATCTGTCCCCGTGGACCTGGTTTCAACGCAGCGCCGGCGTGACCCGGGGAGAGCGCCTGCGCCTCGCCCTCGAGGAGCTCGGGCCGGTCTTCGTCAAATTCGGCCAGGCGGTATCGACCCGGCGCGACCTCATTCCGGCCGATATCGCCGATGAGCTGGCGAAGCTTCAGGACCGGGTACCGCCCTTCGACAGCGAGGTCGCCGTGGCGGCCATCGAGCGGGCGCTCGGACGGCCGCTCGCCGAGGTGTTCGACAGCTTCGATGAGGCGCCGCTCGCCGCGGCCTCCATCGCGCAGGTGCACGCGGCGCGGTTGAAGAGCGGTGAGGAGGTCGTGGTCAAGGTACTGCGGCCCGGGATGCACGAGATCATCGAGCGGGATCTCGAGGTCTTGAGGGCGCTCGCCGGACTCGCCGACGAGTACTCGGTCGTCGCGCGGCGCCTCAGGCCGCCGGAGATCGTCGCCGAATACCGCAAGACCATCCTGGACGAGCTCGATCTGATGCGCGAGGCGGCCAACGCCGCCCAGCTGAAGCGCAATTTCGCGGGTTCCCCGCTTCTCTACGTGCCCGCGGTGTACTGGGACCATTGCCGATCGAACGTCATGGTGATGGAGCGGATCCACGGCATCATCATCAGCCGGATCGAGGAGCTCAGGGCGCGCGGCACCAACTTCGCCAAGCTGGCGGAGAACGGGGTGGAAATCTTCTTCACCCAGGTGTTCCGCCACAACTTTTTCCACGCCGACATGCACCCCGGCAACATCTTCGTGCAGATCGACGATCCGGAGAACCCGCGCTACGCCGCGATCGACTTCGGCATCGTCGGAACCTTGCAGCCGCGCGACCAGCATTATCTCGCCGCCAATTTCCTCGCGTTCTTCGATCGCGACTACGCGCGCGTCGCGGCGCTGCACCTGGAATCGGGCTGGGTTCCCCGGACCGCGCGGGTCGACGAGCTCGAGTCCGCGGTGAGAACGGTGTGCGAGCCCATCTTCAACAAACCGCTGAAGGATATTTCCTTCGCCCAGGTGCTGCTGCGGCTGTTCGAGACGGCCCGCCGCTTCGACATGCAGATCCAGCCTCAGCTCGTCCTGCTGCAGAAAACGCTGCTCAACGTCGAGGGATTGGGACGCCAGCTGTATCCGGAGCTCGATCTGTGGAAGACGGCGCAGCCGGTCTTGAGGCAATGGATGCGCGAGCGCATGAGTCCGCGGGCGGTTCTGAAGCGCATGCGTACCCAGTTGCCCGATACCATCGAAGGCCTGAAGGAGCTCCCGGGACTGTTCCAAACCGCGGTGCGTGAAGCCTCGGAGGGACGGTTCCGGTTCGAGGTCGAGAATCGCGGACTCGCCGAGCTGCGCCGCGACATCGAGCAGTCCAACCGGCGGCGCGACCTCGCGCTCGCCGCCGCGGCGCTCTGGCTGTCCGGCTCGGTATGGCTGCTGGCGGCCGCCGAGTACCGCTGGTTTGCCTGGGCGCAGATGGCGGCGTCCGCGGCGTTCGTGTTCATGTATCGATCCCTGAAATGGCAGGCCAAATGAGAATTCCCGTCGAGAACACCACGAGTTATCGGGGACGCAACGCCCGTCCCAACTGGATCGCATTGCTGGGATTCATCGCCGCGGCCGCCGCGGCGGGGGCGCTCGCAGCCCTGGTGTCTCCGGCGCACTCGGCGACGATCGCCGCCTGGTATGCGGGTCTCTCCAAGCCTCCGTGGGTGCCGCCGAACCATTGGTTCGGCCCGGTGTGGGCGGCGCTGTACGTGACGATGGCCACCGCCGCCTGGCTGGTGTCGCGGGAACGCTATCACCGTCAGCAGACCGTCGCGCTCGCGGCCTATGCCGTTCAATTGCTGCTCAACGCCGCGTGGGCGCCGTTGTTCTTCGGCGCGCGCAATCCCGGATTCGGGCTGTTCGACGCCGTCGCGCTCTGGCTCGCCGTCGGATGGAGCGTTCGCGAGTTCTTCTCGGTGCAGCGCGCCGCCGCGTGGCTGCTCGTGCCCTATTTTCTGTGGGTGAGTTTTGCGATGGCCCTGAACTTCAGCATCTGGCATCTCAACCAATGAGCACTCATCTGCTCGCCAACGACAATTATTCGGTCCTCGTTTCCGAGGCGGGGACGGGCTACAGCCGGTGGCGGGATCTGGCGGTCACCCGGTGGCGCGAGGATCCGACTGCGGATGCGCTGGGATTCTTCGTCTTCTTGAGGGACGTCGAGGACGGCACGGTGTGGTCGGCGGGCTACCAGCCCAGCGGCCGGGAGCCGGATCGATACGAGGTCTCGTTCAGCGAGGAGCGGGCGCGGATCATCCGCCGCGACGGTCCAATCCTGACCGCGACGGACATCCTGGTCGCGCCCAACGACGATGCGGAGGTGCGCCGCGTTTCGATCACCAACGAGGGCAGGAGCACCCGCGAGATCGAGGTCACGAGCTACGCCGAGGTGGTGCTGGCGACGCCGGCCGCCGACGCCGCGCACCTCGCGTTCTCGAAGATGTTCGTGCAGACCGAGTTCGATGCCGCCGGCGGCACGCTCCTCGCGACCCGCCGCAGCCGCGAACCCAAGGAGCGCTCGCTCTGGATGTTTCACGTGAGCGCCGTCGAAGACGAGGCGCCCGGCGTTCTGCAGTTCGAGACCGATCGGGCGAGATTTCTGGGCAGGGGACGCGATTTGCGCAACGCCCTCTCGATCGTCGATGCGCGTCCCTTATCGGGCACCCAAGGGACGGTTCTCGATCCCATCGTGGCGTTGCGGCGCCGGGTGCGCGTTCTTCCCGGCGCCACCGCACGCGTGACCTTCTGGAACGGGGTCGCGGCGAGCCGCGTGGAAGCGCTGGCGGTCGCCGGCAAGTGCCGGGACGCCGCTTCGTTCGAGCGGATCGAGCGATCGGCGGCCGACCGGGCGCAAGTGAGCCTGGGCAGTCTCGGGATCGATGGCGGAGAGGCGCGGCTCTTCCAGCGGATCGCCGGTGCGATCCTTTACTCCCGTCCGTCGATTCGGGCTCCGTGCGAGATCCTCGCCCGCAATCGCTCCGGCCCGTCGGCGCTCTGGGCGCACGGAATCTCCGGCGATCTGCCCATCGTGCTTGCCGAGATCGAACACGCGGCACATCTCGGTCTCGCCGGGCAATTGCTGCGGGCGCACGACTACTGGCGCTCGAAGCGCTTGTCGGTCGATCTGGTCTTCGTCAACGCGGCGCCGGCCGCGGACTCGGCCTCGTTGCAGGCAGCCCTCGAGACGGCGGTCAAGGAAGCTCCTCTGCGCTCCCGCGGGGACGATGCGAGCATGCGCGGCCGCGTGTTCGCGCTCGAGAGCACGGCGTTGAATGAGGCCGGACGCGGAGCCCTCTGGGCGGCGGCTCGCGCCCTGTTCACGGGCCGGGCCGGCTCGCTCGAGGATCAATTGTCGCGTTGGCATGAGCCCGCACAGGCGCCGCGGCCGACGCTCGGCCCTCGCGGCACCGGCGGACGAACCGTGGCGCCGCGCGATTTGCCGTCGCTGAATTTCTTCAACGGGCTGGGGGGCTTCGACGCCGCGGCCCGCGAGTACATCACCGTGCTCAAGGACGCCGAATGGACCCCGGCTCCTTGGACCAATGTGATCGCGAATCCCGAGTTCGGATTTCTGGTCTCGGCGGACGGAACGGGGACGACGTGGTCCATCAATGCCCAGCAGAACCAGTTGACCCCATGGTCCAACGATCCGGTCGCCAACACCCCTGCGGAAGTCGCCTACATCCGCGACGAGGACTCGGGCGAGCTCTGGAGCGCCACACCTCTGCCGATTCGCGAGCCGGGAGCCTATCTGGTGCGCCATGGCTTCGGCTACAGCCGGTTCGAACATACCTCCCGCGATATTGCGTCGGATTTCCTGCAGTTCGTTCCGCGGTCGGACTCCGTCAAGATATCGCGGCTCAAGCTCGCCAACCGCTCGAACCGGATCCGCCGGCTCTCCGTCACGCACTATGCCGAGTGGGTGCTCGGCAATCAGCGCAGCCGTATGGCGCCCTTCATCGTGACGGAGATCGACGCGGGCACCTCGGCGCTCCTCGCGCGCAACCCCTGGAGCCTGGATTTCCCGAGCCGCGTCGCGTTCATGGACATGGCCGGGCGCGAGCACACGAGCACCGGCGACCGGCAGGAATTCCTGGGGCGCTACGGCTCGATGGCGGAGCCGGCCGCGCTCCTCGGCGAAGCGGCTCTGTCCGGCCGCGCGGGCGCAGGATTCGACCCCTGCGGTGCGCTTCAGACCCGATTCGAGCTGGCGCCGGGCGAGCAGACCGAGGTCGTGCTGTTCCTCGGACAAGAGGCGTCGCGAGACGATGCGCTCGCCTCCATCGAGAGATACCGGGCCCTCGATCTGGACGCCGCGCTCAAGGCGGTCACCGATTTCTGGGACCAAACCCTGGGTGCCGTCCAGGTGAAGACGCCGGACCGCTCCATGGACGTGATCCTGAACGGCTGGCTTCTTTATCAAACGCTGGCCTGCCGGCTGTGGGCACGCACCGGCTTCTACCAGGCGAGCGGAGCGTGGGGTTACCGCGATCAGCTCCAGGATGTCATGGCATTGTGCATGGCGCGGCCGGCGGTGGCGCGGGAGCACATCCTGCGCGCAGCCTCGCGGCAGTTCGAGGCCGGCGACGTGCAGCACTGGTGGCTGCCGGTGACCCATCAGGGGATCAAGACGCGGGTCTCGGACGACCGGATCTGGCTGCCCTTCGTGCTCGCGCACTATCTCGAGGTCACCGAGGATGTCGCGATACTGGATGAGCCCGTCGATTTTCTGGAGGGCGGCCCGCTCGCCGACGACCAGCAGGAACTGTTCGAGGCGCCCAAGGCGGGGGCGGCGGCGCCCTTGTACGACCATTGCGCGCTCGCGCTGGATTCGAGCCTGGCCATCGGCTCGCACGGGTTGCCGCTCTTCGGCACGGGTGATTGGAACGACGGGATGAACCGCGTCGGCATCGAGGGACGCGGCGAGAGCGTCTGGCTCGGCTGGTTCCTGCACGCCGCTCTGATGCGATTCGCTCCGACGGCGGAGCGGCGCGGCGATACGGCGCGCGCCTCCGCCTGGCGCAAACACGCGTTCACGCTCCGGGCCGCCATCGAGCGCGAAGCCTGGGATGGAGACTGGTACCGCCGCGGCTACTTCGACGATGGCACGCCGCTCGGCTCGGTGTCGAGCGAGGAGTGCCGCATCGACTCGGTGGCTCAATCATGGGCCGTGATCTCCGGCGCGGCGCCGCGCGAGCGCGCGGTGCGCGCCATGGCCGCCGTGAACGCCCAGCTCGTGAGCTCGAGCGAAGGCCTGGTGCGGCTTTTCACTCCGGCGTTCGATCGCACGGCGCACGACCCCGGCTACATCAAGGCCTACCCGCCGGGTCTGCGCGAAAACGGCGGCCAGTACACCCATGCGGCCATGTGGGTGACCCTGGCGTTCGCGCTGCTCGGCGACGGCGACCGCGCGGCGGAGCTGTTTTCGCTGATCAATCCCGTGAATCACTCGAGCACGCGCGCCGCGATCCATCGCTACAAGGTCGAGCCGTACGTGGTGTGCGCCGACGTGTATTCGGCGCCCGCTCACATCGGGCGCGGCGGCTGGACGTGGTATACGGGTTCGGCCGGCTGGATGTACCGGACGGCCATCGAAGGAATACTGGGACTGAAGCTGCGCGGGCATAAGCTCTGCATCGATCCGTGCGTGCCGCGAAGCTGGCCGGGGTTCGAGGTCACGTACAAGCACGGCTCGTCGCGCTACCACATCGCGGTGGACAATCCCAAAGGGGTAAGCCGGGGTGTCGTCAAGGCGGCGCTCGACGGCGCCGATATCGCGCCTTCGCCCTGCGAGATCCCTCTGGCGGACGATGGTTCGTATCATTACGCGCGAATCACGATGGGGTGAGAGCTACTCCTTGCCCCGCATCGCGCCGACCACGCGCGCGACCACCATGCGCGTCACCGCGCTGGTCGGGAGCAGCCGCAGGAGCCGCCATGCGAGCCGCGGCCTGGCGAGAAGGAGCCCGCCCGCCATGGCGCCCATGGCGCCGATTCCGCGGCCGCTCATCAGCGCCTGCATGGTGCGGCTGCGCGGAAATCCTCCCGCGGAGCCGGCCGGCCCCGGTACTCCGTCGCCATCGCCGCCTCCGTTGTCGGGCGGCCGCTCCAGCAGCCGGCTGATTTCCGTACGGCTCTCGGCAAGCCGCGCGAGAATCGCATCGCGTTCCGAGGAGTCGGAGGGCTTCACTTGTCCTCCTCGGAGAGAATTCGCTCCAGAATCACCCTGTCGTCCTTCCACTCGCGGCGCAGGGTGTCGAGGAACGGCGCTTGTCCGGCGGTGATTTTGGACCGATAGATCATCGCGATCACGGCAATCGCGAGAAATGCCCCGCCCATCCAGGCGATCGCGGCGAGGCGGTGGGGAGTATCCCAGGTGACGGCGATGACCGCCGCGCATCCCATGAGGACGGCGAACAGCAGTCCCACGCCGATGACCGCCGCGGCAATGATTCCGGAGACCGCATCGCGTTTGGCGCGCTCGAGATCGTACGCCGCCAATTCGACGTACGCTCCCAGATGCCGGAAGAGCGCAGGCGCCGCTTTCGGCAATGACCACAGCACCCGCATGGGTCGGTGGCCTTCAGGAGCGGCGCGCGACCAATATGCCGACGACGGCGCCCACGAGCGCCGCGAGACCGATCGCAGCCCAAGGGCTCTCCCGGACATACACGTCCGCGCCGTCGACCGCTTTCTGTGCCCGCCGGCGCAGCGCCTCCGCGCCGTCCGCCAAGGTGTCCTTCGCCGATTCCACCGTCGCCATGACTTTACTCCGCATCGTCGCCACATCGGCGTCGTTCAAATCCGCGAGACGAGCGATCAAGTCCTCGACGTCCGCGATCAGATTCCTGATCTCCTCGGCCGCCACGTTCTTGATGTGTCCGGCCGCGTCGGCCGCATCGTCCTTCAAGCGCTGCCCCGAGGCATTGAGGTCCGCTCCGCCTTCATATGTCGTTTCCATGCATCGGCCTCCTCAAGACGGTGGAAATCTACCCCCATCATCCCCCCGGCACAATGGGGGCGTGGTACGAGGCGCTTCAGTGCTTGGAGACGTGCGTTTCGCAGATCTCGTGCAGCACTTCCGGGAGCCGCCCGTAGTCTCGAGCCTTGTCGAGGAAATGCGTGGCGCCGAGCGCGATGGCCGCGTTCTTGTATTCGGGAAGATCGTAGTTGG
>DASYAC010000147.1:0-14650 GCA_036501585.1 Steroidobacteraceae bacterium
CGAGAATCTGCTGAAGCGTCATGTCCCGGCCCCCCAGGATGTAGCGCTCGCCTGCCCGCCCATGCGAGAGCGCCAGCAGATGCCCCGCAGCGACGTCATCCACGTGCACGATGTTGAGGCCCGTGTCGACGTACGCGGGCATGCGGCCGGCGGCGGCATCGAGCACCACCTGACCGGTCGGCGTAGGCTTCACGTCGCCGGGCCCGATGGGGGTCGAGGGATTGACGATGACCAGAGACAGTCCGCCGCGCGCCGCCTCGAGCGCCTCCCGCTCGGCCAGAAATTTCGAACGTTTGTAGTGGCCGATCATCGCCTCGAGCGCGACCGGCGTGCGCTCATCGCCGGGACTGCCGTCGGCGGGAATGCCGATGGTCGCGACGCTCGAGGTGTACACGACTCTCTCCACCCGCGCCTCGCGCGCCGCCGCCAGGATATTGCGCGTGCCATCGACGTTGGCGCGGTACAGCTGCGATGGATCGGGAGCTCCGAGCCGATAATCAGCGGCGACGTGAAACAAGGCTCCGCAATCGGCGACTGCGCGATCGAGCGACGGCCGGTCGGTGAGGTCGCCGACGGCAAGCTCGACCGGCAACGTGCGCAGATTGCTTCGATCCGAACCTTCGCGCACCAGCGCGCGCACTTCCCACCCCTTGGCCAGCAACGCCCGCGCCACCGCCGCGCCGACGAACCCGGTGGCTCCCGTGACCAGAGCCTTCACGGGCCATCCATCGCGGGCGGGCCGAGGCGGCCGAGCTTTGCCACCGCACCAAGCGAACGAATGGCGGCACGATATCGGCGCGCCAGGCGGATCAGCGCGACGATTTCCCCGGGTGATCGGGCGAGCTCCATGAGGAGCCGGCCGATCCGCACCTGTCCGGACTCGCCGGCGGCCGTCACCGAGCTCGGAATCGCGTCGTGCGCGGTATCGACGATCACGCGCACGGCCATGAACGGCACATGGCTGGCGGCGGCTACTTCGGCCACGGCGGAGCTCTCCATGTCGACGGCCACAGCACCGGTCTCGCGGCGCGCCTGCGCCTTTGCCGCGACACCGGCGATCGGGTGCAGGCTGGTCAGGAGGACGCCCGATACCACCGGCCGGCAGGAGGCGACCGAGGCCGTCAGCGTCTCGTGCCAGGGAGATGCGGTCGCGAAGCGCATCCCGTCCGGTGCCACCACTTCGCGTGGAAGACAGATCGCTCCGGCCGGAAGATCCGGGTCCAAGCCTCCGGCCATGCCCCAGCTGACGAGCGCCGTGGCGCCGGCTTCGACGAGCCGGCGGGCGGCCATCCCGGCCGCGGCGCATCCCATCCCGCTCACCGCTCGCAGTGTCCCGCCGGGGAGGATCTCGAATCCCGCCTTGGCCTCACGCGCTGCGCCCAGTACGCGCGCTTCCCGGTCGAGCGCCGCGACGACGCCCGCCGCGGTCAATGTGTGAGTCCGGCTCGAGTCAGCGTTCGATAGGCAGCGAGCGCCCACAGCGGAAAATAGCGGCAATAGCCGTGGTACTTGAGATAGAACACCCGGGGAAATCCGGGTGCGGTGAACGTCGGATCGCTCCAGAGACCATCCGTCTGCTGTGTCCGCATCAGATGATTGACGCCGCGGCGCACCGTCTCCGATTCCGACTCACCCGCGGCCAGCAATCCCAGGAGCGCCCACGCCGTGTGGTAGGGCGTGCTCGGGGCCTTGCCGTCCTCGGGATTCTTGTAGCCGTCGTTGCTCTCGCCCCATCCGCCGTCCGGGTTCTGGCGCCCGTTCAACCAGCTGACCGCGCGCCGCACGGCCGGATCGTCGGGCGCGATTCCGGCCTGCGAAAGCGCCGTGAGCACGGACCAGGTGCCGTAGATGTAGTTGGTCCCCCAGCGGCCGAACCAGGAGCCGTCCTCCTCCTGTTCCGCGCGCAGATAGGCAAGCGCCCGTTCCAGGGCCGGCTTGTCCCCCGGACGGCCGATGCGCGAGAGGACCGTGACCACTCTGGCGGTCACGTCGCTGGTAGGCGGATCGAGCAGTGCGCCGTGGTCGGCGAACGGAATCTTGTTCAGGTAATAGGAGGTGTTGTCCGCGTCGAACGCGGCGAAGCCGCCGTTCTCGCTCTGCATTCCGCTGAGCCAGTCGAGCGCGCGGGAAATATTCTCCGCGTAGTCGGCCGCATTCGGAGCCTGATGCATGGCCCAGGCGACCACCGCGGTATCGTCGAGATCGGGATAGTAGTCGTTGGCGAATTGGAACGCCCAGCCGCCGCCTTTGAGATACGGCCGATCGACCTGCCAATCGCCCGGCTCGTCGAGAATCTGTTCGGCTTGCAGCCAATCGAGCGCCCGGGTCACCGCCTTGGCGGACGGTGCGCAGCCCGCCTCCTGCATGGCAAGGGCGGTCAACGCCGTGTCCCACACGGGCGATACGCACGGCTGGCAATAGGCGCTCGAAGGACCCACGACCAGGAGCTTCTGCAATGCCCGCTTCGCAGTCACGCGGCGCGGGTCGTCCGCCGGGTATCCCAGGATGGTCATGACCTCGAGCGCGTTCACCATGGCCGGAAATATCGCGCCGAGTCCATCCTCTCCGTTCAGGCGCTCGAGCATCCACTGCTCCGCGGCTCGCGTCGCGCGCTCCCTCATCGCCTTGGGAATGAGGGGATCGATGCGCCGGCTCAAGCGATCGACGACCAGGAGCACTTTGCCGAGCCAGCCGCCCTTGCGCGCGTCGCGGAAGTAATCGCGCTCCAGCTCGGGGGACGTCGTGAACAACTCCTGGATCTGCACACCTCTCGGGTTCTTGGCGAGGGGTTTCCTCGTGCACAAGATGAAAAGCGGCACCATCACCGTGCGGCTCCAATACGACACTTTGTCGAGATGGAAGAAGAACCACTTCGGCAGCAGCATGATCTCGACGGGGATATAAGGCACCCCGCGCCAGGGAATCTGTCCGAACAGCGCGAGCGCGATGCGCGTGAACACGTTCGATCGCGCGGCGCCGCCGCGTTCGAGTATCGCGGCACGGGCGCGCGCCATGTGCGGAGCCGTCACCTCGTCGCCCGCGAGCTTCAGGGCGTAGTAGGCCTTGACGGTGCAGCTCATGTTGAACTCGCCGCCGTGATACAGCGGCCAGCCGCCGCCCGCTTGTTGATGAGCGCGCAAATACGCGGCGATCTTGGTCTCGAGCCCGGTGTCGATCTCGTCCAGGAAGTGCATCATCATGATGTACTCGGCGGGAATGGTGCAGTCCGCCTCGAGCTCGAACAGCCAATAACCGGCGGCGCTCTGCGCGGCCGTCATGGCATCGAGCGCGTCCGCGATCGCGCGATCCAGGTGCGTGGAGACGGTCTTGGTGAGCGAGAGAGACACCAGGTCGGCGCGCACCGGCGCCTCGGTCTCCGCTGTCACGGGCTTCGGCGCGATGCGGATCATGATCCCGAGCTCCCGAAGGAGCGCCGGCGCAGCGGCTCGGATTCCCGCGCAGCCGATGGCTCGCCCGAAAGCGGATCGAGCCCGGCGATGAGCTCCGGCCGTGGCGGCTGAAACCGCCGCGTCTCGGCAAGCCGGGCAAGCGGCAGCCCGCGGGCGGCCGTCGCGAACAGGCGCCGGAGCATCCGATCGTTGCGTATGGAAAGGTCGGTCAAAATTCGCGTCATGGTCACTTGAGACCGTGAGATCTTGACCTGAGAGCCGGCTGTAAAGCCGGGATTTTTATGAATTTTTTGCAATGTGAGCACCGCGAGCCCGACGGCCCATAGACAAAAACGCCGTATCCCCGGATCTCGTCCGGGGATTAATAATGTGTAATCCAGCGCGTTGCGCAAGTGAGCGTGGGCGACGCCGATCAACTCGTTCATGCCGGCATCGAAGCCGGGATTCCGGGGCGTGGGAGACAGCCGGGCGAGATCAACCCGATGAGGGGTGAATACCTCCTGCGGAAGCCAGCAGGCACCGCGGCTCCTGTCCTCCCAGACATCCTTCAGGATATTGGTCATCTGCAGACCTTGCGCGAACGACACCGCAAGAGCCCGGAGCGCCGCGCGATTCTGCGCGGCTCCCTCGGAATACTCGCAAAACAGCTCGGTGAGCATCTCGCCGACCACGCCCGCCACGTAATAGCAATACTCGTCCAGATCGGTGCTATGAGGCAGACCCGAGAGGCTCGCGGTCGACTGAAACCGCGGCATTCCGTAGCACATGAGATCGACGCAACGCTGGATGGCGGCGCGCTGCGGGGGATCGAGCGATGCGGTGACGTTCAGCACGCGGACCATGTTGATGATGAGGTCGCGTTCGGTCGAGAGCGTGCGGTTCGACAGGCGTCCCTCTACGTCGGATGCCAGGAGCGCCGCCTCCCCGCGTCCGGCGACGACGGCCTTGAACCGCTCCAGGAAGGCCAGCGTCTCTTCGGGGGGCACCGCCGGCTCGTCTTCGATGGTGTCCGCGATCCGGCACAGGAGGTAGGCATTGGTCACCGCCACGCGCAGCCGCTCGGGCAGTTGAGGAATCGTCAGCGCAAAAGTGCGCGATACGTGCGGGAGGATCTGATCTTGGTAACCTTCATCTGAAATGCCGGAATCCATACGAGCAGTCTCTCGGAAAGTCAGCGGGGTAAACACCCCTGGGGCGGGGTGTGGCACAAAGTACCCATTTGCTTTAGGGAGATCGCATGACCCCCCCATGCACACAAAGGGGGCAACTATAGCGGCCCGCCCTGCATCGCCGCAACGTCGCCCGGCGACGTGGCAATTGTGCCACAAAACGCTGCGTCATTTCCCGCGAAGGGTCAGCTCAGTATAAACTGGCCCAAATGATCCCGCCAGCCAACAGCTATCCCCTGCTCGAGTCCATCCACCTGCCGGCGGACCTGCGCAAGCTCCCGCCGTCGAAGCTTGCCGAGCTGGCGGATGAGCTGCGGCAGTTCCTGATCCAGAGCGTCAGCACACGCGGGGGGCATTTTGCCGCGGGCCTCGGCACGGTCGAGCTCACCGTCGCGCTTCATTACATTTTCAATACACCCCATGACCGCCTGGTGTGGGACGTGGGCCACCAAGCGTATCCGCACAAGGTGCTGACGGGACGACGCGAGCTCCTGCACACGATCAAGCAGGACAAGGGTCTCGCGCCCTTTCCGACCAGGAACGAGAGCGCATACGACACCTTCGGAGTCGGACACTCGAGCACCTCCATCTCGGCGGCGCTCGGCATGGCCATCGCGGCCGCCAAGCGCGGCGAGGACCGCCGTGCGGTGGCCATCATCGGCGACGGCGCTCTCACGGCGGGCATGGCCTTCGAGGCGCTGAATCACGCGGGATCCGCGCCTACGGATCTCTTGATCATCCTGAACGACAACGACATGTCGATCTCCGAGAACGTGGGCGCTCTGTCCAATTATCTGGCCCGCGCGCTGTCGGGGCGCATGTACGCGCATCTGCGCGAGGGCGGCAAGAAGGTGCTGCGGCAAATGCCCACCGTGTGGGAGCTCGCCCGCCGTTCGGAAGAGCACTTGAAGGGCATGGTCCTGCCCGGCACGGTGTTCGAGGAAATGGGGTTCAACTACATCGGACCGATCGACGGGCACGACCTCAAAGCGCTGGTGACCACGCTCGGCAACGTCAAGAAGCTCCGCGGGCCGCAATTTCTGCACGTGGTCACCCGCAAGGGCAAAGGCTACGCGCCCGCCGAGGCCGATCCCATCAAGTGGCATGGCCCCGGCCCCTTCGATCCCGTGAGCGGCAAGATCTTCAAGGAAGCGAGCACCGGCCCGACCTACTCGCAGGTCTTCGGCCAATGGCTCTGCGACATGGCCGAGCGCGACCCCAAGATCATCGGTATAACGCCCGCGATGCGCGAGGGATCCGGGCTGGTCGAATACTCCAAGCGGTTCCCGGACCGCTATTTCGACGTTGCGATCGCGGAGCAGCACGCGGTCACGTTCGCAGCCGGGCTCGCCTGCGAGGGTTTCAAGCCGGTCGTCGCCATTTACTCGACGTTTCTGCAACGCGCCTACGATCAATTGATCCACGATGTGGCGCTGCAGAATCTGCCCGTGGTCTTCGCGCTGGACCGCGCGGGCCTCGTCGGCAGCGATGGCGCCACGCATCAGGGCGCCTACGATCTGACCTTCCTACGGTGCATCCCGAACATGGTGATCATGGCCCCGGCCGATGAGAACGAGTGCCGTCAAATGCTGTTCACCGGCACCACACTGTCGGCGCCTTCGGCCATACGGTACCCCCGCGGCACCGGCCCCGGCGCAGCTGTCGTCTCCGAGATGAGCGCGCTTCCCGTGGGCAAGGCGCAGCTTCGGCGCGAGGGCCGCAGCGGCCTCGCGATCCTGGTTTTCGGCGCATTGTTCGATTCCGCCCGCCGGATCGCCGAAAGACTCGACGCGACGCTCGTCAACATGCGCTTCGTGAAGCCGCTCGATGAGGAGCTGGTCGTCGAGTTGGCGGCGCGCCATCGTGCGTTCGTGACCATCGAAGAGAACGCCGTCATGGGCGGGGCGGGCGCGGCGGTGAGCGAAGTTCTCGCGGCACATGGGGTTTCATTGCCGCTATTGCATCTGGGCATTCCGGACCGATTCATCGAGCATGGCTCGCGCGAAACCTGCCTGGCGGCTGCCGGACTCGATCTGGCCGGCCTCACGGCGAGTGTCGAAACGTGGTGGGCGTCGCAGAACCAGGAACGGGTTCGTTCGGTTCGCGGCGTCTGATCGGCGCTGCCCCCGTCGTGGGCGTTGGGCCGCTTCGTATTGAACCTATATTTAGAGCGAGCGTCATGAGAACTTTGTTCCTGCATCCGCCTTCATTCGACGGCTTCGACGGCGGGGCGGGCGCGCGCTACCAGGCGAAGCGCGAGATCCGTTCGTTCTGGTATCCGACCTGGCTTGCGCAGCCCGCGGCGCTCGTCGCAGGCAGCAAGCTGATCGACGCCCCCGCCGACGGCATCCCGATCGAGGATGTGCTCGCCCAGGCTCGCGACTACGACCTCGTCATCATGCACACCAGCGCGCCCTCCTTCTTGAAGGATGCGCGGGTGGCGGAACTCCTCAAGGCCGAGAACCCGAACCTCAAGATCGGCATGGTCGGCGCCCAGGTCGCCATCGACCCGGCGGGCTCGCTGGCGGCATCCACCGCGGTCGATTTCGTCGCGCGCGAGGAATTCGATTACACCTGCAAGGACGTCGCCGACGGATTGCCCTTGGAGGGCATCGCGGGATTGAGCTACCGCCGCGACGACGGGAGCATCCAGCACAACGCCGCGCGGCCCATGATCGAGAACATGGATGAGCTGCCCTGGGTTGCGCCGACCTACAAGCGTGATCTCAAGATCGAGAATTACTTCATCGGGTACTTGAAGCACCCGTACGTATCCATCTACACGGGCCGGGGCTGCCGTTCGAAATGCACCTTCTGCCTGTGGCCTCAGACCGTGGGCGGCCATCGCTATCGCGTGCGCAGCCCCCAGAACGTGGTGGACGAGGTGCGCTGGATCAAGGAGAACCTGCCGGAGGTGAAGGAGATATTCTTCGACGACGACACGTTCACCGATTTCAGGCCGCGCGCCGAGGAGATCGCCCGTGGCCTCGGAAAGCTCGGCGTCACCTGGTCGTGCAATGCCAAGGCCAACGTGCCGTATCAGACCCTCAAGGTCATGAAGGATAACGGACTGCGCCTGCTGCTCGTAGGCTACGAGTCGGGGAACGACCAGATTCTGCACAACATCCGCAAGGGTCTGCGCACCGACATCGCGCGGCGCTTCACCGAGGATTGCCGCAAGCTCGGCATCGTCATCCACGGCACTTTCATCCTTGGGCTCCCCGGCGAGACCCAGGAGACCATCCGGGAAACGATTCAGTATGCGGTGGACATCAATCCGCACACCATCCAGGTCTCGCTGGCGGCGCCCTATCCCGGCACCGAGCTCTACAGCCAGGCGCTCGCCAACGGCTGGCTCACGGAAACCCGGAACGAGGGCCTGGTCAACAAGCAGGGCGTGCAGCTCTCGCCCTTGAGCTATCCGAACCTCGGCGCCAAGGAAATCTACGCCGCCGTGGAGACTTTCTACCGGCGCTTCTATTTCCGTCCCCGCAAGATCGTCGAGCTCACGGCGGAGATGATGAAGAGCTGGGAGATGACCAAGCGGCGCCTGCGCGAAGGCGTGGAATTTTTCCGGTTCCTGAACGCACGCGCGGCCTGAACGCACAGCCGCCTGACGCGCGCGCGGCCTGGGGCGGCGCGATCGCACGCAACGCGTCGGCCGGCGAGCACCCGATGATCCCCGTACGCCGCCGCGTTGTACGTCAGAAGGCGCCCGTCATCTCATTGTAACCTCTGGCACTGGCCGAAGATTGCGGTACATAATCCCGCCGTTCCACCCTCCCACAAGGTTCGCCGTATCCCAATTCTCGCCACTTTGCTGCGTCTTTGGACGTTACGCCCGGTAACCAATATTCGTACGGCCGCGACCGACCGAGCCTTGATCGGACTCGGTTTGGCGTCGCTTCTGTTCTGGGTGGCGCTGGACCGCTGGCGCGCGGGGCCGGGAGCCGTGTTCGAGCCCCTCGAGGGGCCGCTGGTCTCGGTGTATCTCGTGCTCGTGCTCGTGACCGCCTACCTGGCGTCGCGCGCTTCGAACCCTCGGCTGGAGTTCAGGAGCGCTTTGTTGGTGGTGCTGGGGTTCCTGCCGGTCCTGATTGCCGCGGGCTTCGCCATCGATCTGCGGCTGGACGGGAAGGCGGCGCTGGCCGCCTGGGTGGTGCTGGCGCTCTACGGATTCGCGTACGGAATGAGCGCTTTGCGCGCCTTGTCTGGGGCGTGGCAGGCAACCGCCGCGGTGGCCGTCATCATGTTGCTGGGAGTATTTTCCACGGGTTATCGGCCCGCAGACCTCAAGCCCTCGATCTGGGCACCCGCGCCCGGAGAGGAAGAGCCGCCGGCGGACCTGTCGCCCGCCGATGCGGAGTCGCTGCTGTTCGATCAGCGCGACGCGATCGACGAAGCCGTCGATCGGATGGCCGAGAACATCGGGCCGAAGCCGGCGATATTCTTCGTGGGTTTCGCGGGCGTTTCCAGCGAGCGGGTCTTCGCGCAGGAGATCAAGCTCGCCGCGCAGGTGGTCGGCAATCGATTCAACGCCGCCGACCGGGAGCTCCTGCTGATCAACGACCGCCGGGACTTCGACACCTATCCGCTGGCGACCCTCAGCGGCCTCCAATACGCGTTGAGCGCGGTGGCTCAGAAGATGGATCCCGACCGCGACATCCTGTTTCTGGCGCTATCCTCGCACGGATCGCCCGACCCGGAGCTGGCGGTCTCGAACGCCGGTCTGCCGCTCGCGCAGTTGAGCGTGGACGATTTGCAGAGCGCGCTGCGCGACTCGGGCATCAAACGCCGGATCATCGTGATCTCCGCATGCTACGCGGGCGGTTTCATTCCGGCTCTCCAAAACCCCGATACCATCGTGATCGCCGCGGCGGCGGCCGACAAGACGTCCTTCGGATGCTCCGACGACCGGGACCTGACATACTTCGGCGAGGCGTTCTACCGCGACGCATTGCCGGGCGCGGCGTCCCTGGAGGACGCTTTCGCCCGCGCCAAGGCCGCCATCGCCGAGCGCGAAAAGAAGGAAAATGAGATTCCCTCCGACCCGCAGGCATCTTTCGGCAACGACCTTCACGCCGTGTTGGAGGCGAGCCCGATGCATATCGGGGCGCGCGGCGGCGTGATTACGCAGGTCTTGCCTCCGGGCGTGCAGCCGGTGGGCGGCGGAGACCGGCAATAGCCCGCGCGGCCGACCAATACAGGATTCCATTCCTGGTCGGCGTGGTCGGCCACCGGGATCTGCGCCCCGAAGAAACCGCGGCGATTCGCGCCGCCGTCTCGACGTTGATGCAGCGCCTGCGCGACGATCACCCGTCGGTCCCACTGCGCCTGATCTGCTCGATGGCCGCCGGAGCCGATCTCCTGGTCGCGGAAGCCGCCGCGGACTTGGGCATCTTCATCACCGCCTTGCTGCCCTACCCACGGCGGTTGTGCCGCGACGACCTCGACACGGACGAGGACAAGGTCCGCTTCGATCGGCTCTGCGATTCGAGCGAGGTCGTGGAGCTGGGACTTCCGGCGGACGCAGATCCCGGCGACATCGAGAACGCCGGGGAGCTGCGCGACCGCCAGCTGCAACGCGCCGGCGCCATCATCGCGCGCTACAGCGGCCTGATGATCGCCGTCTGGAACGGCGAGGACACCAGCCACCGGGCGGGAACGGCTCGCGCCATGCAATTTCGCCGCCAGGGCGTCATGCCGTCCGACGAGCTCGTGGTGTCGCCTCGCGACGTGCTGCTTTCGCCGCAGGACGATGACTTGAATTTCGAGATTCGATGCGGACGCCTCTCGCAATCCGGAACGCCCGGAGTGACCGTCCTCGGATTCACCGGGACCGACGCGCACGGCGGAGAGGAATATCCGCCGCACATACGGACCACGCTCCGGCGGCTCGCGGAGCTCAATCGCGACATGGAAGAGTTCGCCGATGACATCGCGGAAAACGGCAGACGACTGTCGCAGCCCAGCCCGACCCCGGTGCCCGAAACGCTGCAATACCTCGATCGGCTGTTCACGGCGGCGGATTGGATGGGCGGCCACTACCGCCGCTGCTTCACGGCGGCCCTCAAGGCGCGCTATGGGCTCTGGGCGCTCATGGCTTTTCTGCTGATCGCCTTCAAGAAGGACTCCCACGGCCGGACGGCGATGATCTGCATCCTGAGCGTGCTGGCGGTATTCCTGTGCGGGACGCTGCTGGCGTACTGGGCGCACCGGCGCGCATGGCATCGCAAATACCTCGACTACCGGGCCCTCGCCGAGGCGCTGCGGGTGGACTTCTATTGGGAGGTAGCCGGAGTACGCAAGGAATACGACGGCGAGTTCGCTCACGAGAGTTTCCTGCAGAAGCAGGACGCGGAGCTCCAGTGGATCCGCAACGCCATGCGCGCCGTCAGCTTGCAGCTCGCGATCCGGCCCTGCGGCGACTTCAGCGGCGGCTTTCCCTTCGTCTATGCGAACTGGGTCGGCGACGACCATCCGACCAGCCGGCGGGGGCAGATGTACTACTACCGCGAGAGGCTGCAGAAGCTGAAGCACGGCATGCACATATCCGAGCGAATCGACCGAGGATTGCTGTTCTGCGGCCTGGCGCTCGCCGTGGCGTTCGCCTTCGATGTGGCGCTCGGCGCCGGCTCGTTTCTGCCGCTGCACGTGCGCAACGCGATGTTATGGGGGCTGGCGCTGGTTCCCGTCTATGCGGCGATTTTCGAGATCTATTTGAACGAGAAGGCCGATCGTGCGCTGATCCGGCAATATCGCTACATGTACTCGCTGTTCGGCTTCGCCGCCGCCGAGCTGCGCGCCGCCGATTCGGTCGAAAGAAAGCTGCTCATACTGCGATCGCTGGGACACGCCTGCCTCGCGGAGCACGCGCAGTGGATTCTCGCGCACCGGGACAAGCGGATTCAGGGAATGCGCTGGTGAGTGACCCGGCATTGCAAACCGGCCTTCATCGCACGCTGAAGGCCCGCCACATGCGCATGATCGCGCTCGGCGGGGTGATCGGCGCGGGCCTCTTCGTCGGCAGCGGCGTCGTGATCCAGGCGACGGGGCCGGCGGCCGTACTGTCGTTCGCGCTGACCGGAGCGCTGGTCGTGCTCGTGATGCGCATGCTCGGTGAAATGGCCGCAGCCTACCCCGCGGTCGGCGGGTTCTACGAATACAACCGGCTGGCGCTCGGCCCATTGGCCGGCTTCATGACCGGCTGGATGTACTGGTACTTCTGGATCATCGTCGTCGCGCTCGAGGCGGTGGCCGGAGCGCGGCTGCTCACGTCCTGGTTCCCCGGAGTGTCTCCCTGGGCGTTCACGCTCGGCCTCATGACGCTGTTCACTCTCGTCAATCTGCTGTCGGTCAGGTCATGGGGCGAGGCAGAGTACTGGTTCGCGTCGATCAAGGTGGCGGCCATCACGCTGTTTCTGGTCGCCGGCGCCGTGGTCATTGCCGGGCTCTGGCCGGCGCATCCCGGCGGGTTCGCGAATCTCACCGCCCACGGCGGGTTCATGCCGCACGGCCTGGTGCCGGTCCTCACCGGCGCGGTCGCGGCGACCGGCTTCTACTTCGGCTCCGAGATCGTCACCATCGCGGCCGCCGAGTCACCCGAGCCCGAGCGCGCGGTGGCGCGCGCCACTCAGTCCGTCATCTCGCGCGTGCTGGTATTCTACGTCGGCTCGATTCTGGTCGTGGTCACGCTGGTTCCATGGACGGACCCGCGCATCGCCCAGCCCTACGCCGCCGCCCTCACCGTCATCGACATCCCGGCCGCGGCGCAGATCATGAACGGAGTCATCCTGACCGCGGTGCTGTCGGCGCTCAACAGCGGATTGTTCGCCTCGTCCCGGATGGTCATGGCCCTCGCCACGCGCGGCGACGCGCCGGGCGCGCTGTCGCGGCTCAACCGGCGAGGAGTGCCCGTGCGCGCCATCCTGCTGAGCACCGCCTTCGGTTACGCAGCCGTGGTCATGAACTACGTGTCGCCGGACCGCGTGTTTGCGTTCCTCGTGGACTCGTACGGTACGGTGGCGATCTTCGTGTACCTGCTGATCGCGCTGGCGGAGCTGCGGCTGCGGGGCCGGCTCGAGCGCGAGGCTCCGGAGCGGCTGCGATCGCGCATGTGGCTCTATCCGGGCCTGACGCTGCTCGCAATCGCCATGATGCTCGCGATCGTCGTGGCGATGGCATTCATACCGGATCAGCGGCTGCCGCTGCTGTTCGGCGTCGCGAGCGCGGGTGTCACGCTCGCCGCCTACGGACTGCGCCGAGGCATCGACGCCTGGTGGGGCCCGCGCAAATCCGTCGCGGAGAGCTAGCGCCTAGCGCCGAGGCTTCTGCCGCTCGACCAGCACGCCGAGCCGGCGCAGGCCCTCCGGAATGGCGGCCGGCGCGATCGAGGAGAGGCCCAGCCGAAAGTAGTTGAGCGGCGGCGCGTCCTCCGCGAAGTGCACGTCCCCGGGCTCGATCAGCACGCGCTCTCGAAGCGCCTCGTCCGCCAGGCGCCGGGCGTCGAGCCAGGCGGGCCCCTCGATCCAGAAGGACGATCCGCCTGTCACCGGCGGATGGCGCGCGCCGGGGATGTATCGCGAGAGCGCCGCGGTCAATTCCGCCGCCCGCTCGCCATACGCGGCGACCAGGCGCCGGTTGAACGCATCGTAATATCCGAGCGCCAGGAATTGCGCGAAACTGCGCTCGATGAAGGCGGTGGGATGGCGGATCATCAGACGCCGCAGTACCCGCAGCTCGGCGATCAGCGCGGCGGGTGCGACGATGTAGCCGAGCCGCAGACCCGGTGCCAGCGACTTGGAGAGGCTGCCGACGTAGATCACACGGCCGCTGCGGTCGAGGCTCCTGAGCGCAGGATTGGGCAGCCCGGAGAAACTCACTTCCGTCTCGTAGTCGTCCTCGATGATCAGAAAGTCGTCGGCCTCGGCCTGCCGCAGCAGCTCTCCCCGGCGCTCCACGGACATGGTCACGGTGGTCGGAGACTGGTGGCTCGGGGTCGCATAGATGAAGTGACAGCCCGACAGTGCCCCTCCGACGCGCAGACCGTGCTCGTCGAGCGGCAGCGGGCGAAGGCGTGACGTGCGCCGGGAAAAGATATGCCTGGCGTCCGGGTACCCCGGATTTTCGATCCCGACCGCGGTCTGCCCATCGATAAGCAAGTCCGCCAGCAGGTAGAGCGCGTGCTGTGCTCCGATCGTCACCAGGATCTCCTCGGCCGTCGCCCAGATGCCCCGCAGCGGCAATACCTTGTCGCGGATCTGCTCGAGCAGCGACGGATCGTCCCGGGTGAAGCGATCCTGCGCCCAGTCGAGCGAGTCGCTTCCGGACAGCACGTGCTGGCAGCTCGCGCGCCATTCGGCGGCCGGGAACAGGCTTCGGTCCAGCTGCCCGTAGATGAACGGAAACTCGTATTGCTCCCAGTCCGGTGCCTTGGAGATGTGGCGCTGAAGCGAAGGCCGGAGCTTCACCCGGGCGGCCCAGTCCACGCTCGCGGCGGCGGCCCAGTCCAGGGCCGCGGCGGGGGCCGCATCCTCCGATGCGTCGCGGGGTCGCCGAGCGATCGCGGCCGGGTTCGGATAGTAGCCCTGGCGCCGGCGCGCGATCAGATAGCCGTCATCCGCAAGCTGCTGGTAGACGATGACGACCGTGTTGCGGGCGATATCCAGCTGCGCGGCGAGTGCTCGGCTGGAAGGCAGCGGGCGGCGCGCAGGGAGGCTCCCCGCGCTGATGGCCGCAATCAGCCGGGCACGAAGCTGCGCTTGGAGCGTCAGCGCGGAGCCCGGCTCCAGACTCAGGAGTTGCCGCCAGAGCATCTGAGTAGGTCGCCGCCCTGCTCGCACGCAATCCACTCCGTTTCGAGCGCGTCGCGGCGCCGGGCGCCGGCCGGCGTTGCCGGCGCCGCGCGTACGCCGCCCACCATATCATGCAGGGCCCGCGAGCAGCGCGCGTACGTGCCGGAGAATCGCGCGCTCCTCGTCCGCGGCGATCACCCACACCGGACAGCGCGAGCGGTCCGTCGTGATGACCTCGGCGTGCCGCGCATTGCGCCCGGGATCGAGCTCGATCCCG
>DASYAC010000148.1:0-8024 GCA_036501585.1 Steroidobacteraceae bacterium
TACTCGTCGAGAAAATCCGCGGCGCTCATGGTCCAGAAGCGCAGCGTGTCGTACATGCGCTCCTCGCCGAGACGGTGGAAGCGCTGTCCCAGGTAGAGCAGCTCCTTGAAATCACGAAGCCTGAAGGAGGTGGGATCGGGCGGCTCGCGAAGCAGCAGCGGCTTGATGAACTTGCACTGGCGCATCACGTCGCGCGCGTACCGGTCGTAGGCCTCCGCATCGCGCTTGGAATGGCGCGAGATTTCCCGGCGCAACGCGTCGTGGTTGTCGTACAGCGCGAGATGCCCGCCCCCCTGCATCATGGTGCAGCCGCCCTCGTAGGGGATCACCTGCAGCCCGAACCTCGGCAGCTCGAGCGTGCGCATGATCTCCGGCCGCAGCAGGCTGCAGACGTACGAGCAGTTCGAGTACGTGAAATCCTCGTACAGGCGGCGGCTAACGGCCGCACCTCCGATGTAGGGGTTGCGCTCGAGCACCTGGACCTTGAGGCCGGCTCGCGCCAGCAAGCAGGCCGTCACCAGGCCGTTATGGCCCGCGCCGACGACGATCGCGTCGAGAGTCTCCCTCGTTGCCATCTTCGGCCGCCGGCTCAGGCCGGCACTTTGTGGCCGGCGCCGCTCGACTTGAGCGTGGCGTCGACGGCGATCTCGAAGGCCTTCAAGGTATCGGCGAGACAGGAGGCGTCGTGCGCCGCCGACACGAACCAGGGCTCCCGCGAATCGGGCTCGCACAGCACGCCCTCATCGTGCAGCACCTGGGCCATCGCGTCGTAGAAGGAGTAATCGCTCCCCTTCCATGCGCGATAGTTTCTCGGCGGCTCGTGAGCGAAGTACAGTCCGCTCATGGAGGGGTGGCCGACGAAGCTGTGCGCGATGCCGCGGGCCGAGAGGATCGAGCGCATGCCGGCTCGCAGCTTCGTGCCGTAATCGGCGATGCGTTGGAGCGCATCGGTTTCGTCGAGAATCTGCAGCGTGCGCTCCGCGGCGGCCAGGGAGACCGAATGGGCCGTATAGGTTCCCCCGTGCGCGACGCCGCGGCCGATCTTGCGCATGATGTGTTCGCGCCCGGCCAGCACCGAGATGGGATAGCCGTTGCCGAGAGCCTTGGCGAAGGTGCAAAGATCGGCATGGATGCCGTAAAGCTCCTGCACTCCGCCGCGCGCCACGCGAAAGCCCGTCTTGACCTCGTCGATCAACAGGACGACGCCGTGCTTGTCGCAGAGCTCCCGCGCCGCCCGCAAGTACTCGGGTTCCGCCGCGATCCCTAGGCAGTTCCCCATAATGGGCTCGATCAGCATGCAGGCGATCCGCGCTCCGTGCCGCTTGAACACGTCTTCCAGCTGGTTGGCGTCGTTCGCCTGGACGAAGTGGGCGAAGCTCTTGGTGCTGACCGGCACGCCCTCGCTGTAGGGCTTGATCTCCGGGTCGCCCACCTGCGACCACTTGTCCATGGGCGTGAACCACATGGCGGCGTCGAACAATCCGTGATAGCTCCCCTCGAGAATCACGTAGTCGTCCTTGCCGGTGAACGCGCGCGCGAGCCGCAGTCCCGCCATCACCGCCTCCGTCCCGGAATTCGAGAAGCGCACGAGCTCGGCCGCGGTGACCATCTTCGAAATCCGCTCCGCCACCTTGAGCTCGCGCTCCGTGGCGAGCGCGAAGACCCCGCCGACCTCCATGCCCTCGCGGGCGGCCGCATCCACGCGCTCGTCCGCGTAGCCGAGAATCGCCGGTCCGTAGCCCATGCGATAGTCGACGTATACGTTATCGTCGATGTCGACGATGCGCGCGCCCTTGCCGCGCTTCACGTAGATGGTGCGATCCTCTCCCCAGTAGCGAAAGTTCGACGCGACGCCCAAGGGCAGGCGCTTAACAGCGCGTTTGAATTGTGCGTTGCTGTTGGTCAGTTTTCTGGCCATGACGTCCCCCATTCCGTTCAGTGAATCGATGCGCCGCTCTCGGGCCGAGGCCCGAGCGTGCGCTGAAGTCGGGCGGAAGTTTATATGACTATATAAATAAATGCACCCGCTTCGAGGCGCTCTCCGCTGCAGTGCGCTGAAAGCTATTTATCAGCCTCTTGCGAATAGTCGCGTGTTGCAGCGCCGCTTGCCAACGACCCCTCCACGGGCGTAAATTAAACGATCATATAATCGTGACGGAGAAGCCCCATGAACAGTGTGTCCGCCGCGAAGTTCGACAGCGATACCCCCGGCGTCCTCCGCCACGCGCTCCCCGCCTGGGTGTACAGCCACCCCGATCTGATGCGCCTCGAGATCGAGCGGGTGCTGCTGCCGAGCTGGCAGATCGTCTGCCACGTCAACAACATTCCGAAGGCGGGCGATTTCCAGACCTTCGACCTCGGACCCGAGAGCGTCTTCGTCCTTCGCGACAAGGATGGGTCGATCAGGGCGTTTCATAACGTGTGCCGGCATCGCGGCGCGCGCATCGTCGACGGTTCCGGTACCTGCGCGGCGACCATCACCTGTCCCTATCACGGCTGGAGCTACCGGCAGGACGGCAGCCTCGTCGGGGTGCCGATGCGGGATACCTTCCCGGGACTCGATCGTGCCGAGCACAGCCTGCGGCCGGTGCGTGTCGACACCGCGCTCGGATTCGTCTTCGTCTGCCTCGCGGGGGATCCGCCGCCGGTCGCCAAGACCTGGGGCAAGCTCGCCGAGGAGCTCGCACCTTACCGCTTCGAGGACATGGTGCCGCTCGCGCCGATCACCACGGACGTGTGGCCCGTCGATTGGAAGATCGCGATGGACAATTATCTCGAGTCCTATCACGTACCGATCGGGCATCCCGGTCTCTACCGCATGTTCACGCCGGATTACGAGGATCAGATGTCGGTGCCGGGCGTGGCGCGCGGCCTGAGCTGGATGCGCGAGCAGCCCTCCTCCCGCTGGTCGGAACGCCTGTACCAGTCGATCATCCGCAAGGCAGCCTCCCATCTACCGGAAAAACTGCGCCGGTGCTGGCGCTTCTACAGCGCGCTGCCGAATCTCGGGATCGACGTGTTTCCGGACCAGATGGATTTCTTCCAGCTGCTGCCGGGTGGCCCGGGCAAGTGCATCGTGCGCGGGACCACCTTCGGCCTGCCGGGCGCGAGCGCGGATCTACGCGCCGCGCGCTACTTGAGCAACCGCATCAACACGCAGGTCAACAACGAGGACAAATGGCTTTGTCATCGCGTGCAGCGAGGACTTGCCTCGGGGAGCTATCAGCCGGGTCCACTATCGAAGCTCGAAGGATACATGTACGAGTTTCACAATCTGCTGCGCGAGCGGATCCCGGAATTTCGCTTGCCGAGTGCACCCAAGCAGTTCGCGTAGGCCCCGAAGAGTAAAGATTACTCCGCGGGCGACGGCAGGGGGTCCGGGAGGCATTTTCCGGACCGCCGTGAATCCGTCCGTGGAGGCTTCGGGGAAAACATCCATGTTTTCCACGATCCGGAAAGCGCCTTCCGGATCCGGCCGTCGTACGGTAGGTTGGATCGGGTCATCGATAGAGCGCGATAGGAGAGTGTCTGCGTAAGCCGTTTTACCGCCGGCATGAGCCGCTATGAGCGTCGTGAGCGGCCATGAGTCGTCATGAGTAGCCAGAGCTTGGGGCGGCCGCGGGCGGTGTTGGAGGGGATGTTCAAGGCGGCGATTGCGTCGGCGCAGCCGGCGGTTTGTATACCGAGGCATCTGCCGGGGCCGCCGCGCGGGCAGGTGGTCGTGGTGGGGGCGGGGAAGGCTTCGGCGGCGATGGCGCAGGCGGTGGAGCGGGAGTGGCGCGGGGCGCTCTCCGGGCTCGTGGTCACCCGGTACGGCTATGGGGTGCCCTGTGAACGCATCGAGATCGTCGAGGCGGCTCATCCGATTCCCGATGCGGCCGGCATGCGCGGCGCGGAGCGCATGCTCGAGTGCGTTCGGGGACTCACGGCGGACGATCTCGTGCTCTGCCTCATCTCGGGGGGCGGGTCGGCGCTCCTGCCGCTGCCGGCGCCGGGGCTCACGCTCGACATCAAGCAATCACTGGCGCGCGCGCTGCTCGCATCGGGCGCGACCATCAGCGAGATCAATTGTGTGCGCCGCCACACGTCGGGCATCAAGGGAGGCCGTCTTGCGGCCGCATGCCACCCGGCGCGCGTGGTGACGTTGCTGATCTCGGATGTCCCGGGCGACCGGCCCATCGACATCGCGTCGGGGCCCACGGTGGGGGATCCGACGAGCTGTGCGGACGCGCTCGGCACCTTGCGGCGCTACGAGATCGACATGCCGCCGGCGGTGCGCGAGCTCTTGGAGAGCGGCCGCGGCGAGTCGGTCAAACCGGGCGACCCACGGCTCGCCCGCGCCGAGACTCACATCATCGCGACGCCCCAGATGGCGCTCGAGGCCGCGGCGGAAGTGGGACGCGCCGCGGGCTATGCGACGCACATTCTGGGCGATGCCATCGAGGGCGAGGCGCGGGATGTCGGCAAGGTGTTCGCGGGTATCGCGGCGCACGCCGCCGATGTCTCGGAGCCGTTCAGGGCTCCCTGCATCCTTCTGTCGGGCGGCGAGACCACGGTGACCGTGCGCGGCAAGGGCCGCGGGGGCCGGAACGTCGAATACCTGTTGTCGCTCGCCATTGCGCTCGACGGTCACGCACACGTCCACGGCATTGCGGGGGACACCGACGGCGTCGACGGCCAGGAGGAGATCGCCGGGGCAGTCATGGCGCCGGACACGCTCGCACGCGCCTGGGCGAAGGGCCTGAGGCCGAAGGAGGCGCTCGACGACAACGACGGGCACGGCTTTTTCGGGGCTCTCGGGGACTCGGTCATCACGGGTCCGACGCTGACCAACGTCAACGATTTTCGGGCGATATTGATCGAGGCGGCGCCTTGGAACTAACTTAACTCAAGAGCCCGGGGCGCCTCAGAGCGCGGGGGCCTCGGAGCTCGTAGCGCGCCTCAGAGCTTCGCGCGCACCAGCGCGTACACCGCCTCGCTCTCCGCCGTACAGGACGTCATGATCCCGTCGAGCTCGGCGAGCGCCCGCTCCGCGAACGCCCGATCCTTGAGCGAAGGCGCGTTGATGTACACGTTGAGGGCTGCACTGCGGGCCGCCGCATAGGCGGCCGACACGCCGACGCCGGCATCGCTGATCACGCCGAGATAGCCGAGCTCGCCGGCGCGCTGGGACAGGCGCACGACTTCGGCGCAGTCCCGGGCGCAGGCCAGCGGGACCTCGGTGGCGCGTTTGAGACTTGCTTGAATGGCCTGGGACCGCTGCGCCTTCTGCTCTTCCGTGTCCTTGGGCAGCTTGTATGCAGCCATCAATTCGTCGAAGGCTGCGATGTCCTCCGCGACCATCCCTGTCAACCGCTTTCGCAGCGCCTCGGATTGCGCGCACACCTCGCGCAGCTCGGGCTCCGCGGAATCATAGCCTTTCTTGCCGAAGGACACGTTGCACACCATCGACACGAGTGCCGCGCCCATCGCGCCCATGATGGCCGCGGCGCCGCCGCCGCCCGGCGTGGGATCCTTGCTCGCGAGACGATCCAGGAAATCCTCGATGGATCCGTCGGTGATCGATTCGACAGGGTCTGGCGCGTTGGGGTCTGGTGCGTTCATGATGCCGTCTTTCCGACCATGGTCTTGGCGAGCGCGTAGATTTCCTCCGCATCGAGCAGGAGGTCGTTCTGATCGAACAGCCGGGCAATGCAGGCCCGGTGCAGAGCGAGCTTCAAGGCGCCGAATCCCAGCGCTCCGAACAATATCTTACCGTGGCTCTCGGTGCCGCGATCGGCCATGGCCACGCCCTCGATACCGGCAGGGGGCGATGCGTTCGCATCCGCCACCAGCTCGAGCGTCGGATGTTCCTGCCACTCGCTCGCTTGCAAAAGCGTGATTCCCGCGGCACCGGTGGCGAGCACCACGTGCGCGCCCGAGACGGCCGCGCCGCGTTCGTCGTTGGTCGCGGCGGCAATCGCCGCCACCTCGAATCCGAAGCGCGATTTGATGGAGGCAGCGGCAGCCTGTACCGCGTCGAGCTTGCGGCCGGTGATGGCCACCGTCGCGCCTTCGCTCGAGAGCAGTGCCGCCGCGCGCTGGCCGACCGGACCGGTGCCTGCGAGCACCACGGCGCGCTTCCCGCGGAGCGATCGCCCGTGGGCGAGCCAGGCCACCGCCGCGGCCGCCGTGGTATTCGATCCATTGCAGTCGAACATGACCGAGACGCGAAATTTGCCGAAGAACTTGGCCTGAACGGCGCCGAGCAGCGCCTGGCCGGCGGCCATGTTGCCGCCGCCGATGAATATGGCCGTATTCTTCTTGTCTTTCGGGCCGCGCGTGAATATCGCGCCCTCGACCAGTCCCCCGACGTTGGCCGCGTTCACGCCACCATAGGCCGTGATGTGGTCGGCGCCGCCGTCGTATGCCACCACGTTGTCGAACACCGCGGGCAAAGGGTCCGTATCGAACTGGTACAGCAATTTCTTCGTCATCGTAGACGCGCGCTCCCGGCGCGCCGGCTCAAGTCACGAGATGCTGTGGCTTGCCGGCCGCCCAATGCTCGATATTATCGATCAATTGGTCGGCTAGGAACTGCATGGCGCCATCAGACGCCCAGGCGATGTGGGGCGTGAGGATGAAATTGGGACGCCGCACGTCGAGCAGCGGGTGTCCGTCCTTCGGCGGCTCGACGGTGAGCACGTCGAACCCGGCGCCGGCGATCAATCCTTGGTCGAGCGCCTGAATCAGCGCGGCCTCGTCCACCAATCCGCCCCGGGCCGTATTGATCAGGATCGCGGTGCGTTTCATTTGACGAAATGCCGCCAAGTCGATGAGATTCCGGGTCGACGGCATCAGCGGGCAGTGCAGCGAGATCACGTCGGATTCGGCCAGCACTTGCTCGTGCGCGGTGAACGTGACGCCATCCATCTTGGGCGGCGGATGATCCGCGAACAGGACCTTCATGCCGAAGGCGCGGCCGATCGCCGCGGTGGCCTCGCCGATGGCGCCCTCGCCGATGATGCCCAGGGTTGCGCCGTGCAAATCGCCGATGGGATGAGTGAAGAAGCAGAATTGATCCGACTCGTTCCAAACCCCGTTCTGCACATCCTGGCGATAGGCGAGAAGATTGCGGCGCAGCGCCAGGATCATCATGAACGCGTGCTCGGGGACCGTGTGGACCGCGTAGTTGCGGATATTGGCGACCGCGATGCCCTGCGCCTTGCAGTACGCAACGTCCACGACGTCGTAGCCGGTTGCCGCTACCGCGATCAGTTTGAGCTTGGGCAGCTTCTCGAGGGTGGGCGCCCGCATCGGGACCTTGTTCACGATGGCGACCTCGGCCTCCGCGAGCCGCGGCACGATTTCCTCGACCGCGGTTCTCTCGTACTCGACGTATTCCGTCGCGTGCGTGGGCTTGCGTACCCTCGCCTTGAGCGAGGCGCGATCCAGAAAGACGACGCGGTGGGTCACGCAGCTTTGCCTGTTGCGGCCTCGTTCTTCGATTGCGCGGCCGCATGCTTGCGCCAATAGTTCTGGGCGGCGGCCACTCCGCTCCCCGGTTCGATCTTGACGCCGACATCGAGCATCGCAAGCTCCGAGCCCGCGATGGCTCCCAGCAGCATGAGCTCGTTGAGATCGCCGAGGTGGCCGATGCGGAACAGCTTGCCCGCCACCTTGGAGAGGCCGGCGCCGAGCGCCAGGTTGTAGCGCTTGAATGCGCGCGAGATCACGTCGGCGCCGTTGATGCCTTCCGGGACCATGACCGCCGAGACCGTGTCCGAGTACCACTTCGGCGCGACCGCGCACAGCTTGAGTTTCCAACCGTCGATAACGGCGGCGCGGGTTCCGCCGGCGAGATAGGCGTGGCGCTGAAACACGTTCTCCAGGCCCTCCTCAGCCAGCATCGCGAGCGCCTCGCGCAATCCATAAAGCATGGGCAGGGCGGGGGTGTAGGGGAAATACCCCGATGCGTTGGCTTGCACCATGTCGGCGTAATCGAAATAGCAGCGTGGCGAATTCGCCTTCTTGGACGCCTCGAG
>DASYAC010000149.1:0-5603 GCA_036501585.1 Steroidobacteraceae bacterium
ACGGCCTCGCTCGATGTGCGCCTGGGCGCCGGCAAGGCCTCTCTTTTCACGATGACGGGGAAGACGCCGTTGAACGCCGGCGGCGAGTACGACCTCAAGCTGAACGGCAAGCTCGATCTTGCAGTGGCCAATCCGCTGTTCGAGGCGCGCGGCATGCACGTGGGTGGCGACCTGGCGGTGGACGCGACCGTGGGCGGGAAACTCGACGCGCCGCGGATTGCCGGCGCCGTCAAGCTCGCCGGGGGAAACTTTCGAGACTATGTACGCGGAATGAACCTGACCCATATCACCGCCGAAGTCGACGGCAGCGAGGGGACTTTGCAGATCAAGACCTTCAAGGCGACGGCCGCCTCGGGCTCGGTGAGCATGAGCGGCAGCATCGGGGCGCTTCAACCGAAGATTCCGCTGGACCTCGAGTTGACCGCGGCCAACGCCCAGTTGGTGACGAGCGCCCTCGTGACCGCCAATCTGAACGCGGATCTCAGCGTGAAAGGGACCGCGCTCGAGCACCTCGCGGTCGCGGGCACGATCCACGTGAATAGTGCCGTGATCGGCATACCCGATTCGCTGCCGCCGGATGTCGCGGTACTCGATGTACGGCGGCGCGGCCAGCCCGCACCGGCGTCTGCCGCGAAGCGGCTGCAGATCGGTCTGGATGTCACGGTGGCTGCGCCTCGGGAGATTCTCGTGCAGGGGCGCGGGCTCGATGCGGAGCTCGGCGGAAGCCTGCGGATTCGCGGGACGACGGCGGCGCCGCTGGTCAGCGGCCCGGGATTCGATCTGTTGCGCGGCACGTTCTCGCTCGCCGGCTCGACGTTGACCTTCGACAACACCAGCCGGGTGAGCTTCGATGGGACAGGTCTCAAGAAGAGCAATCTCGATCCGACGCTCGATTTCACGGCAACGAGCACGGTTCAGACCACCACCGTGAAGCTGCAGATATCGGGATACGCCGACTCGCCGAAGTTCGAGTTCTCGAGCCCGAGCAACCCCCAGATGGCTCCGGACGAGATCATGGCGCTGCTCCTCTTCGGTCAGCCCGCCGCGCAGCTGACGGCGCTGCAAGTCGCGCAGGTCGGCGCGGCGCTCGCGACCTTGAGCGGCGTCGGCGGAAGCGGGGGCAATCCGCTCACCAAGATTCAGAAGAGCCTGGGGCTCGACCGGCTCTCCGTCGGCGCCAATACCGTACAGACCGCGACCGGCGGCACCGAGAATTCGGGCGCGGCCATTCAGGCCGGCCGGTATATCTTCAGGCGGGTCTATGTCGAGGGCAGGCAGACCACCACGGGGACGAGTCAGGTCCAGGTCGATGTCGATCTCACCAAGCACTTGAAGCTGCAGACTCGGCTCGGCAACGGCACCGCGATTCAGGGCACGACGCCGGACAACGACCCGGGGAGCAGCATCGGGCTTTCTTATCAGATCGAATATTGAGGGGAGGGATCGCGCGGCAACTCAACGCGTTGGCTGCGACACCCGAGAGGCAGGCATCACGGGCCCCGGCCCGTGCTCCGTCAGGACCCGCCCTTTTTCTCCTTGATGGCATCCAGAATGGCGTGCGGGTCGGCGGGCCTGGTCATCTCCTGCATGGGTTCTCGCGAGTGCTCGGGCGGTGCCCCGTGTAAATCCTTCACTCCACGATGCATCTCGTCGACGAGCTCCAGGATCTTCGTCACCTTTTGTTCGGTCAGCAGATTGATCTGCAGATCGAGATGCGAGCGATGCTCGGCCATCTGTGCCATTCGATTTTGCCGGATCAAGACGGCAATCGTGAGCAGAAGCGCATTCGAGCTCACGATACCCTGAAGCCAGGAATAGGGCGGCGGATCGACGTGACGCCATCCGGCGTGCAGGCCCCAGGCGTTGATCAGGGCCCATCCGACGATGAAGACGACGCTGAAGACGAAATATGTCGGGCTGCCGAACGCGGCACTGATGCGCTCGATCGCCCGCTGGATGCCCGAGACGCCCGATTCCGCACGGTCGTCGAACTTCGCCAGCAGCTCGAGATTTTCCTTGGTGGGCGATGGGAGCTCCATGCCCTTGGGACAGCGCGCGGGGTCAACTGGTTCGCGGTGCGATCGGAACCGGCGCGGGCTGCGCCGGGACTGGGTCGGGGACGGAGGCTGGGTACCGGTCGGCCAGCGACTGGTACAGCGGGCGGGAAACCATTCGGGATATGGCGGTCGCGATGGCTGCGGTCACCATGAGGGGCAGCACCATGGCGTGCTGAGCGGTCATCTCCATCACGATGACGAAGGAGGTGAGGGGTGCTTGGGTGACCCCCGCCAGGTAGCCGCACATCCCCAGGATGGCGAAGGGGACCGCGGAGGACTGGCCCAAGTGGTCCGCGAGAAACTGACCGAAGCCTGCACCCACCGAGAGCGAGGGCGCGAGCAGACCGGCGGGAATCCCGCTCAAATAGGACAGCCAGGTGGCGCCCGCTCTGGCCGGGGCATAGATCCACGACAGATGCGCATGGTTCTCGAGGATCGAGCGGGCCTCGTCGTAGCCGGTTCCGTAGGTGAGCGCCCCCGACGCGGCCCCCAGCGCGGCGACGCCCAGTCCGCAGAGCGCGGCGAACAGGGCGGGGCGCTCCTTCCTGATGCCTTGCAGGACCGAGGGCAGCCGCTTGGTGCTCACCAAGGTCAGAAGACTGAACAGGCCGCCTCCGAGTCCGCAGAGGGCGGCGACCAGCAGGACTTCCGGCGTGATCGAGGCGGCTTGGGCCGCTACCTGGGGTTGACCGAAGTAGGTGTAGTCGCCGACCAGCGCGATTGCGAGGACGCCGGCGAGGATCACCGCGGTGAGCGTGGTGCCGCTCGCGCGCTCTTCGAATGAGCGCGACAGCTCTTCGATGGCGAACACGATTCCGGCCAGGGGAGTGTTGAACGCTGCCGCCACGCCCGCCGCGCCGCCCGCCAGGACCAGGGCGTGGCGCTGAGCGGCCATGCGGCCCTTGGGCATCCATCGGGAGATGCCATGGACGATGACGGCGCCCACATGGACCGTCGGTCCCTCCCGGCCGATCGAGCCGCCGCACAACATGGCTGCCCCGGCGAGAGCCACCCGGCCGATGACGACCGCAGGCCTCAGAAACAGCTCTCCGAGCTCGCCGGATTCGGCCCGAATCGCGAAAATGGTCTGCGGAATGCCGCTGCCTTCGGCGCCCTTGAAATAGCGCCGGGTCAGCAAGGCGATAGCGCCGAAGCCGAGCGGTGCCAGGAGCCAAACGATGGCGGGCGATACACCCAGCAAACGTCTCAACCCCAGCTGCGCAAGGTCGGCGATTTTGGCGAAGCCGACGGCGGCCCCCCCGACCGCGGCGGCTGCGCCCCACATCAACAGACGAGCCTTCCAGTGGCGATAGGAGATCAGGTGCCGGAATTGCACGAATGGGCAGGATGATTTTTCATGGCCGCGAAATATATCAGGGTGGAGTCGGGGGCGGGAGCTTAATGCCGATGTGAGGATCTCTCAGGTGCCGGCTCGAGGCATTGTGCTAACCTCCGCACCCGTCCGGGCGCTCGACCAATAATTCTCAAATCCCGGCACGGGAACGGCTGATGCAAGCACAGTTCGGCGACGGTTTGATCGAAAAGCGTTCGATCGATTACATCCCGCTTTCCGAGCGCCACGGCAAGGTCTGGCATCTCTGGCCGGTGTGGTTTTCCGGCGACGCGCATCTCGCCACGGTCGCCACCGGCGTCGTCGGGGTCGCCATGGGCGGCACCATGATCTGGATGGCGATCGCGGTGATTCTCGGGGCGGCCTTCGGGACGTTCTTCATGGCATTCCATTCCACGCAGGGCCCGCAGCTCGGGTTGCCGCAAATGATCCAGTCGCGGCCCCAGTTCGGGTACGTCGGCGCGCTGCTGGTCTGGGGCGTCGCGCTGATCGCCTATATCGGCTACAACGCCTTCAACCAGATACTCGCGGCGCAGACGATGCATTCGCTGTACGGCATTCCGGGTACCCCGACATTGGTGATATTTGCGCTGCTGTCGGTGTCGCTCGCGGTGCTCGGCTACGACCTCATCCACGTCGCGCAGCGATGGGTCGCCTACGTGACCATCGGATTTCTGCTGGTCTTCACCGTCGCCGTCGCGCTCAAAGCCGATATTCCGGCGGAACAGCTTGCGCTCGACAGCTTTCGTCCCGTCCCCTTCTTGGCGCAGTTCTTTGCCGCCGCCGCCTATCAGGTCTCCTGGTCGATATACGTTTCCGACTACTCGCGCTATCTGCCCCGGGACGTGGGCGTCGGGCCTTCCTTCTGGTGGACCTACCTCGGGGCGTTCATCGGCGGATCCTGGACCATGCTGGTGGGAACCGTTGCCGCGGCGCTGTATCCGAAGCTCGAATTCGTGACGGCGCTGCGCACCGCGGCGGACGCCGCCGTGCCGGGATTCGGCGCGCCGCTCCTGCTCTGTACGCTCGTGGGACTCGTGACCATCACGACGCTGAACTTCTACGGCGCCTCGCTCACGTTGTTGAGCGTCATCGATTCGGTGAAGCCGGGGCGGGCGACGCTCTCCCGCCGCATCTTGACGCTGGTCATCTCCACTCTCGCAGCCACCGGTCTGGCGCTCGCCTCCACGGACGATTTCGTCGAGAAATTCGGGGAGTTTCTGGCGGTGCTGCTGTATCTGTTCACGCCTTGGACGGCCGTCAATCTGGTTGATTTCTACTGGGTCAGACGGGGGCATTACTCCGTGCATGAGATCTTCAATCCGCATGGGATGTACGGACGGTGGAACTGGCGCGGATTGATCGCCTACGGCGCCGGTTTCGTGTCGATGATTCCGTTCTTCAACGTGCCGGGCCTTTACGTCGGGCCGGTCACGAAAATGCTCGGAGGCGCGGACATTGCCATGGTGGTCGGTCTGCCCGTCGCGACGGTCGTTTATCTATGGGCGTGCCGCTCGATGGACGTGGAGGCAGATCGGCGGCAGGCCGAGGCAGCGGATGTCGGATTGGATGGAGGAGGGGCCGCTCAGGCGTAGGTTCGCGCGGGCCGGGAGCGTAATTCCCCGTCGACTCGTCAGCGCGATCCGCCGATGAAGCGGTAGCCCGAATCGTTCAGGTTCGCGCGTGCCTTCGCGACCTCGGCTTCGTCGCCGCCCGACGCGGCGCCGACGTCGTAGATCGAGCCCGGGGGAAGCCTGAGCTCGTCTTTGACGAAGGGAACCACCTCGTCACAGGATATGGCGCTTCCCTGTGCTTCGCCGTACAGAGCGACCATGCACTTGCCGCGTTTGCCGTCGAACTTTACGGTTACGTCCGGGTGCGAGGCGATGCGCGGCGACTCGGCGGTGCTCGTGGATTTTCCGCAGCCGGCAAACGCCACCAGAGCGGTCGCCGAGGCGAGTATCGCGCGGGTCCGAAGGTGCGAGCGATGGCCGGGGATCATCGATTATTCCGTGGCGTTCCTGTCCTGACCGCCGGGGCTAGCGGTCTTGCAACGCGAGGCGGATGCCCAACGCGCAATAGATCGCGCCAACCACCTTGCCTTGCCAACGGGCAATGGCGGAATTCCTGCGAAGGAAGCTGCCGATGCGGCCGGCTCCGATCGCGAAGATCATGGTGCTGAGCAAGCCCATGAC
>DASYAC010000150.1:0-3911 GCA_036501585.1 Steroidobacteraceae bacterium
TCTCATCGGGTTCTACGGTGCCGCCGAGCTGGTCGGCATCTCGGAATTCAGAAGCGTTCAACGCTCCTTGAAGGCCTTTTTGGAGAGGCCCGCCGTTGCGCGAGGGCTACAGATCCCCAAGCGAGACGGCTGATCCCGGCAAGGTCGATCCCGGCCAGAGGGTCGATTGCAGCGCCGGTGCGCGCGTTGGTGCATACTGGGTCGAGCGGCGGGCAACGTCGCATGCAGGATGCCCCAGGAGACCGTGTGCGGATTGTCCGAGCGATCGAAGGCTGAAGGATGGACAGCGTGCCTCCCAAAGTCCGCGCCACCGGCTCCATGACCGTCACGCGAATCGCACGTCCCCGCATGACGAAGACCACTCGGGTCACCGTCCTGTTCGCGGATCTTCGCGGCTACACCGGGCTTGCCGAGAGGCTGGCGCCTGCGCAGATAGTCCCCTTGCTCGACGAATTCTTCGCGGTGCTCGCGGCAGCGACCGGCTTGCACGGCGGCCAGGTGTTCCATGTCGCCGGCGACGGGATGATGGCGGGCTTCGGCGTGGGCGGGTCGGCCGAGGAGGGCGCCCGTGCCGCGCTGGCCGCGGGTCATAGCATGCTCGGCGATTTCGCGGCGCTGGCCGAGCGCTGGCGGCAAGATCATTCGATCGAGACCGGCATCGGCATCGGGTTGCACACCGGCGAGGTCGCCCTCGGGCTGATGGGACCGCCGGGCAAGAGACATACGACTCTCGTGGGGGACACTGTGAACGTCGCGGCGCGGCTATGCGGACGCGCACGGGCCGGCGAGGTGCTGCTCTCCTGCTCGGTGGCAGCGGCGCTCGATGCGAAGACCACCCAAGGGGATGCGAACGCGCGGCCGATCGTGTTCCTGCACCTGCCGCAGTTCGAACTGCGCGGTCGGAGTGCGCCGCTCGATATCTGGTGTGTGCCGGCACCCGAGCGAGCCGCGGTTTCCTGAAGGCTGCCCTGCGTCGAGCGCCGGGAATGCCGGGTGCTTTGCTACACTCCCGCCGGGAGCCCCCGTGGCGGAATTGGTAGACGCAACGGACTTAAAATCCGTCGGTTAACAGCCATCCCGGTTCGAGTCCGGGCGGGGGCACAGTATGGCCGCGTGCGCAGCGACTCCATCCATGAGCCCAAACCCTTTGCGCCGATCAAAGTCCGGCCGCCCATTGAAAGCTTGTTATAACTTGTTATAATCTCGCAATGAAATTGACAGTGCGACGCGTCGGAAACTCCCTTGGAGTCATATTACCGAAAGATGCGCTTGAGGCCTGGGCTATCGGCGAGGGTGATCACTTGGAACTCACGGAGCGTGGTATTCGCCCCCCGGCTCGCGGCGGCCTTTCGCATCAAGCGTTGGATGAGCTCAAACGGTCCATCGCTCTTGCAGTTGTACGTGGTTTTACGCCTAGGGAAATCCGGGCCCAGATGCTGGCGAACTTGCATCGCTGGAAAAACCAGGGAACTTGGGGTCCTGCCTATGATGAATGGCAGGACATTGCGCAATCCGAGGACGACGGTGAACTTTTCTCGATGATGCTCGGACGGGACGAGAATGCCGTGAGGTTGCGGCAATCGATGCCGTTTGTTGGGCTTCTCTCGCAAGAGGAGGTGAGGAAGCTGCATGAAGAAGCGGGAGGTTGATCACGTACTGCGCGCCGCGGAAAGGATTACTGGTGAGAAGCAATTTATAGTCATCGGTAGTCAGTCTCTCCAGGCTGCGCGGGGGTCGAAGAACTGGGTGTACCCCTGCATGAATCCCTCGAAGTCCATCTTGCCGCCCTTGCTCGGGTCGCCGACCAGGAAGGCCTGCATCTTGATCACATCGCGTAGCGTCAGGGGTCGCTGACGGGAGGGACCATGCCGCTCAGAAGCAGTGCGAAGGCTGAAGCAGTGCGAAGGCGAAACGGAGCATCGGGTGCTCTAGCGCGCGGGAAGCAGCTTGTCGGTGGTCGGTCGCCGCAGCGTCTTGACCTCCGCCGCGGTGATCCGGCCCTTGAAGTGATTGCCGAAGCTCGAGCGGACGTAGTTGATCACGGCGGCGATTTGCTCATCGTTCAGCGTGGGCACCGAGAAGAACAAGCCCATGTCCCCGTTCCCGCCGAAGGCCGGCATGTTGCGGCGGCCTTCGAGGAGCGTCATGGCCATGAACTGCGTGGAGATGAGAGAGCCGTCGCCCGCGAGCGCCGGGTACCGGCCCGCGCCCACCGCGCCCTTGCCGTCCGGCATGTGGCAACCCTGGCAAATGGACTGGTAGATCTCGGCGCCCGTGGTGCCCTTGAGCTTGCCGACGCTGAACATGCCGACGCCTTCTCCTTGCGCCCACGTCGGGCGGCTCGTGCCGGCGGCAAGTGCCAGGGCCGTTGCGATCGCCACCGCATGCCACGCGCGCCTGCGTATACCCGTGTTGCCCGTGCTCATGCGGACCGTCCTGAAAAAAACCATGAGGGATTTGCTCACGCCGGCGTTCCTCCCGCCGCCGCGCGCCGATGCAGCCGCTCGATCGCATCCAGCGCCGACAGCAGCGCGCCTTCCTGCCAGGCCGGCAGATACGAGGCGTGCTCGCCCGCGAGCACGATGCGTCCGTCGATGGCACAGAGCGCCTCGTAATGGGTCGCCCGCGACTCCTCGGTCCACATGCCGAAGCATCCCATCGTGAACGGCGAGCGGTGCCATGCAACGGAGACGCCGGAGTCGAATTCCTTCGGGTACTGCGGATGAATCTGGCTGCCGTATTCCACGGCCTTCGCGACTCGCTGTTCCGGCGACATGGCGGTGAATTCCGCTGCGTCGAGTCCCCAGAGATACCCGCCGAGGAGCACGCCCTTGCCGTCGCTGAAGTAGTCGCTATTCGGGTAGCCGATATTGCTGATGGGCAGATCGGTGTAGGTGATGCCGCCGTAGATCTGCTCGTCCTGTTCCCAAAAGCGGCGCTTGAACTGGAGTCCGAGCTTGACGGCCGCCGCGTAGGGGACCGCGGCGATGGCCTTCGCCATGGGCGTGCCCACCTTCATCGGGATCTGTCCGAGAATCGATAACGGGATGGTGCAGACGCACCAGTCCGCGCTCACCGTCTGCCGCGTCGCCGAGGACGTGGAAGTGTCCTCGAAGGTGGCGCTGACCCCGTGCTCGTCCTGCTGGATGTCGACGACCTTGGCGTTGTAGCGAATCAGCGGCCCGAGCTCCCGGGCGAAGGCCTGGCCCACCATGCCCATGCCGCCGACCGGCTGGAAAATGGTCTGCTGCATGTCGTAGATGTCGCACAAGATCAACGCCTCCCACAGACCGGAGCGCAGAACCTCTTGCAGTTGCAACGGCTCGGAGAATTCCGGGCGCCCGCTGAGGCCGCCGCCCGGGTCCTTCTCGAAGCCGCGCCGGTCGCTGGTCATGGGACCCGCCGTGTAGCGGTAGCTATCGTCGAGCGCTCCCCACTCGCGGAGCGAAACCAGGAGCCGCTCCTGATCCTCCGCGGTCACCGAGGCATCGAGATTCTTGCTCTGAACGGTCTTTGCGAGAAGTTCCGCCACGTGACCGTGATAGTCCGCCTTGATGGTGCGAAACCGCTGCGGTTTCCCGCCGAACGCCTTGGTGCGGTGGAGCAGGGCGTTGTAGTTGCACTGGACGAAAGACTCGAGCCGCACGCCGAGGAGCTTGCAGTAGCTCAGCATCCCGCGATGATGATAAGGCAGACGCCAGGGCCCGGGATTGATGTACAGGCCCGGATCGAACCGGCACTCCTGGGTGAATCCGCCGAGCTCGGTGTAGCGGTCGCCGCCGCGCAATGTCCAGTTGCGGCCGCCCGCGCGCGAGTTGTACTCGAGAACTTGAACCCGGTAGCCGGCCTTGCGAAGCTCGTACGCGGCCACGAGGCCCGCGATGCCCGCGCCGAGGACGAGCACCGACGCT
>DASYAC010000151.1:0-16973 GCA_036501585.1 Steroidobacteraceae bacterium
CCCGCTTCACGCCTCGCCGTAAGTCGCTAATTGTTCTACCGATTTCGACCATCCGAACTTCGGATCTTGACGTTCGAAGCGCAGTACTCTATCCAGCTGAGCTACGGGCGCGGACCGCCCAGTCTATCCGAATCCTCACCCGACCGGACCGCCGTATCCGCACCCGCCTCCATCCTCCACGAGTTCCGCGATCCGCTGTGCGAGCAGCCGCCGCTCAGGGTCCAGCCTCGCCCCCTCGAATGCCGCTCGGTACGCCTCGACCGCTTCGCCCCGCCGGCCGAGCCGCGCGAGGAGATTGCCGCGGGTCGCATGCAGCAAATGATAATCGGACACCTCGCCTCGCGCGCGTATCGACTCCACCAGGTCGAGCGCGCGTGCGGCCCCGTCCACCATCGATACGGCGGCCGCGTGATTGAGCTCGACCACCGGGGTGGGATGGAGCCGCAGCAGCACCTCGTACAAGCCGACGATCTGCGGCCAATCGGTCGAGTCACTGTCCGCGGCCTGCACGTGAAGCGCGGCGATGGCCGCCTCGACCGCAAACCGGCTCACCCCGGCGGGGCTCCGCAGAGATCTCTCCACGAGCATCAGGCCCTCGGCGATCTGCGCCTTATCCCAGAGTGCCCTGTCCTGCGCGTCCAGCAATACCACGTTCCCCACTCCCGACACGCGCGCCGCACGCCGCGCATCGTGGAGCAGCATGAGCGCGAGGAGCCCCAGCACCCCGGCGTTCCCCGGAAGCAGCGCATCGACCAGTCGCCCGAGCCGTATCGCCTCGCGGCACAGGCCCTGGTCCGTCAGCGCGCTGCCGGCGGTCGCCGCGTACCCCTCCGTGAACACCGCGTAGATGACGGTGAGAACCCCGTCGACCCGCTCGTCGAGCATCGACGGATCCGGTGTCTCGTAGGGAATGCCCGCGTCTCGGATCTTTCTCTTGGCGCGCACCAATCGCTGGGCCATCGTCTCCTCGTGCACGAGGAACGCCCGCGCGACCGATTGCAGCGAAAGTCCGCACACCTCGCGAAGCGTCAGCGCGATCCGGGCTTCGGGACCGAGAGCCGGGTGACAGCAGATGAAGATCAATCTCAGGCGATCGTCGCCGAAGACCTCGTCGTCGTCGGGCTCGTCCGCCCAGGCGGTATCGGCAATTGCCGATTCGCGCAGCATGGCGTCCCGATAGGCGGCACGGCGGCGGATTCGATCGATCCCCTTGTTCCTCCCGACGTGTATCAGCCATGCGCTCGGGTTGTCGGGAACGCCGCGCTCCGGCCATCGTTCGAGCGCGGCGGCGAATGCTTCCTGGCGTGCCTCCTCGGCCAAATCGAAGTCGCCCAGGAGGCGGATCAAGGTCGCAAGGACCCGACCCGCCTCCCGGGAAAAGATCTCCGCCAGGCATGACTCGACGGCGGCCGGCGCCGGCGCGTCCGGCGGACTCACTGCTGCCCGAGAACCCAGATGGGGCGCACTTCGATGCTGCCGTGCCGCGCGCTCGGGATGCGCGCCGCCAGCGCCAGCGCCTCGTCGAGATTCTTGGCCTCTACCAGGTAGTAGCCGCCCAGCTGCTCCCGGGTTTCGGCGAAGGGGCCGTCCGTGGTCACGACTTTGCCGTTTCGCACCCGGACGGTCGAGGCCGTCGACACGGGCCTCAGTCTGTCAGCGGCTTTGAAGTTGCCGCTCTGAACGATCGATTTGGTGAATTCCACGTATTCCTGCGACATCGCGGCCAGGGCGGCCTCTCCCAGCGCGTCGTGTTCCCGTTCGTTCGCATAGATCATCAGTAAGTACTGCATGAAGCTCTCCTCAGAAGGTTGGTATCGCCGTCCAGTAGTCGAGCGGCCACTCTCGGGATCGACAGCCTCCCGGAGCTAAATGTCGGGTGGCGATCGGGTCCCCCGCCGGGTGGTGCCAACCGGAATCACCGTGCATATTACGCGGCAGCTGCCGCTCGGACCGCCCGAATCGGCCCCGGGGCCGGGAACCAAAGCCCGCGCGGCTGTTCGAATGAGACAATAATCAGCCACTTAGACGAATCACGGCGACCGCTGGCGGCCTTCCCGCCATTGGCCGTAAGATCGCGGTGGACCGATAAACATTCGCACCGATAAATAGAGGATTCCCGATGAAGGCTTGGATACCGCTCACGCTGGTTTTCGCACTGGGTTCCGCCGCTTACGCACAGGCGGATTGCACCTACCCCCGCGCACCGGGCAGCATCCCCGACGGCAACACCGCGTCGAAGGAAGAAATGATCGCCGCCAAGAACGAGGTCAGCCGCTACAACACCGAGATGAATGCGTATTTGGACTGCATCAAGCTCGAGATCGACGCGGCCACGCCGAAGGATCCGTCCAAGCTCTCCAAGGACGAGAAGGCGAAGGCGGAGGAACAGGAGAAGATCCTCACGCAGAAAAACAATTCTGCGGTGGACGAGCTCCAGGCGATCGTCGGCCGATTCAACGATCAATTGAAGGCCTACAAGGCCAAGCACGCGGCATCTTGAACCCGAGGGCGGTGGATTCCCTCCGCCGCCGTCTTTGACTATGCAGGCTAGTACGCTCATCACACCGCGTCTGGCCGAAGAGGCGATCAACTCTCGGCTGACGTGTCTGCCGATCGAATCACTGCCGCTCACGCAGTGCGTCGGCGGAACGTTGCGCGAAAACATCTACGCGGAGCGCGATCAACCGCCCTTCGACCGCGTCACCATGGATGGCATCGCGATCGACAGCGAGTCGCTGCGCCGGGGTGTGCGCCGCTTTCGGGTTCAGGCGACGCAGGCCGCCGGCGCCCCGTCGCTGAAGCTCGAGCGCGACGAGGCCATCGAGGTGATGACGGGGGCCATTCTCCCGCAGGGCAGCGACTGCGTCATCCCGCTGGAACAATACGACGTCCTCGACGGGTTCGCGGCGCTGAAACCGGCGGTTGCCGGCGCCCCCTATCACAACGTTCACCGCCGCGGCAGCGACACCCGCCAGGGAACGCTGCTACTGCAAACCGGAACCCTGCTCCGCGCGCCGGAAATCGCCGTTGCGGCCTCCGCGGGAATGGCCCGCGTCCGCGTCTCGAGCCAGCCCGCCGTGATGATCATATCCACCGGGGACGAGTTGATAGAGCCCGGAGACCCCATCGCCGACCACCAAGTGCGCCGGTCGAACGCCTACGCGGTCGCCGCCACCCTGCGCCGCCGGGGATTCGCGCGCGTGGGCGACGACCATGTGGCGGACGACGAGGCTCAGCTGCGCGAACGGCTGTCCCTGCACCTGACCACGCACGAGGTCTTGATTTTGAGCGGCGGCGTCTCCATGGGTAAGTTTGATCTGGTACCCAAAGTTCTCGGGAGCCTCGGAGTGCAGCAGGTATTTCACAATATCGCTCAGCGGCCCGGCAGGCCCATGTGGTTCGGGGTCGGACCGCAGGGGCAGTCCGTGTTCGGCTTGCCGGGAAATCCCGTGTCCACGCTCATGTGTCTGATCCGCTACGTGGTTCCGGCGATTGCCGAGGCGATGGGAACCCGGCGGCGGCCGCCCGAGCGCATCGCGCTCGCGGAGGCGGTCACCGTCAATCCGTCGGTGGCCTACTTTCTGCCCGTCGCCGTCCAGCACGACGAGTGGGGCCGGCCCTGGGCGGCTCCCCGGCAGACCAAGGGCTCCGGAGATTTCCTCGGTCTCGCCGGCACCGACGGTTTCGTCGAGCTGCCTCCGGGGCCCAACACCTACGCGAAGGGATTCGTCACCGGCATGTACCGCTGGTAATCGGGCACCCATGACGAGCTACAACGTTCACGACATACAAGGCGCCAAGCACCCGCTCGACCGGCGTGGGCGGGCGCTGCACGACCTGCGCATCTCGGTGATGGACCGCTGCAACTTCCGCTGTCCCTATTGCATGCCCAAGGAGAAGTTCCACGAGCACTATCAGTTCCTGAAGTCGCACGAACGTCTGTCGTTCGACGAAATCGTGCGTTTCGCGCGGCTGTTCGCGGGGCTCGGGGTCCGCAAGATCCGCCTCACCGGCGGGGAGCCTCTGCTGCGGACCAATCTCGCGGATCTCGTGGGCGACCTTTCCGCGATTCCCGAGATCGAGGACATCGCTCTCACCACCAACGGCGTGCTGCTCGCCCGGCATGCGGTCGATCTGCAGGCGAACGGCTTGAGTCGCGTGACGGTGAGTCTGGACACGCTCGATCGCGAGCTCTTCACTCGCATGAGCGGCGGCTTCGGGGCGCTCGACCAGGTATTGCAGGGGATCGACGCGGCGATCGCCGCGGGCCTCGCGCCGATCAAGGTCAACAGCGTCGTGGAACGCGGCGTGAATGATCACACCGTGCTCGACCTGGTGGAACACTTTCGCGGGCGGCCCGTCATCGTGCGCTTCATCGAATTCATGGATGTGGGCAACCGCAACGCCTGGCGTCCGGACATGGTCGTTCCCTCGCGCGAGCTCGCAGCGCGCATCGCCGCGCGCTGGCCGATGCATCCCGTCTCGGAAAATTACCTCGGCGAGGTCGCCAAGCGCTGGCGCTTCGATGACGGCGCGGGGGAAATCGGTTTCATCTCGTCGGTGACCCAGCCTTTTTGCGGCAACTGCACCCGGGCGCGCCTCTCCTCCGAGGGGAAGTTCTACACCTGCCTCTTTGCGACCCAGGGACTCGATTTGCGGGCTGCGATGCGCGGGGGCGCCACGGACTCCGAGCTCCTCGACCTCATTCGCGGCACGTGGCGCGGCCGCTACGATCGTTACAGCGAGCTTCGCGAGGAGCACCGCGGCGATCGGGAGAGCCCCGCCGGGAAGAAGATCGAGATGTACTACATCGGCGGCTGATTCCATGACATTCACTCATCTCGATGCCGAGCGGCGGCCGACCATGGTCGACGTGAGCGACAAGACCGCCACGCGGCGAACCGCGGTTGCGGAAGCGCGCGTGCGATTCCCCCCCTTGGTGGCCGCAGCGCTGCGCGAGAGCGGATTGCGCTCGTCCAAGGGGCCGATTTTCGACACCGCCATCGTGGCCGGCGTCATGGGCGCCAAACGCACTCATGAGCTGATCCCGTTCTGCCATCCCCTGGGAATCGAGAATTGCCGGATCGCAATCGACCTGGAAGGCGATGCGGCCGTGATCCGTTGCACGGTGAGCGTGCACCACAAGACCGGTGTGGAGATGGAAGCCCTCACGGGAGCGAGCGTCGCCGCGCTCACGATATACGACATGTGCAAGGCCTTGTCTCACGACATCGTCATTTCCGACCTGCGGCTGATCGCCAAGGAAGGCGGCAAGAGCCTGTATTCACGCGAGGCCTCGCCATGAGCGTCGGCAGCCCGGTCCACGGCCTCGTGCTCGCCGGCGGCTCGAGCGCGCGCATGAAGCGCGACAAGGCGACACTCCTTTATCAGGGCAGGAGCCAGATCGATCGCAGCGTCGAGCTCGCGGCGCGGCACGTGAGCCCAGTGTTCGTCTCGGTGCGTGCCTCGCAGCAAGGCGACCCCGCCCGGGCACGATATCCCTTGATCGTGGACTCGGTTCCGGGCCAGGGGCCCATCGTGGGCATCCGATCGGCGCTCGCCGCCCACCCCGGCGCTGCCTGGCTGGTGGTGGCCTGCGATCTGCCCTTCCTGAGCGACGGCGCCCTGAGCCAGCTGCTCGCCGAGCGCGACCCGGCGGTGAGCGCCACGGCGTACTCGAGCGTCCATGATGGATTGCCCGAGCCCTTGTGTGCGATATGGGAGCCGAAGGCGGCCGCGGAAATCGATGCGTTTCTGGCCAAAGGCAAGGATTGCCCGAGAAAATTCTTACGCAATCACGCCGTGCGCCTCCTCGAGCCCAGGGATCGGCGCGCGCTCGACAACGTCAACACGCCGGAGGAGTACGATCGCGCGACGACTCTCATCGCGCCCGCGACCGAGCCGACGCGCACTCACACCATGCAACTGAAAATCCAGTATTTCGCCCTGATGCGCGAGCAATCGGGCCGTTCCGAGGAAACCGTCGAGACCATCGCCGCCACACCGGCGGATCTTTACGCGGAACTCCGGGCGCGCTACGGCTTCACGCTGCCGCGCGAACAGCTCAAGGTCGCCGTCAACTCGGAATTCGCTCCCTGGTCTCAACGCCTGGCCGCCGGCGATGCGGTGGTCTTCATACCTCCCGTGGCGGGCGGCTGATGCGCTTTCGCTTCACCGACTCGAGCATCGACACCGATGCCGCCCGGCGTGAGCTCCTCGATCCGGGCGCGGGAGGCTATGCGAGCTTCGAGGGATGGGTGCGCAATTTCAACGAGGGCCGGGAAGTCACGCGCCTGGAGTACGAGGCGTTCCAGGAGCTCGCATTGAAAGAGGGCGAGCGCATTCTCGCCGAGGCGGCCGCCCGTTTCCCCATCCAGCATGCGCTCTGCATCCACCGGGTGGGTTCGCTCGGCTTGTCCGATATGGCGGTGTGGGTGGGGGTGAGCTCGGCGCATCGCGGCGAGGCGTTCGATGCCTGTCGCTTCATCATCGATGAGGTGAAACATCGCGTGCCGATCTGGAAGAAAGAGCACTACCGGAGCGGCGATTCCGGATGGGTGAATTGCGAGCGCTGCGCGGCGCCTGGGCACTCGCACGGTCACGATCACGATCGCCATCACACACACGACCACGACCACGGAGCGTAGCACCGTGATGCAGCCTGACTATTCCCGGCAGATCCTGCTCAAGGAGGTGGGCGCCGATGGTCAGGCCAAGCTCGCGGCGAGCCGGGTGCTCGTCGTCGGCGCCGGAGGATTGGGAAGCCCCGTGCTTCAATACCTCGCCGGCGCGGGCGTCGGCGTTCTCGGCATCATCGACGCGGACACGCTGCATGAAAGCAACCTTCACCGCCAGCCGATCTACGCTCTCGCGGACGTCGGCAGCGCGAAAGCGGCGCTCGCCGCCGCCGCGGTCTCGAGGATCAATCCCGCGGTTCGAGTCGAGCTGCACGGCGTCCGATTCGACGCGGACAATGCGCTTCCCCTGGTGCGCGCGCACGACGTCGTGGTGGACTGCAGCGACAATTTCCGCACCAAGTTCCTGATCAACGACGCCGCGGTCCTCGCCCGCCGGCCCGCGATATTCGCGAGCGTCTATCAATACGAGGGGCAGATACAGGTCTACCGGCCGGCGGCGACCCATGCCTGTCTGCGCTGTCTCTGGCCCGATGCGACCGCGGACGGCGTGGTCGGCAATTGCGCCGAGGCGGGCGTGCTCGGACCCGTGCCCGGCGCGTTCGGCTGCCTGCAGGCACTGCTCACGCTGAAGGTGCTGCTCGGCATGCCGGGACAGCTCGACGGTGAGCTCGTGCTCATCGATTTCATGAGCTTCGGCAGCACCCGGCTCAAGGCCCCGCGCCGCGCGGAGTGCGCCGCGCCCGGCTGCGCCCTCATCCGCGATCTGCCCCGCGAGGAAGAGGACATCGAGATCGCCCTCCCCTCGCTCGGCGCCGCGGTGCCGCGTTTCGAGCTCGTCGATGTCAGAACCGCGGAGGAATTCGCGGCGAGGCCGACGCCGTCACGCCACATTCCCCTGGCATCGCTCCTTGCGGACCCGGGCGCCTTGAGTCCCGGCGCCGACTATCTCCTGCTCTGCGCCTCCGGCAAGCGCAGCCTCACCGCCGCACGGGAGCTGCGCAAACGCGGTTTCAAGGCGCGCTCGCTGGCGGGCGGTTTGCAGGGACTCGATGCCGCTGCGCCGGTCATCCGTGAGACCGGGCACGGGTGAGTATTCCCGTCGACATGCGCTTCAAGAGCAAGTTGCCGGATGTGGGCACGACCATCTTCACCGTGATGTCGCGCCGCGCGCTGGAGGAAGGGGCCCTCAACATCGGCCAGGGATTCCCGGACTACCCGATCGATGCGGACCTGGCGGCATCCTTGGTCGAATCCATCGCCGAAGGGCACAACCAATATGCACCCATGGAAGGCGTCATCGCGCTGCGCGAGCTGATCTCCCGGAAGGTCAGGACCACCTACGAGGTCGAGATCGATCCCGAGACCGAGATCACCGTCACCTGCGGCGCCACCGAAGGGCTGTACGACGCGATTCAAGCGGTGGTCGGGCCCGGCGACGAGGCGATCATCTTCGATCCCGCCTACGACGCCTACGAACCGTCCGTGAGGCTGGCCGGGGGCCGATGCGTTCGCATCCCGTTGAGCCCGCCGGCCTTCGCCGTCGATTGGGACCACGTGCGCGCGCGCTTGAGCGAGCGCACCCGGCTCGTCATCATCAACAGTCCGCAGAATCCCAGCTGCACGGTCTTCGGTTGCGGCGATCTGGACGCGCTTGCCGCACTGATCCGCCACCGTCCCATCACGGTCCTGGCCGACGAGGTCTACGAGAACGTGATCTTCGACGGACGTCGGCCGAATTCGGTGCTGGCCCATCCGGAATTGCGCGGCAGAAGTTTCGCCGTCTTCTCCTTCGGCAAGGCGCTGCACGCCACCGGTTGGCGGACCGGCTATTGCGTGGCGCCTGCCGCTCTCACTCAGGAACTGCGGCGGGTGCATCAGTTCAATGCCTTCAGCATCGCAGCGCCCTTGCAGCACGCCATCGCCCGCTATCTCGCGCGGCGTCCCGACGCCTGGACCGGCCTGTCCGCATTCTTCCAGGCGAAACGCGACCTGCTGGCGGACTCGCTCCGTGGCTCGGGCTTCGAGGCCATCAGGGCCGCCGGCACCTATTTCCTCCTCGTGGATTACGGCGCGTTCAGCCGATCGAGCGACCTCGAGTTCGCCGACCGCCTGATCCGCGAGGCGAAGGTGGCCACCATTCCGCTGTCGCCCTTCTATGCATCGCCGCCCCCCATGACGCTGATTCGCCTCTGCATCGCCAAGAAGGACGAGACCCTCGAGCTCGCGGCGCAGCGGCTGCGCGCCTTCGCCGCCCGGGCCTGATTTGGCGGCGGCGTTGCCGCCTCAAGTCCCGAAGCGCCCGAACCTCGATTTCACGGACGGCAGGTTTTGGCGCTGGCGGATGCGCGCGGCGTCCATCAGCATCCGGCCCGCCCACCGGTACACGTTGTTCTCCTTGACCGTGCGCCGCATCAGGCTCATGCGGTCGCGTCGCTCCTCGCGTCCCATGCGCATGGCGATTTCCATCGCCTGCGCCGTCTCGTTCACGTCGAAGGGATTGATCAGCACCGCCTCGGCCAGCTCGCGCGATGCGCCCGCGAACGTGCTGAGGATCAATACACCGTCCTCGTCTTCGCGCGAAGCCACGAATTCCTTCGCGACCAGATTCATGCCGTCGTGCAGACTGTTGACCAGACAGAAATCGGCGGCCCGATAGAGCTCGAACACGCTGTGGGGCTCCTGATGCTCCCCGATCAGGACGATCGGCCGCCACTCGCCCTCCGCGAATTTGGCGTTGATGCGCTCCACTTCGTCGTAGGTCCGCTGCTGCAGCTCGCGGTACGCCGGCAATTGGCTGCGGGACGGCGAGGCGATCTGCAGGAGCGTGAGCCGGCCGCGGTGGCGCGGATTTTTCTCGAGCAGCGTCTCGAGCGCCTGGAAGCGTTCGAGGATTCCCTTGGTGAAGTCCCAACGCTCGACACCGAGACCGATGACCACGTCCGGCCCGATCCGGTGCCGCTGCCGGACGGCCGCCCGGCAGGCCGCCGCATCGGGGAGGTACTGCAGCCACCGGGGCGGCCACTCGATCGAGATCGGATAGGCCGCCACGCGGCACACCCTGCCTTGCAGCGTCACGGTCATGTGCTCGCGATCGATCTGGCACTCCACGAACCGGTCCACGGTGTCGAGAAAATTCTGGCAGTGATAGCGCGTGTGAAACCCGAGAATGTCGGCCGTCAGCATGTGCAGCAGCATTTCACGCTTCCAGGGGCAGACGCCGAAGGTCTCCGCATTCGGCCACGGGATGTGCCAGAACAGGGCGATGGTCGCCTTCGGGATCCGCGTGCGGATGAGCTTCGGCAACAGCGCGAAATGAAAATCTTGGATCAATACCACGGGGCTGTCCGTGCTCGCCTCGGCCGAGACGACGTCGGCGAATTTGGCATTGACCTCTTCGTAGGCGCGCCAATCGCTCGGCCGAAACGCCGGCCTCACGTAGGCCAGATGACACAGCGGCCATAGACCCTCGTTCGAGAATCCGTAGTAGTAGCCCTGTTCCTCCGCCTCGGTCAGCCACACCCGCCGCAACGTATAGGACGGCTTGTCCGGCGGAACGGCGATGTGGTCGAAACGGTCCACCGTATCGCGATCGGCGGCGCCGGCGCCGTGCGCCACCCACACCCCGGAACAGGCGCGCATGATCGGTTCGAGCGCGGTCACCATGCCGCTCGCGGGCACCTGGGCGACCGGCTGATGATCCGCGTTGTAGTTGTGGATGTAGGGCTCACGGTTCGAGACGATGATCACCTGCGAGGAATGCAGGTGATCCTTCACCACCTGACGGAGCGCTTGCGGCGTCCAGTTCTCGCGGAAGTCGATCTCCAGCCGCTGCTTCTCCTCCGCCTCCGCCAGGACCTGGCGGACTTGAGAAAGTATCGGCAGGGACTCGCGCGGCGAGTGCGCGTTGTCGAGAAAACGCTTCCCGCGAATGTCGCCGATCAGCACGTTGACCCATCGCCGAATCTGCAGCCACGCGACCAGCACCACGAGCAGCGCGAGCAGCAGCACCGAGATGCCGATGAACACCAGGACGAAATCGCGCGCGGTTCGCTGCCGCCGATCGACGAAGCTCAGGTCGTACAGCATCACGACCCGAAACGGGGCCGGCTGCGCGGAATCGAAGTCGAATCGCGACACCTGCACCGAGCCGGACGGCAGCTGCACGACCCTTGCCGACGAGGAATGGACGCCGTCGCCCGCATCGCAATCGACCGCTCGCGGCAGTCGTTCGGTCTTCGCGATGACCGTTCCGTCCGGCCGGCACACGAGGACGGCCAGCAGGCGCTCATCGGCCGTCATTTTGGCGAGATAGCCGTGCAGCCGCGCCTCGTTGCCCTGTTCCACGAGCTCGGTGAGCGGGCCTTCCATGGTGTGCATCACCAGCTGCGCGCGCAGCTCCACATCGGCGGTGAACCATTCCGCGAGCAAGCGCTGGATGTACGGCAGCCCGAAAAACGCGACCACGCACGAGGCGAGCGCCACCGGCAACACGAAACGCAACATCACCGAGCGAAACACCACACCTCCGCGGTCGAGCCTTCATTCAAGGTATCCTTGTTGCCGAGCAAAATACCGAAATTTTCGAGAACCGTCTCCGGTCTCGAGCGCGCGCGGCGACGATTTCGCATGTAAAAATTACACGACGAGCGCCCCGCCCGGCGCGCGTGCACTCGCAGCGCGGATGGGCTATGGTCCGGACGAAATGAGAAACGCCGCCCCCGCACCCTCCCGCGAGTGGTGCCTCTTCCTCGATATCGACGGAACACTGCTGGAAATCGCCGATACGCCGTCCGCCGTGGTGGTGGATCCGTCGCTCAATGCGCTGATCGCCGCGGTCGCGCAGTCTTTGAATGGAGCGCTCGCCTTGGTGAGCGGGCGCAGCCTCGCGACCATCGACGAGCTGTTCGCGCCTCTCGAGCTGCCCGCGGCCGGACAGCACGGCGCCGAGCGGCGCAGCGCCTCGGGTGTTCTCTACGCGGCGACATCCGGCCTCGATGCGAATCTGGACCGCGCTCGAGCGCCTCTGCGCGCCTTCGTCGCATCTCACCCCGGCACCTTGTTCGAGGACAAGGGGCGCACCCTCGCGATTCATTATCGACTCGCTCCGGAGCACGAGACCGGCGTTCGCCGCGCGGTGGCCGCGGCAGTGGCTCCGATCGAAGAGCGTTACGAGGTGCTGGCCGGCAACAAGGTGCTGGAGATCAAACCCAGCGGATTCACCAAGGGGACCGCCGCCGAGGCCTTCATGAGCGAGCCGCCGTTCGCGGGCAGAACTCCGGTGTTCGTCGGTGACGACCTGACGGATGAGCCCGGCCTTCGCTTCGCCGAGAGGGCGGGCGGCGTGTCGATTGCGGTGGGCGATCGCCTCCAAGCACAGTGGCATCTCGAGAACCCGCATGAGGTTCGGCGATGGCTCGCCGCCATCGCCGCGCTGGACCAGGTGCCGTCTCAATCGCGCAGCTGACCGCTCCCCCGAACGATGTATTTGTAGCTCGTCAGCTGCTCGACGCCGACCGGTCCCCGTGCATGAAACTTGTCGGTACTGATGCCGATCTCCGCGCCCATCCCGAACTCGCCGCCGTCGGCGAACTGGGTCGAGGCGTTGTGCAGCACGATGGCGCTGTCGACGCGCGTCAAGAAACGCTCCGCCGCCGCTTCATCCTCGGTCACGATCGAGTCCGTATGCTGCGATCCATAGCGGCGGATGTGCTCGATGGCCGCGTCGATCCCGTCGACCACGCGCACCGCGATGATCGCGTCCAGATACTCAGTGTACCAATCCTGCTCCGTCGCCGGCTTGACGTGCGGATCGACGCGCATGGCGGTCTCGTCGCCGCGCACTTCGCACCCCGCCGCGAGCAGCGTCCCGATCAGCGGCGCGAGGTGGGTGGCCGCGCAACTGCGGTCGACCAGCAGCGTCTCCGCCGCACCGCAAACGCCGGTACGGCGCATCTTGGCGTTCAGCACCAGGGTGCGCGCCATCTCGAGGTTGGCGGCGCGCTCGACGAACACGTGGCAGACGCCCTCGAGATGCCCGATGACCGGAATGCGAGCCTCCTTCTGAACCCGCTCGATGAGATTCTTGCCCCCCCGAGGGACGATCACGTCGATGTACTCCGCCATCTCGGCCAGCATGAAGCCGACGGCGGCGCGGTCCGTGGTCGGCACCCGCTGGATGGCGGTGCTCGGCAGATCCGCGGCGCTCAATCCCTCGGTCAGGCACTCGTGGATGGCGGCGCTCGACCGTGAACTCTCCGAGCCTCCGCGCAAGATGACGGCGTTGCCGGACTTCAGGCACAGCGCTCCCGCATCGGCGGTGACGTTCGGTCTGCTCTCGTAGATGATGGCGATCACGCCGAGCGGCACCCGGCGCCGCTGAATATGCAATCCGTTGGGCCGGGTCCACTCTGCGAGCACCGTACCGATCGGATCGGGGAGCTCGGCAATAGCTTCCAACGCCTGCGCCATGGCCTCGATGCGCTTGTCGTCGAGCTTCAACCGGTCGAGCAGCGCGCCGCCGGCACCCTTCGACAAAGCGTCCGCCATATCGCGCTCGTTCGCCGCCAAGATCTGGTGACGGCGCTTGCGCAGAGTCCCGGCCGCAGCGCGCAACGCGTGGTTCTTCTGCGCTGTCGAGGCGAGCTCGAGGGCGGGAGCGGCCTCCCGGGCGCCTCGGCCGATCGCCGTCATGACATCTGCCACGCTCACGTCGCTCTCATCAGTACCAGATCGTCGCGATGGACGATCTCGTCCCGGCCCCTGAAGCCCAGTAAATTCTCGATCTCCGCGGACTTGCGGCCCATGATGCGCGCGGTATCGCCGTCCGAGTACGCGCAGATCCCGCGCGCGACCTCGAGGCTGTCGGGCCCCACGATGCTCACCGTATCGCCGCGGTCGAACCGCCCGACGGCGCGCGTGACGCCGGCCGGCAAGAGGCTCTTGCCCTGCAAAAGGGCACGCACCGCGCCCTCGTCCACGCTGATCGCACCAGCCGGCTTCAAGGTTCCGGCGATCCACTGCTTGCGCGCCGCGGACGGTGTGGATGACGGCACGAACCAGGTGCAGCGCGCGCCATCCTCGATGCGCTTCAAGGGATGCTGGGTCGCACCCTTCGCGATGCATAGATGACAGCCCGCCCCCACCGCGATCTTGGCGGCGGCGATCTTGGTCTGCATGCCCCCCGTCCCGAAATCGCTCGTTGTCCCGCCGGCCATGGCCTCGATGGCGGGCGTTATGTCGAGCACCCGGGAGATGAGTTCGGCGTCGGGATTTTCCTGAGGGTTCGCCGTGTACAAGCCGTCGATGTCCGACAGCATGATCAGGCAATCGGCGCCCGCCATCTGGGCGACCCGCGCCGCCAGCCGGTCGTTATCGCCGTAGCGGATCTCGGCCGTCGCCACGGTGTCGTTTTCATTGATCACCGGGACCGCCCCGAGCGAGAGCAGCGTTTTCAGGGTGCCGCGCGCATTCAAGTATCGGCGCCGCTGTTCCGTGTCCCCGAGGGTAAGCAGGATCTGTGCCACCGTGATCTCATGCGCCTCCAACAGCTCCTTGTAGGCATGCGCCAGGCGAATCTGACCGACCGCCGCGGCCGCTTGGCTTTCTTCGAGTTTCAGCTTGCCCGTGCCCAGCCCCAAATGGCGGCGCCCGAGAGCGATCGCACCGGAGGACACCAGGATCACCTCCTGGCCGCGCCGTTTGAGGTGCGCGATGTCCGCCGCGAAGCCTTCCAGCCAGGTGCGATTGAGACGCCCTTTCTCGGCGTCCACCAGCAGCGCGGACCCCACCTTGATGACGACGCGTTTCGCCTCGATCAGGCGGTGAGCGCTTAATTTACGGTCGGCGACATTCATGCCGATACGATTTTGCCATTTACTTAGCGGACCGGCCTCCCCTAATATTCGCCTGCCAACCAATCATCCGCCCGCCAACCGGCAGAACGGCTCGAGAAAAGGACGAATCCCAGTGGGTAGAGAGTACGAACCAGCCGTCGGCCAGTGGTATGACGATCTGGAGAACGAGGAGACTTTTCAGGTCCTCAAGGTGGACGAGGACCGCGAAATCGTCGAGATTCAGCATCTCGACGGCGACATCGAGGAATTGGATGTCGACGATTGGGCGGAGCTCGACCTCGAGCTGACCGAGGAGCCCGAGGGTTGGTCGGGATCGAAGTCCGAAAAAGACGAAGATGACGACGAAGACGACGAGGATGACGACTGGGACGACGACGAAGACGAGGATGACGACGACGACCTCGATGACGAGGACGACGAGGAACGCGACGAGTATTGAGCGGCCTCGAGGCCGCCGGCGGTTTACACCGCCTGCAGCCAGCCGTGGGGGTCGGGCGCTTCGCCCTGTTGAATCGCGACGAGGTGCGCACGTAACGCGCGCGTCTGCTGTCCCACCTCGCCGTTCGCCACTCTGTGCTCGGTGCCTCGATAAATGAGCGTTCCGACGCCGGCGAGCACCGCGGCCGTACCCGACAGGGCTGCCTCGCCGGATTTCACCCATTCCAGCATGTCCTTCACGTCGAATACCCGCTCGGACACCTTGAAGCCGCGGTCGCGGGCCAGGGTCAGCAAGGAGTCGCGAGTGACGCCGTGCAAGAATGTGGTGTCGAGGCCGCGCGTCATCAGTTCCCCATCGCGAATCAACAGGAAATTGGCCGCTCCGGTTTCCTGAACCTCGCCGCCCGGACAGAACAGCACCTGGTCGGCCTGATACCTGGCACGGGCGGCCAGGGTGGGACCCATCGCCGCGGCGTAATTGCCGCCCGTCTTGACCATGCCCATCTGCGCGGCCGAGCGCGTGTGCTCGTCGTCGACGAGGATGCGCAGCGGCTTCATCCCGCCCGCGAAGTAATCCCACACGGGGCTCGCCAGCACCAGGAGCATCGCCTCCGTCGCCGGCGTCGCGGCCGCACCGATGTTCGCCGTGGTGCCGAACAGTATCGGCCGCAGGTAGAGCGCGCCCGGTGTTTCGGGCACCGCATCCCGGCAGCGCGCGATCACCGCCCGCACCATGTCGGCCGCAAGAGCGGCCGGAGGCTCGGGCAGGACCAGCTGACGGGCGCTCTGGCACAGGCGCTGAAGGTGCCGGTCCATGCGGAAGGTATGCACCGAGCCGTCCGCATGTCGAAACGCCTTGAAGCCTTCGAAGCAAGTGCTGGAATAATGCAGCACGTGAGCGGCAGGGCTCAGTGGAATCGACTCGACCGGTTTGACCTCGGACTCGCCCCAGCGTCCGTCGCGGTACGTGGCGACGGCCATGTGCGAGGTGAGCACGGTGCCGAACGCCGGCCGGGGCGGTTGTGCCTGAGACTCAGGAGTCACACGTTGAGGTTGCGCAGTCATGGAAGTCACCTTGGGATGAAAATCATTGCGGGATGTTCGAGCAGCTCTTTCAAGGCTTGAATCATCGCCGCGGCATCATAGCCGTCCACGAAGCGATGATCGAATGACGACGATAAGTTCATGATTCGGCGTATCGCGACGGCCCCTTCATGGACCACCGGCCGCTCCACCGCCTTGTTGAGACCGATGATGGCCACTTCCGGTGCGTTGATGATGGGCGTGGAAGCGATACCACCGAGCTTGCCCAGGCTGGTGACGCTAATGGTCGAGCCCACCAGTTCCTCGCGCGAGGCCTTGTTCGCACGCGCCCGCTCGGTCACGCGGCGAATCTCGGCGGCGAGCGCCGCCAGGGTGAGCCTCTCGGCATGGCGTACCACCGGCACCTTGAGTCCCTCCGGCGTTTGCGTGGCGACCCCCACGTGTACCGCGCGATGCCGCACCAGCACACCGCGCGCCGCATCGTAGAGCACATTGCACTGCGGAAAGGACGCCAGGGTGCGTATCAGGGCGGCGATCACCAGGGGTAAATAAGTCAAGGCAGGTTCGCCCGGGCCACTCTTGGAATTGAGGTGCCGCCGGAGCGCCTCGAGCTCGGTCACATCGACCTCTTCCACGTACGCGAAGTGCGGGATGTTGCGCTTGGCCTCGCTCATGCGCTCGGCGATCAGCCGGCGCACCCCGATGACCTTGATCTCGGACGTTTCCGCGGAAACGTCGGCGCCCGGCACTGCCGGTGCGGACGCCAGATCCTCGCGGACGATGCGCCCGCCGGGACCCGATCCCACCACCCTCGCCAAGTCGATACCCGCTTCACGCGCGCGGCGCCGGTTGGCGGGTGAGGTCATGATCCGCCCCGTGGGGGCGACAGGCGCAGGGGGCACGGCAGCGGCGGTGGGCGGCATGGTCGCCGGTGTCGCGCGCGGGGCGGCAGCGGTGGGCGCGGGCGGCGGCATCGCTCGCGCGGCAGAGGCCGGCGGCA
>DASYAC010000152.1:0-6670 GCA_036501585.1 Steroidobacteraceae bacterium
CAGCAAAGCACCATCGTGGTCTTCAAGGACGGCAAGGAGGTTGCCCGCTCGACCGGAGATACGCAAGAGCCGAATCTCGCGGCTCTTCTGCGACACGCCGTGTCCTGACGCCCGAGGCCCAAGCTCATGAACTTCGGGCCCTCCACCTATGGATTGGGACTTCTGGCGGGCGCGCTGTCCACGCTCTCGCCCTGCGTATTGCCCCTGGTGCCGGTGCTGATCGGCTCGGCGGTGAACGCTCACCGCCGGGGACCGCTGGCGCTCGGTGCCGGCCTCGCGCTGTCCTTCACCCTCGTGGGCATCTTTCTCGCCACGCTCGGCGCCAAGTCCGGACTCGATCCGGATACGCTGCGCACCGCCGGAGGCGTCGTGCTCGCCCTCTTCGGCGCCATCCTGCTGCTGCCGAACCTCCAGGACCTGTTCGCGCGCGCGGTCGGCGGATTGAGCGATTCCGGCAATCGGATGCTGTCGCTCGTGACGCTCGACGGGCTCGCGGGTCAGTTCCTGGTCGGGCTGCTGCTCGGCGTGGTGTGGAGCCCGTGCGTCGGTCCGACGCTGGGGGCCGCCTCCACCCTCGCCAGCCAGGGGAAGGACCTGGGAGAAATCAGCGCCCTGATGCTGCTCTTCGGACTCGGCGCCGCGCTGCCGTTGATCGTGCTCGGCTCGCTGTCGCGCGCCACCTTGATGAGAGTTCGCGGACGGCTCCTCAGCATGGGGAAGTTCGGCAAGCAGGCGCTCGGCCTGATCATGCTCTGTCTGGGCATCCTCATTGCGTCCGGCACCGACAAGCTGCTGGAGGCCTGGATTCTCGATAAGACGCCCGAGTGGCTCACCGCCCTGACCACGCGGTATTGACAACCTGGCCGCCGCATTCGGGGGTGAACCAGCCGCTGGACGCGCGGCCGTTCTCCGGGTAGGATGCGCCCAGCCAAATGAGGGCCGGTGCCCGGTCAGTGCCGCCCCTGGCTCGCAGTCCGTCTTCGACGCACTCGTACTCAATCCCTTCTCGCTGCTGGCCGCTGCGGACGCCTCGAGGCTCCGTCGTGCGAGCCCAGACGAATTTCAATTCAAGGATAACGATGTCATTTTCCGATCTCGGGCTCGTGCCCGAATTACTCCGTGCCGTTGCCGACAAGGGCTACGACGCACCCTCTCCCATCCAGCTTCAAGCCATCCCCGCGGTGCTCGCGGGGCGCGACGTGCTCGCCGGCGCTCAAACCGGCACCGGCAAGACCGCGGGTTTCGTGCTCCCCATCCTGCAAAGGCTCGCCGGCGGCACCGCGACACGCGCTCCGCGCGCGCTGGTGCTGACGCCGACCCGCGAGCTGGCGGCACAGGTCGCGCAGAGCGCGCGCGACTACGGCAAATACATGCCCCTGCGAGTCATGCAGGTGTTCGGCGGCGTGAACATCAATCCGCAGATCAGCGGGCTTCGAAGCGGCTGCGACATCCTGGTGGCGACGCCCGGTCGCCTGCTCGACCTTGCCCAGCAACGCGCGGCGGACTTGTCGGGCGTCTCGGTGCTGGTGCTCGACGAGGCCGACCGCATGCTCGACATGGGGTTCATCCACGACATCAAGCGGGTGATCAAGCTGTTGCCGCCGAAGCGGCAGAACCTGCTGTTCTCCGCGACCTACTCGGACGACATCCGCGGACTCGCCGAGCGGCTGTTGAGCAATCCCCTTTCGATCCAGGTGGCGCCCCGCAACGCGCCGATCGAGCTCGTCGAACAATGCGCCTACCGCGTGCCCAAGGATCAGAAACGTCATCTGCTCGTGCATCTGATCAAGGAGGGCGCCTGGCACCAGGTACTCATCTTCACGCGCACCAAGCACGGTGCAAACCGGCTCACCCAGCAAATCGAGGGCGCCGGCATTCGAGCCGCCGCCATCCACGGCAACAAGAGCCAGGCCGCGCGCGTGAAGGCCCTCGACATGTTCAAGCGCGGACAGGTCACTGCGCTGGTGGCGACCGAGGTCGCGGCCCGCGGCCTCGACATCAAGGAACTGCCGCAGGTGGTGAACTACGAGCTGCCGAACGTCCCCGAGGATTACGTTCACCGCATCGGCCGGACGGGCCGTGCGGGCGCGCTCGGCAAGGCGGTATCGCTGGTGTCCTCGGACGAGAACGGTCTGCTGCGCGACATCGAGCGGGTGCTCAAGCGCACGATACCCGTACTGCAGACGCCGGCGTTTGCGGCCGCCCCGGACTCCCACCCCGCCTCCGAACGCGCGGCGGGCGATCAATCGGGATCGCAGGGTTCCCATGGCGGCGGCTCGCGGCGGTCTCACTCGGGGCAGGCGCCCGCGAGGAGCTCGGCGCCCCACGGCGGCAACTCGCACGGGTCCCGCGGCGGCGGGGAGCGGCGTCATTGGAACGCCGACTCGCGCCAGGCGCGCAGTCAGCGGCAGCGCTCTCGCTAGGGGATGGGCGCCGGCGAGGGCGCCCGCCGAACGAGCGCTCGCTGCAGCGGCGAGCGCCGGCCGCAGCGGGGCTACAACTTGCTGCCGAGATCTTTGAGGTAGCGGGCGAACTCCGTGCCGAGGCTCGGGTGCTTGAGGCCGAATTCCACGGTAGCCTGCAGGTAGCCGAGCTTGTTGCCGCAGTCGTAGCGTTTGCCCTCGAACTCGAACGCAAACACGGGTTCCCGCTGCATGAGGCGCGCGATGCCGTCGGTGAGCTGAATCTCCCCGCCCGCTCCCTTGCCGATCTTGGCGAGATCATCGAACAGCGACGGGGACAGGAGGTAACGCCCGACCACTGCCAGCGTGGAAGCCGCTTTGTCCGGTTTCGGCTTCTCGACGATGTGGGACATCTTGCCGATGCGCGGAGCGACGGATTTCTCGAGCGAGACGATGCCGTACTTGTCGGTATCCTGCTTCGGAACATTCTGCACGCCGAGCACGCTCCCGCCGTAGGTGGCGTGGACATCGACCATCTGCTTCAGGCATGACAGCTTGGCGTCGATCAGATCGTCGGCCAGATGCACCATGAAGGGCGCATCGCCCACCACCGGCCGCGCGCACAGCACCGCGTGACCGAGGCCGAGCGGCGCCGGCTGGCGGATGTAGACGCAAGAGGCCCAGCTCGGGAGGATGCCGTTCAGCAACTCGAGCAGCTCCTGTTTGCCTTGTTGCTGAAGCACGGACTCGAGCTCGGGATTGCTGTCGAAGTGATCCTCGATGGCACGCTTGGAGCTTCCGGTGATGAACACCAGCGTGTCGGCGCCCGCTGACAGCGCTTCGTCGACCGCGTACTGGATCAGCGGCTTGTCGACGATCGGCAGCATCTCCTTCGGGCTCGCCTTGGTGACCGGCAGAAATCGCGTGCCGCGCCCCGCCACTGGAAATACACAGGTTTTGACGGATTTGGTGGCCATGATCCGGATGATAGCGGATTTTCAGCGCAGTTTGACCATCGCATGGGAATCGAAACTTTCCCACGACTGACATGCCGGACAGTGCCAGTAAAAGCCGCGCCCGGAAAATCCGCACTCCGCGCAACGATAACGCTCGGCGTGAGCGAGCAGAGCGCCGAGCTCCGTCGCGACGCGCTCGAGCTCGCCGCCGGCGGCGCGCCACATCGCGGCGAGCGTCGGATCCTGCGCGAACACGGCTTCGATGGCCGCGCGCAGCGGCGGCGCCGACGCGAGATCGGCGCCGACCGCCGCGAATACCAGGCTTTTCAGCTCGCCGGCGCCCCGCGAATGCGCGGTCGCCGCCAGCGCCTCGAGCTCCGCATCCCGGCGGTCCTTGCCTGCGAGCTCCAGCAGATGCGGTAGCTCCTCCTGCAGGAGCGCGGGCGATTCGTCGAGCGCGAGCCGCAGCAATCTCAACGCGAGCTCGCGCTCGGACTGCCGCTCTGCGATCTCGGCCCGCAGCAGCGCGGCGCGCGGGAACGGCGCGGCCTCGTGGCGCGCCTGACGTAGGAGATTTCTGGCGGCAGGAATGTCGCCGCGCTCGATTGCGAGAGCCGCGAGCTCGCACAGATAATGTGCGGCTACCGTGGGCGAAGGCGCGTCCTTCGTGCGCGCGAGCTGCCGGTAGGTATCGAGCGCCTGCTGCCACTCGTGCTGGCGCTCGTAAACGCCCCGCAGCGTCGCGAGCGCGCTGGCGCGAAGCCGCGGAACTTCGCTCACCTGGTGCAGCAACCCTTCCGCGCGGTCGAGGAGCCCGGCCCGCAGGTAATCCTGCGCGAGGGCAAGCAATGCCTGCTCGCGATGCTCGCGCGGCAGCGCTTCGCGCGCGAGAAGATTCTGATGGATGCGGATGGAGCGCTCGACTTCGCCGCGCCGCCGGTACAACGCGCCGAGCGCGAAATGAGTCTCGATGGTGTCGGAATTCGCATCCATCAGCTTGAGGAACATGTCCAGAGCGCGGTCGGGCTGCTCGCAGACCAGGTAATCGAGCCCCGCGAGATAATCCGGATGCAATTTGCCGAAGGGCCGGGTCCAGCGCTTGCCCCAGCCGAAGTTTCCGGCGAGGATGCCGACGACGAGCGCCGCGATGGTCATCAGCGCCCAGGTCGGCCACGCCCAGGAGGACAGATCAGGCATGCGGCCGGCCCGTGCTCACGGATCGGGCCCGCGCTCGCTAGTCCCGAATCGGCTGGTCGGCGCCGTCGTTGACGCGCTCCCGCAGATCCTTGCCCGGTTTGAAATGCGGTACGTGTTTGCCGGCGAGCGCCACCGCCTCGCCGGTCTTGGGATTGCGCCCCTGGCGGGGCGGACGAAAGTGCAGGGAGAAACTGCCGAATCCGCGAATCTCGATGCGTTCTCCGGTCGCCAGCGCATCGCTCATGATCTCCAACAACTGCTTCACGGCGAGTTCCACGTCCTTCGCCGGTAGGTGCTTTTGTTTTGCCGAAATGATCTCGATGAGTTCCGATTTCGTCATTATCGATCCATGGGCTTCGCTGGACATCATAAGGAGCGCTGGCGGCCGGCCGTTTCGCACCGCCGCTGCGCGCAACCTCCTGTAATCAATCTTGACCCGAGATTTGCTCTTTGAGCAGATCCCCCAGGGTCGTTCCGGTGGGGGAATCGGTCCGGTAGTTCTGCATGGCCTCTTGTTCTTCGTGGATATCCTTGGCCTTGATCGACAGCGAAATGCTGCGGCCCTTGCGATCCACGTTGGTGAACTTGGCCTCGACTTCCTCGCCGACCTTCAGCAACAGCCGTGCGTCCTCGACCCGGTCGCGCGACAGCTCGGAGGCGCGCAGCTGGCCGTCCACGCCGTTGCCCAGATCGATGACGGCGCCCTTGGCGTCCACTTCACGCACCACGCCGCGAACGATGCTGCCTTTGGGGTGTTCGGCGATGTAGGCGGAGAACGGATCCTTGGCGAGCTGCTTGACGCCCAAGCTGATGCGCTCGCGCTCCGGATCGATGGACAGCACCATGGCGTCGACCTGCTGGCCCTTCTGGTAGCTGCGCACGGCTTCCTCGCCGGGCATGTCCCAGGAGATATCCGAGAGATGCACGAGGCCGTCGATGCCGCCCGCGAGTCCGATGAAGATGCCGAAATCGGTGATCGACTTGATCTGTCCCGAGACCTTGTCGCCGCGGTTGTAGTTCTCGGCGAATTCCTTCCACGGATTGGTCTTGCACTGCTTGACGCCCAGACTGATGCGGCGGCGCTCCTCGTCGATATCGAGCACCATGACCTCGACTTCCTGGCCGACGTGCACCACCTTGGCCGGATTCACGTTCTTGTTGGTCCAATCCATTTCCGAAACGTGTACCAATCCCTCGACGCCCTCTTCGATTTCCACGAAGCAGCCGTAGTCCGCGATGTTCGTCACCTTGCCGAACAAGCGCGTGTTCGCCGGATAGCGCCGAGCGATGTTCTGCCAGGGGTCCGCGCCCAGCTGTTTCAAGCCCAGGGAGACACGTTGACGCTCGCGGTCGAACTTCAGGATGCGGACATCGATTTCCTCGCCGACCTTCACGACTTCGGACGGGTGCTTGACGCGCTTCCACGCCATGTCGGTGATGTGCAGGAGACCGTCGATCCCGCCCAGATCCACGAACGCACCGTAATCGGTGAGGTTCTTGACCACGCCCTTGACGGCCGCGCCTTCCTGCAGATTGTCGAGAAGCGCCGAACGCTCCGCGCTGTATTCCTGCTCGACCACTGCGCGGCGCGAAACGACCACGTTGTTGCGCTTCTGATCGAGCTTGATGACCTTGAATTCGAGCGGCTTGTTTTCCAGATACGACGGATCGCGCACCGGACGCACGTCGACCAGCGAGCCCGGCAAAAACGCGCGCACGTTGTCGATCTCGACGGTGAATCCGCCCTTGACGCGGCCGGTGATGATGCCGATGACGACTTCCTGTTTCTCGAAGGCGCTCTCGAGCCGGGTCCAGGTTCGTGCCCGCTTGGCCTTCTCGCGCGACAGGCGGGTTTCCCCCGAGCCGTCCTCGACGCTGTCGAGCGCGACCTCCACGGTCTCCCCGACGGCGACTTCGATCTCGCCCTTCTCATTCTTGAATTGATCCGAAGGAATGACCGCTTCGGACTTCAATCCGACGTTGACGATGACGTAGTCTTGGCCGACCTCGACGATGAGGCCGTTGAGAATGGTGCCCGGACGAATCCGCTGGCTGGCGATGCTCTGTTCAAACAGTTCCGCGAAACTTTCTGTCATGTGTTCTCTATACGTTGCC
>DASYAC010000153.1:0-10650 GCA_036501585.1 Steroidobacteraceae bacterium
GGGGCGGGACCTGGCCACGTCTTCAATCTGGGGCACGGCATCACGCCTGACGTCGATCCGGAGCGCGTGGCGGTGCTGGTCGACACCGTTCGGGGCTATACCCCGGAGTGAGGTCGGGTCCTGCGTGAGCTGCGGGCCCCGTCTGTGCTGCGGGCCCCGCGTGAGCTCCGGCCCTCGCGTGAGCTCCGGCCCCCCGCGTGAGCGCTCAGGCTGCGCGGGGGCGCTCAGGCTGCGGCTGGCGCCGTGGGCGGTTTCTTCAATTCGTCGCGCAGGGCGCGCCGCAAAATCTTGCCGACGTTGGTCTTGGGCAGTTCCTGCCGGAAGTACACGTGCTTCGGGACCTTGTAGCCGGTCAAGCTGCCGCGTGCGTACTGGATCAAGGCCTCTGCGGTGAGGCCCGGGTCCTTCCTGACCACGAAGATGGCCACGACCTCGCCCGAGCTCTCGTCCGCTTGCGCAACCGCCGCGACTTCCAGCACTCCGGGATTCGCGGCGATGACGCTTTCGATCTCGTTCGGGTATACGTTGAAGCCGGACACCAGAATCATGTCCTTCTTGCGGTCCTCGATGTAGACGAAGCCTTTGGCGTCCATGCGGCCGATATCGCCGGTCCGCAGCCAGTCGCCGAACATGACCATCTCGGTCTCGTCGGGCCGATTCCAGTAGCCGCGCATGAGTTGCGGACCGAACACGCAGATCTCGCCGACCTGGTTGAGCGGCATTTCGCGGCCGGCGTCGTCGCGGATGGAGATGTCGGTGGAGGGAATGGGCAATCCGATCGATCCGTTGAAATCGAGGCCGATGGGATTGATGCACGCCGCGGGCGCCGTCTCGGTCAGTCCCCAGGCCTGGGTGAGCACATTGCCGGTCACTTTCTTCCAGCGTTCCGCGACCACGGCCTGCACCGCCATGCCGCCGCCCAAGCTGATGCGCAAGGCGGAGAAATCGAGCGCCTCGAATCCCGGTGTGTGCAGGAGCGCATTGAACAGCGTATTCACGCCGCTGATGAAGAAGAACTTGTGTTTCTTGAGCTCGGCCACGAAGGCCGGAAAGTCGCGCGGATTGGCGATCAGCACGTTGTCCGCCCCGAGGCGCAGAAACAAGAGGCAATTCGCGGTCAGCGAGAAGATGTGATACAGCGGCAGCGCGGTGATGACCACGCGCGAGGCGGAAGGGTCGAGCGCCGGCCGTATCCAGGCGTTGGCCTGGAGCACGTTCGCCACCATGTTCCGGTGCGTGAGAACGGCGGCCTTCGCGACGCCCGTCGTCCCGCCGGTGTATTGCAGGAACGCAACGTCCTCCGGGCCGAGCTCCACGGCGTCGAGCTTCAGACCGAGCCCCGACGACAGGGCGCTCTTGAACGTCGAGGCGCCCGGCATGTTCCAGGCGGGAATCTGCTTGCGTACGTATCGCACCACCCAATTCACGACCATCCCGCGAGGCCAGCCGAGAAGTTCGCCGACCCGCGTCACCAGAACGTGCTTGAGGCCCGTCCTGGGGAGTACTTGTTGCAGCACATGGGCAAAATTCTCGAGGATGACGATGACCTTGGCGCCGGAATCCGCGAGCTGGTGCTCGAGCTCGCGGGCGGTGTACAGCGGATTGACGTTCACGACCACCATGCCGGCCCGCAGTACTCCGAACAGCGCGATGGGATATTGGAGGACGTTCGGCATCATCAACGCGACCCGGTCGCCGTGCGCCAGCCCCGATTTCTTCTGCAGCCACGCCGCGAATGCCCGGCTCAAGGCCTCGAGCTGCGCATAGCTCAAAGTCGCGCCCAGGCTCCGGTAGGCGATGCGGTTGCCATAGGCGGCACAAGCCTCCTCGAACACTTCCCGGAGCGAGGAGTACTGGTCCGGGTCGATGTCGGTGGGCACGCCGGCCGGATATTGCTGTAACCAAACTCGATCCACGGAAGGACGGCTCCTCTTTTTGTCCCGCGTGTATAGCACCGGTTCAAGTCGCCAGCAACGTCGGCGGTCGACGGAGTATGCTTGCCGCATGACTTCGGAACACATCGAATGAGCCCCTGGCGGTGGGCGACGGTGGCTGCGTGCCTGACGGTTACCGGCTGCGTTCACGGGTACGGAGCGTGCCTGTTCATGCAGCCGGTGAAACATACGTTGGGCGGACGGGTGCAATTTCGTCCGTATGCGACGCCGGAGGGCATGGACAACGTGCCGGTCCTGGTGCTCGATCATACCGCCTACCTCTATTCGCCGGCACAAAGCCTGATGTGCCAGTCCGCCGATGAGCTGCAGCTGGTCGGCGTGTCCGAGTTTCCGCAGAATGTGGTCGAGAATTCGCACGTGAGCGTTCAGGGGAGGCTGTTCAGCGCAACCTCCATGCACGATCACACCCGCTTTCTCATGCATGTCATCACGCTGTTGCCGGACAGCCCCAGTCGTCGCCAAGCGGAGGGGCAAATCGATGAAACCGATCCCACCGGCGCCACGGCGAAATGCAAGGACGGCAGCTACTCGAAGTCCAAACAGCACAGCGGCGCCTGCTCCGAGCACGGCGGCGTCGATCAGTGGATGGACGGCTCCAAATGACGGGATTGTTTCAGCAGCGGCATCAGGGCGGGCCAGACGTTCTCGAGGAGTCGCGGCTGGCCCGCCCCGTTCGGATGGATGCCGTCGGCTTGCATGAGATCGGCGTTCAGGGCGATGCCGTCGAGCAGGAACGATACGGTGGGGACGTGCCGGCTTTCAGCCAGGTCGGCGTACACCTGACGGAATTGCGCCGTGTAGGCCGCTCCGTAGTTCGGCGGAATGCGCATGCCGAGCAGCAGCACCCGGGCACCGGCGGCGGCCGAGAGGTCGATCATCCGCGACAGATCCGAGCGCATGTCGGAGATCGGCAGCGCGCGCAACCCGTCATTGCCGCCGAGCTCCAGGATCACGATCTTCGGGTGATGCAAGGATAGGGCGCGCGGAAGGCGGGCGAGGCCGCCTTCGGTCGTTTCGCCGCTGACGCTGGCGTTGACGACGTCATAACCGTACCCTTGCTGCTTGAGCTTCGCCTGCAGCAGCGCCACCCAGCCTTGCTCCACGCGCGGCAACCCGTAGCCGGCACTGATGCTGTCGCCGAACACGAGGATCACCGGTGCGTCGGCGTGAGCCGCCGACAGCGCTCCGAACCACAGTACCGCCAGGACCATCAGCCGGTTCATTTCACTCCCGATGCCAGATCAGATCGTTCTCGAGGCCCAGAGTCTCTCCAAAACCGTATCGAGCCCGGAAGGCCCGCTCGTCATTCTCTCCGATGTCAGCGTCGCCGTGCGAGCCGGGGAGACATTGGCCATCGTTGGCGCCTCCGGCGCGGGCAAATCGACGCTTCTCGCCATGCTGGCGGGTTTGGACTCGCCGACCACCGGCCGGGTGTCCATCGCGGGCGTGGATATTACCAACCTGGACGAGGACGGGCGCGCCGCGGTGCGGGGGCGGCACGTCGGGTTCGTGTTTCAATCCTTCCACCTCATTCCCTCGTTGACGGCGCTGGAGAACGTGATGTTGCCGCTCGAGCTCAAGGCTCGGCGCGATGCCCGCCAGGTCGCGGCGCACGCGCTCGCGCAGGTGGGCCTCACGCCGAGGGCGGCGCACTACCCGAAACAGCTGTCGGGCGGCGAGCAGCAACGCGTGGCGATCGCGCGCGCGTTCGTCGCGCAGCCGGCGGTCCTGTTCGCGGACGAGCCCACCGGTAATCTGGATACGCATACCGGGCAGCGGATCACGGATCTTCTGTTCGAGCTCAACCGCAACCTCGGCTCGACGCTCGTGCTGGTGACGCACGATCGCGGACTCGCGCGGCGCTGCGGCCGCACGCTGGAGCTCGACGCCGGCCGGCCGGTGGCGTGAATCATGCAGATGCTGCGCTTCGCCTTGCGCAATCTATGGCGCGACCTGAAATCCGGCGAGCTGTCGGTGCTGCTGCTGGCGCTGTGCGTGGCCGTGCTGTCCTTGACCGCGGTGGGCTTTTTCACCAACCGGATCGCCCAGGGCGTGCGGGCGCAGGCGGCCGAGGTGCTGGCGGCGGATCTGCGATTGGAATCCCCCCGTCCGATTCCGGAAAGATATTTTGCCGAAAGCCGCAAGCTCAAGCTCGCGAGCGCCGAGCTTCTGACCTTTCCCACGGCGATCTTCAACGGCGACGTGAGCCAGCTGGCGGCGCTCAACGCGGCGACTCCGGGTTATCCGCTGCGCGGCCGCGTCAAGATCTCCCACACCCCGTTCGGCGCCGCGAGCGTCACCGACCGCATTCCCGCGCGCGGCGAGGCGTGGGTGGACGCCCGGATCGTCGCGCATCTGGACATCGCGCCGGGCGCCTCGATTCGCATCGGCGACGCCTCGTTTCGGGTCGCGGAAATTCTCGACTATCGGCCCGATCAGGGAACGGGATTCGTCAATCTGGCGCCGGCCGTGCTCATCAACTACGACGATGTCGCCTCGACCGGACTCATTCAACCCGGCAGCCGCGTCACGTACGCGGCCTTGTTCGCGGGCCCGGCGGCCGCCGTCGCGGAGCTCCGCGAGTTCCTGGGCGCCGTCAAATCCGGCGGCGAGCGATTGCGCGAAGTGGACGAGTCGAGCCGGCAGCTCAACTCCGCCATCGACCGCGCCGGACGGTTCCTGAACCTGGCGAGTCTCGCCTCGGTGCTGCTGTCCGCCGTCGCCGTGGCCATGGGCGCGCGGCGCTACGCGGCGCGACACATCGATACCGTGGCGTTGATGAAGTGCATGGGAGCCTCTCAGCGCTTCGTGCTGTCGATGTCGATGGTCGAGCTCACGCTGCTGGCGCTGGCCGCCGTTGCCGCCGGCGCTTCGCTGGGATACTTCGCGCAGAGCGGGCTGGCGTGGCTCCTGCGCGATCTCATCCGCACCGATCTGCCGCCGGCCTCGCTCGCCCCACTGGCCGTGGCCCTGGTGACCGTGACCGCGATGCTGATCGGCTTTGCGCTGCCCTCGCTCCTGCATCTGAAGAACACGCCCCCCGCCCGCGTGCTGCGCAAGACGGCGTCGGCGCCGCCGCTGAGATTCGGCATCGCCTACCTGTGCGCGGTGGGCGCGTTGTTCGCGATTCTATGGAGCCTCGTGCGCGATACCGAGCTCGTGGTGAGCGTGCTCGGCGGCGTGCTCGGCGTGGGTGCCGCGCTGGCTCTTGCCGGATACGGCCTGGTGCGCCTGACCGGAAGGCTGCGGGGCGGTGTCGGCGTCGCGTGGCGATATGGGCTCGCGAATGTGTCGCGGCGCGGAGGCGCGAGCGTGGTGCAGATCGTGGCGTTCGGGCTCGGCCTCATGATGCTGTTGCTGCTCGCGGTCGTGCGCGGCGACCTGTTGTCGGATTGGCGGCGGAGCCTGCCGAGCAATGTACCCAACAATTTTCTGGTCAACATCAGCCCTGACGAACGCGCTCCGCTCGGGGATTTCTTGAAAGCGCACGGCTTCGGCGAACCGGCGATGTATCCGATGGTCCGCGCCCGCATGACCGCCGTCAACGGCGTGCCGAGCGAGTCGATCAAGCTCAAGGGCGACCGTGGGAGGGGCTTTCTGGAGCGGGAACAGAACCTCACCTGGGCTTCCCGCCTCATGGACGACAATCAGCTGATCGCGGGACACTGGTGGACGCCCGGGGAGATCGGCAAGCCGCTGGTATCCATCTCGACCGAGTATCAGGAGGCGCTCGGTCTGAAGCTCGGCGACACCCTCAAGTTCGACCTGGCCGGGGAGACCTTAAGCGTGCGCGTGGCGAGCATCCGCAAGGTGCGCTGGGACAGCTTCCGTCCCAACTTCTTCCTGGTATTTCCGCCCGGACTCCTCGACGGCACCGCGGGGACCTACATGACGAGCGTGTACCTCACGCCGTCGCAGCGGCCCGCACTGGCCGATTTGGTGAAGCGATTTCCGACGGTGTCGGTGTTCGACGTGGACGCCATCCTGAAGCAGATCCGTGACATCATGGATCGCGCCTCGCTCGCGGTGCAATACGTCTTTCTCTTCACCCTCGCCGCAGGCGTCGTCGTGCTGCTCGCGGCCGTGCAGGCGACCCGCGACGAGCGCCGCTACGAGAGCGCTATGCTGCGCACGCTGGGCGCGAGCCGGGTGACCGTGCTTCAGGGAGTTGCCGCGGAATTCTCGGCGCTGGGATTCCTATCCGGCACCCTGGGCGCGGTCGGCGCGAGCGGCGTCGGCTGGATCCTGGCGCGCCGCATGTTCTCGCTCGAATACTCGTTCGACCCGTGGGTGTGGGCTCTCGGCCTCGTGTGCGGAACCGTGCTCGTGGGTGTCTCAGGCACGCTGGCCACGCGGCGCGTGGTGAACACGCCGCCGGTCGTGACCTTGCGGGACGAGCCGTTTTGAACGACCTCACCGCACCTCGAGGATCATCCAGCCTTCGGGAATCGGCGATCCGCTCATCGGCACCGCCTCGATCCGCACCTTGTAGATTCCCGCGGCGATTCCGGTGGTGTTGAAGGTCAGCCTGATCTCGTTGTTGGAGTCCTTGAGCACGTTGTTCATGATGAGCGCCCGTCCCTGGCCCTCCTTGTCGACGGTCACTTTGAATTGCATCAACTTCTTGGTGTAGCTCATGTCGACGTGCAGATCGACCAGTTGAGGAGCGGCCGTGGTCACGACGATGCGGGCCCGGTCGATGCCCGGCGCACGGTCGGGCGCGACGTATTGCTCCGTCGACACGGCCGGCTGAACCAACGAACCCCGGATCAAGCGCTGCTTGCTGTCCTCCAGCTCGCCGCGCAACAGACTGTACTTTCCCATCAATGCCCAGAAGGCCAGGAGGCTCACGAAGGCGACTGCGGCCAGGGCGATGGGTACATACGGAGACTTCCACCAGGGGGCGGCCGGCTCGCCCAAGTCCTGGGGCTGGCCGCTCGCCTCCAGGAGCTTCAGACTCGCCTGAGTACGCTCCGGGAGCTTGAGATCGTTCAGATACTCGGGATGGGCCCGGCACCAGATCTCGAGATCGCGCGCACCCTTGGCGGGCAGCTTGTTCTCGAGATAGCGCTCGACCAGCTTGTGCTCCTCGATGAATTTGGCGTCGAAGCGCGGCGAGATGGCGCCCTTCGGATTGGCGGCAGCGGGGTTGGCGGCGGCGGGAAGAGTTCGGGCGTTCATTGGACGGCGATCCTCCCCTTATATTAGCCGGGAGCCGACACGGCAATATGTGAAATACTCGACAGAAGTGGCGGGGCAATGGGGTCGGCGGCTCATTCTAGATGCGGCCCTTGGGTTCCAGAAACCTTGAATCTATCGATTTGCGGTCTGGGTTCACGGCGCAGGTGGAGGCGAGCGATTGCCACGTATGTCCGTCACGACGAACATGGGGAGGTATCAGTCCTCAACTCACCCGACCCCCCTCGAGATCAGCCAGCACCGCCTCCCGCTGCGCCGAATCGAGCCCCCGCCAGTCGATCTTCCCCGCCGGAACCGACCGTAACTGCGTATCGTCGAAGCGCGTCGTCGGCTCCCTGAGCGGAGTGAACCGGCGGGCCAGTCCACAACCGCCGTCGCCGCGCAGCAGCGAGGTGACGGCGGCAATGATGCGGGGGTTGTTGACGAGCTCTCCGTGCGCCTCGTCGGCAAAGTAAGTCTCGAGCGCAGGGACCATCGCCAGGCGGATGGGCACGGTGCCGTCGCCGTTGGCGCTCGAGCCGTATTCGAATCCGGCGGGGGTGCGCCGCACCGAGATCACCGTTTCCCGATGGGTGCCGACGATTTGCGCCATTCGGCGGTCCGGGTCCGCCATCCGGCCCCGGGCTTCGGATACTCGTGCGAGGAGCGCGGCGTCCGGCTGCGGGCCCGACTCCGGCCAGGACCGGGGATCGAGCAAATCGATCTCGCCCGCTTCGTACGCCGAGGGCAGGAGCTGGTAGAGGCCTGGAAAGCTGCAAAATACCTGGGCCGCCAGCTCCTCCGGCGAGTGCTCGAGATCGAGCCGGGACAGGCGCCGCACGAAGGGATAGGTGCCGCGCAGCGCGAGGACGGGTGCGAAAGCGCCTCGATTGGGGGTTCCAAGCATGACCAGGCGCTCGATCCACCGTTTCGGAAGGTGCTTCGCCGCGACGCGCGCGATGAGACCGCCCATGCTGTGCGCGACCAGGGAAACGGGCGAGGCGCCGGCGCGAATCTTCGCGGCGAGTGCCGCCCCGATCTGCTCGATGCCGAATCGCCAGTCATAGGCAAAGAAGCGCGCGTCGAAGCCCTCGATGGTGAGCATGAGCTTGAGCCTTGCGTAGTCCGGAAACAGGGCTCCGGCCGGACGCATGTTGCGGGAACGCGTTCCGAATAGACTCAACCGCGCCAGGTGGCCGGCGCGGATACGTGCCGGGTCGACCCAGAGTGCCTTCGCACGAGCACCCCGCTTCGCTCCTGCCCGGCTCGGAACGTCGCACAGTCTCGAGCCCATCATCCCCGGAACGATCAGCACCCGAGAGAGCGCGCCGCCGCCTCGCCGGCGGCGTTGTCGCGCTGTTCGGGCGGCGACCGCGAGCGAGGATAGCTCCTCGAGCGCCTGCGTGCCGAACAGTTCGCGCAGGCTGGTGCGCTGCTCGCCTCGTGCCAGCGCCTCGAGCACCTCGGCATTGGTTGCCTGAAACGCCCAACCGGAGCCGCCCGTGCGGCGTGTACTAGGAGTCCCCGTCATGGCCGTTATGGTCAGCCTTTGGCCGCCACCACATCGTGCACCACGTCGCAGACCGCCTCGATGGCCGCCGAGCGCGTGCTCGTCTTGCGCCACACGGCGCCTACGGTGCGCATGGGAGCGGGCTTGCCGAACTGGCGCACGGTGAGTCCGCGTTGCGAACCGAACGGCGGGTCGACCGCGAGCTCGGGCATCAGCGTGATTCCGAGTCCCGCCATGACCATTTGCCGCAACGTCTCGAGGCTCGTCGCCCGAAAATCCTCCGGCTCGCGGATGTCGACGCGGCTGCACACCTCGAGCGCCTGATCGCGAAGGCAATGTCCGTCCTCGAGGAGCAGCAGCGTCTGGTCCTTGAGGTCCTGCACCTTGACGGTCGACTTCTGGGCGAGCGGGTGATGGTTCGGCAGCGCAACCATGAAAGCCTCCTGGTACAGCTCGCGCGACTCGAGTCCCTCGTCTTCGACCGGCAGCGCGACGACGCCCAAGTCGATCTCCCCGTCGCGCAGCCGCTTCAGCAGGCTCTCGGTTTGATGCTCGTACAGCATGAGCTTCAAGTCGGGTATCGCCTTGCGGATCTTCTGCATCACGCGGGGCAGGAGATAGGGTCCGACGGTCGGAATCAGCGCCAGCTTGAGCTTGCCGGAGAGCGGGTTGGTATTGTCGCGCGCGAGGGCGACGATCTCGTCTCCTTCGTTCAGCATGCGGCGCGCGCGCACCACGATCTGTTTGCCCACGTCCGTGAGCTGCACATTCTTCGGCTGGCGCTCGACCAGCTTGACGCCCAGGTAATCCTCGAGCTTCTTGAGCTGCGCGGACAGGGTCGGCTGGCTCACGAACGTACGCTCCGCTGCGCGGCCGAAATGGCCGGTATCCGCGAGCGCCACCAGGTACTTGAGGTCCTTGAGATTCATCGATCCGTTCCCACGTCTTTCAATAGAAGGATTCTATCAAATGGATAAATTTAATCAATTTCACTAATCGGAAGCCGGGAGGCATCATGGCTTCCTTGCGGAAATGTCTCAATTACGAGGAATGCTCAATGTCCCTGATCAATACAGAAATCAAGCCCTTCAAGGCCACCGCGTACCACAATGGGAAGTTCGTCCCGGTTACGCACGAGGACCTCAAAGGCAAGTGGTCCGTGGTGGTGTTCTACCCCGCAGACTTCACCTTCGTCTGCCCCACCGAGCTCGGCGACCTCGCCGACCACTATGCGGCGTTCAAGAAATTGGGCGTGGAGATCTATGGGGTATCGACCGACACTCATTTTACGCATAAAGCGTGGCACGACACGTCCGATACCATCGCCAAGGTCCAGTACCCGCTGGTCGGCGACCCGACCCACACGCTGGCACGCAATTTCGGCGTGCTCATCGAGGAAGAAGGCGTGGCATATCGCGGCACCTTCGTCGTCGATCCGGGCGGCCGCATCAAGATCGTCGAGATCAATGACAACGGCATCGGCCGCGACGCGAAGGAATTGCTGCGCAAGGTCCAGGCCGCGCAGTACGTGGCCTCGCATCCGGGCGAGGTGTGCCCGGCCAAGTGGACGCCCGGCGAGAGGACCCTGTCGCCCTCGCTCGATCTGGTTGGCAAGATCTGACCGGTCGTCAGGATCCAGGAGACGCGCATGCTGGACGCCGGACTCAAGACACAGTTGAAGGGCTACCTCGACCGGCTGACTCAGCCGGTCGAGATCGTGGCGTCTCTGGACGATGGCGAGGGGTCGCGCGAGATGTTCGAGCTTCTCGAGGACATCGCTTCCACCTCGCCCTTGGTCAGTCTCGATATCCGGCGGAACGACGGCGAGCTCGCACCCTCGTTCGCTCTGCGCCGCAAGGGACATCCCGCTCAGGTGCGATTCGCGGGACTGCCGCTCGGCCACGAGTTCAGCTCGCTGGTGCTCGCCCTGCTCCAGGTCGGCGGCCATCCGCCGAAGGCCGATGCGGCGGTCATGGATCGGGTGCGGCGGCTGGAGGGTGAGTTCCG
>DASYAC010000154.1:0-5278 GCA_036501585.1 Steroidobacteraceae bacterium
GTTTTTTACCCTTTGGTTTATCCAGTATGCCGCGCCGGATTTCCGCGACCGTCAGGGAGGAGATGAACAAATCGCCATCGGATTGCATACTCATCCATTCCAATAGCGATTCGGACGGGTCCGGTTTCGTTATATTGCTGATGACGTTTGTGTCCAGAAGGTAGCGGGTCAAAGGTCAACCTTGCGGCCGGTTTCCCTGGAGCGCTCGAATTTGAGCTCGGCGCCTACAAGCGGCGACCGACGCAGCGCCTCAAGAATTCCGCCTCTCTTTGGCGGATCGCCCGAGATCGTCCGGCCGATGGCGGCGCGAATCCGGGCCGAATCTGGGCCGTCTTCCGCGAGGCGCCGCGCGACGGAGCGGATCAAGTCACGATCTGCGTCGCGTCCGAGCACCTCGAATCGGGCGATCCCTCGCTTCGTCAGACGGGAGCGATAATTTCGCAACGCTCGCTTCTGTGCTGTGTCGCTCATAGTTCTCCTCGAAAGTATGCCCTGTAATATACCCGGTAATATTGTGTAGGGCAAGCAGCAGGGTTGCAGAGAGCAGGTCGTCATACAGACGTTTCCGCGGAAACGTGTGCCACGACAGTCAAAGAAAATCCAAAGCTTGGAGAACGCCGCAAGGCCGCGCCTTCGGCGCGGGCCTCAATCAGGCGCGAACCCGCGAGGTTCGCCTGGTGGGCGTAGTTGTTCCGAGTCCCAACCGGCGATTCCGTATTGTGCGTTGCAGCATAAGACTCAGTGAACGCCCGGCACCCCCTTCGAGTCGCCCATCCCAAAACTTGTACTGCCTACCAACTCCGGTATACTTCGCCGTCCAATTTTGAGGTCGGAGCGCGTGGGCGCCGACGCCAGTCATCCAAGGAATTCGTACCGGCAATAGTGGGCCGGCCGTGCCAAGGGTGCTGGGGTCTCGAGCATCCAAACCGCCGGCTGGTTGCAACGTAGCGGAACCTTTGTCGCTTCCGCGGTATGAGGATTGACAATGACCATCGGTCTGGTTGGCCGCAAATGCGGCATGACCCGCGTTTTCACTGACGCCGGCGTTACCGTCCCCGTGACGGTCGTCGAGGCGCTCCCCAATCGCATTTCGCAGGTCAAGAGCGAGAAATCCGAAGGGTATACCGCCATTCAGGTGACCATCGGCAGCCGCCGCCCTTCGCGCGTCTCCAAGGCGCTGGCGGGGCATTTCGCCAAGGCCAATGTGGCCGCCGGCGACGCTTCCCGGGAATTCCGCCTGAAAAAAGGTGAAGGCGAGTCGCTCGCCGTCGGCGGCGAGATCAAGGTGGACATGTTCAAGGTGGGCCAGGTGGTCGACGTCACCGGTACCACGGTCGGCAAGGGCTTCGCCGGCACCATGAAGCGCCACAACTTCGCCGGCGGCATGAAGACTCACGGAAACTCGGTATCGCATCGCGCCCCGGGCTCCATCGGTCAGCGCCAGACCCCGGGCCGCGTGTTCAAGGGCAAGCGCATGTCGGGTCACATGGGCGTGCGCAACCGCACCATCGAGAACCTCAAGATCGTCGACATCGACGTACCCCGCAACCTCCTCTTGATCTCGGGCGCCGTGCCGGGATCGGAGGGCGGCCGCGTGATCGTGCGCCCCTCCGTCAAGGCGGAGGCTCAGCAGCGCCGCAAGCGTCTCGCGCCGAACAAGGCGCCGGCCGCACCCGGCAAGCCGGCTGCGGGCGCCAAGCCCGCCGCAGCCTCCAAGGCCGCGAAGAAGTAACCGACGAGAAGTGACCGCCATGAAGCTGCAGCTAAAGAATGCCGCGTCCTCGAGCGAAATCCAGTTGTCGGATGCCGCGTTTGGGCGTGCCTACAATGAGGCGCTGGTGCACCAAGTCGTGACCGCCTATATGGCAGGCGGCCGGGCGGGGACCAAGCGCCAGAAGTCCCGCGCCGAAGTGCGCGGCGGCGGCAAGAAGCCCTGGAGCCAGAAGGGCACGGGTCAGGCCCGCGCCGGCTCCATCCGCAGCCCCCTGTGGGTCGGCGGCGGCCGCGCGTTTGCCGCGCGCCCGCGGGATTTCACCCAGAAAGTGAACCGCAAGATGTATCGCGCCGCGATGCAGTCGATGGTGTCCGAGCTGGTGCGCCAGGATCGCCTGGTCGCCATCGAGAGCCTGGAGCTCTCCGCTCCGCGGACCAAGCTCCTTACGGCCAAGCTGGCGGAGCTCGGCCTCACCCGCGCATTGATCCTGGTGGAGGCGTTCGAGGAAAAGCTGTTCCTCGCGGCCCGCAACATCCCCCATGTGGAGGTGATGCCGGTCGCGTCGCTCGATCCCGTGAGCCTCATCAAGCACGACAAGGTCATCGCGACCGTCGGTGCGTTGAAGCTGCTCGAACAGCGTCTCGGAGGCGCGAATGAATAAAGAACGATTGATGAACGTGCTGGTGCAGCCGCACGTGTCGGAGAAGGCCGCGACCCTTGCCGAGAAAGGCAATCAATACGTGTTCCGCGTGCTCGGCGATGCGACCAAGGGCGACGTGAAGGCGGCGGTGGAGCTCATGTTCGAGGTGAAGGTCGAGGGGGTGAATCTCCTCAACAAGCCCGGCAAGACCCGCCGCTTCAAGAATGTTCCCGGCAAGCGCAACGGCCACAAGAAGGCCTACGTCCGCCTGCAGGCCGGCCAGTCGATCGACTTCACCGGTACCGCGAAGTAAGGATTCAAGGATCATGGCACTCATCAAGATGAGACCGACTTCCCCCGGCACGCGCTTCGTGGTCAAGATCGACCGCTCGCACCTGCACAAGGGCGGACCGATCGAGTCGCTGACCGTCAAGAAGAACCGCACCGGTGCCCGCAACCATTCCGGCCGCCAGACCACGCGCCACATCGGCGGCGGTCACAAGCAGCGCTACCGGTTGATCGATTTCAAGCGCGACAAGGACGGCATCCCGGGCGTCGTCGAGCGCCTCGAGTACGATCCCAACCGCACCTCGCACCTCGCGCTCGTGCTCTACAAGGACGGCGAGCGGCGCTACATCCTCGCGCCCAAGGGCGTGAAGGCGGGCGACGAGATCCGCTCCGGCGCGGATGCTCCCATCAAGGCGGGCAACGCCCTGCCGCTGCGGCACATCCCGGTCGGCAGCACGGTGCACAACATCGAGCTCAAGGCCGGCAAGGGCGGCCAGCTGGTGCGCAGCGCGGGCGGCTCGGCGCAATTCGCCGCGCGCGAAGGCCTGTACGCGAGCGTTCGGCTGAAGTCGGGCGAAATCCGCAAGATTCACATCGATTGCCGCGCCACCATCGGCGAGGTCGGGAACGATGAGCACAATCTGCGCGTGTTCGGCAAGGCGGGCGCGGTGCGCTGGCTCGGCGTGCGCCCGACGGTGCGCGGCGTGGTCATGAACCCGGTCGATCACCCGCACGGCGGCGGCGAGGGCAAGTCCGGCCAGGGTAATCCGCATCCGGTGAGCCCGTGGGGTCTGCAGACCAAGGGCAAGAAGACCCGCCACAACAAGCGCACGGACAGCATGATTGTCCAGCGCCGCAAGAACAAGCGGCTGTAACGGTTTAGAGCTAGGAGATAACGCAGTGCCTCGTTCGCTCAAGAAAGGTCCGTTCGTCGATTTGCACCTCGCCAAGAAGGTGCAGACGGCGAGCCAGAAGAACGATCGCCGCCCGATCAAGACCTGGTCGCGCCGCTCGATGATCATACCGGACATGGTGGGTCTCACCATCGCGGTGCATAACGGCCGCCTCCATGTCCCGGTGCTGGTGTCGGAGAACATGGTCGGCCACAAGCTCGGCGAGTTCGCCCCCACCCGCACCTTCAAGGCGCATTCGGGCGACAAGAAAGTGTCGGCGGCGGAGTAAGCATGCAAACCTCGGCAAAACTGCGCTACGCGCGCATCTCACCGCAGAAGTGCCGCCTGGTGGTGGACACGATCCGCGGCAAGTCGGCGACGCTGGCGGTGAACACCTTGAAGTTCATGCCCAAGAAGGGCGCGCGCATCGTGCTCAAGGTGCTCGATTCGGCCATTGCCAACGCCTACAACAATTTCAACGCCGATGTGGACGACCTCAAGGTCACCCGCATCGAGGTCGATCCGGCGCCGATGTTCAAGCGCTTTCAGGCGCGCGCCAAGGGCAGAGGCGTGCGCATCGCCAAGCGCAACAGCCACATCCTGGTTCAAGTGTCCGACGGTAAGCGAGAGGCCTAACGGGAAAACAGCATGGGTCAGAAAGTAAATCCGATTGGCATACGCTTAGGGATCACCCGCGACTGGACGTCGAAGTGGTATGCAGGCTCCAAGACGTTCGCCTCGAACATTCACACCGATTTCCTGGTGCGCAAGTTCCTGGCCAGGAAGCTTGCCGACGCCTCGGTCAGCCGCATCCACATCGAACGCGCCGCGCGCCGCGCCAACATCACCATTCACACGGCCCGGCCGGGAATCGTGATCGGCAAGAAGGGCGAGGACATCGAGAAGCTCCGCGCCGCCGTCGCCAAGATCCTGGGGATGACGGTGCAGGACGTGCGCCTGAACATCGCCGAGATCAGAAAGCCCGAGCTCGACGCGAAGCTCGTCGCGGAAGGCATCGCGCAGCAGCTCGAGAAGCGCGTGATGTTCCGCCGCGCCATGAAGCGCGCCGTGACCAACACCATGCGTTCCGGCGCCCTCGGCATCAAGGTGCGCATCTCCGGCCGCTTGAACGGATCCGAGATCGCCCGCACCGAGACGAATCGCGAGGGCCGCGTGCCGCTGCACACGTTCCGCGCCGACATCGACTACGGACTCGCGGAGGCGCAGACGACCTACGGCGTGATCGGCATCAAGGTTTGGATCTTCAAGGGCGAGGTGTTCGATCAGCCTGAGGTCGAGGCCGCCGAGGCCGAGCCCCAGGCCGAGGCCGCCGCTGCGGGAGCGAAGGCCGCCGAGGCCGCCGCCGCACCGCCCGCTGTTAGCTGAACGTCAGGTAATCACCCATGATGCAGCCGAAGCGGACCAAGTACCGCAAACAATTCAAGGGCCGGATCTCGGGCAGCGCACAGCGCGGCAACTCCGTGGCGTTTGGCGAGTACGGCCTGAAGGCTACCGACCGCGCGCGCATGACCGCCCGCGAGATCGAGGCGGCGCGGCGCGCCATCTCGCGCTACGTGAAGCGCGGCGGGCGGATCTGGATCCGGGTGTTCCCGGACGTTCCCATCACCCAGAAGCCGCTCGAAGTGCGCATGGGCTCCGGCAAGGGCAACGTCGAGTACTGGGTGGCCAAGGTGCTGCCCGGCAAGGTGCTGTTCGAGATCGAGGGCATGAGCGAGGAGATCG
>DASYAC010000155.1:0-7017 GCA_036501585.1 Steroidobacteraceae bacterium
CATCAAGCCGGGGAACAACATGCCCATGGTCGCGCTCAGCGGCGACGAACTCCGCGCCGTTTCCGCTTATATGTCGAGCCTGAAGTGACAACGCCGGATTTCGCCCCCGACAGCCGCGACACCGACATCGACCGCTCCCTCGTGGAGAGACAACTCGCGAACGTCTGGAGCACGCCGCGCGGCATCTTCGGCGCCCTCGCGACGGTGGATCATAAGATCATCGGCCGCCGCTACATCATCACTGCCTTCGTGTTCCTGGCGCTCGGGGGCGTCCTCGCCATGCTGATCCGGCTCCAACTCGCCCGGCCGGAAGCGCGCGTGTTCAGCCCGGACCGGTACAACCAAGTATTCACCATCCACGGCGCCAACATGATGTTCCTGTTCGCCGTTCCCGTAATGGAGGCGATGGGCGTCTATCTCGTGCCGCTGATGGTCGGCACGCGCAATATCGCTTTTCCTCGCCTCAATGCCTTCTCGTACTGGATGTATCTCGCCGGGGGCATCCTGCTCTGGGCGGCGTTTCTGCTCGATATGGGCCCGGATATCGGCTGGTTCGCTTACGTGCCTCTGTCCGGCCCGCAATATGGAGCCGGCAAGCGCGCCGACATGTGGGCGCAGATGATCACCTTCACGGAAGTGGCGGCGCTGGCGGTGGCGGTCGAGATCGTAGTGACGGTGTTCAAGCAGCGCGCGCCCGGCATGTCGCTCGACCGCATTCCCTTGTTCGTGTGGAGCATGCTGGTCACGTCCTTCCTGGTGATCGGGGCGCTGCCCGCGATCATGGTGTCGAGCACCTCGCTGATCCTCGACCGGCTCGTGGGCACGCACTTCTACAATGTGGCGGAAGGAGGCGACGTGCTGCTGTGGCAGCACCTGTTCTGGTTCTTCGGCCACCCCGAGGTCTACATCATCTTCGTTCCCGCGGTCGGCATGGTCTCGACTATCGTGGCTACCTTCGCCCGCCGGCCGACCTTCGGCTACCTTCCTCTCGTGCTCGCGGTGATCGCGACTGGCATTCTCGCCTTCGGGCTCTGGGTACATCACATGTTCACGGTGGGCTTGCCGCGTCTGGGCGAGAGTTTCTTCACCGCGTCCAGCATGGCCATCGCCGTGCCGAACGGCATCCAGATCTTCTGCTGGCTCATCACGCTCTGGGAAGGGCGGCCGGTCCTCAAAACGCCGCTTCTCTTCGTCTACGCGTTCGTGGTTACCTTCGTCATCGGGGGCTTGACCGGCGTGATGGTGGCGTCTGTTCCGTTCGACACGCAGGTGCACGACACCTACTTCGTAGTGGCGCACTTCCATTACGTGCTGATCGGGGGGGCCGTGTTCCCGCTCATGGGCGCGATCTACTACTGGTATCCCAAGATCGTGGGCCGCATGATGAGCGAGCGGCTCGGTCGGTGGGTGGTCGGGCTCGTCTTCGTCGGCTTCAACCTGACCTTCTTCCCCATGCATCTTCTGGGGCTGAATGGCATGCCGCGGCGGATCTACACCTACCAATCCGAGATGCAGTGGGGGTCCACCAACCTCTTCATCAGTCTCAGCGCCTGCGTACTGGCCCTGGGATTTCTGTTGTTCTTCTATGACGCCATTCGCAGCGCGCGAAAGGGGCCGCCAGCGGGCGACAATCCGTGGGACGCCGGCACCCTCGAATGGGCGACCACCTCGCCGCCGCCGGACTATAACTTTGCCTATATTCCGGTAGTGACGAGCGCCTACCCCCTCTGGGACGAGCGCGAAGCGCTGCCGGTCGCGACGGGCCTGCGGCTCGACCGGCGGGAGATCGTGGTCAGCACGGTCGGCGACGCGCGCCCAGAAGCGCGGGAGTCATCGCCGCGCAACTCCATCTGGCCATTCTGGACCGCGATCGCCACCTCGATCATGCTGATTGCCTCGGTATTCTCGCCCTGGGCGGTGATCTGGGGCTCGGTCCCGATCGCCGTGGCGCTGATCGGCTGGTTCTGGCCCAAAGGCGTCCCGGAGGACGACGCGTGAAGCAGCGAGCCGTCCTCGACCTGTCGCGCCTGCCGCTGCACGGGATGGGTAGCGCCAGCGTCACCTGGTGGGGCACACTCTCGTTCATGCTGATCGAAGGCACGGGCTTCGCCCTCGTGATCGGCGTCTACCTCTATCTCGAGAGCCTCGCGCCGGAATGGCCGATCGGCGCGCCCTTGCCCGATCTCGGCCCAGGCTCCGTTCTGACGATCATTCTTCTCATCAGTGTCGTCCCCAACCTGCTGATCTCGCGCTGGGCCGGGCGAGAGGAACTGCGCAAGGTGCAAATCGGGATCATCGTCATGAGCTTGCTCTGCGTGGCCCCGCTGGTGCTCCGGTTTTACGAGTTTCCGGCCTTGCATGTGCGTTGGGACAGCAACGCCTACGGGTCGATCGTTTGGACGCTGCTAGGCCTGCACATGAGCCATCTCGCGACCGATCTCGGCGATACGCTGGTGCTGGCCGTCATCATGTTCACCAAGCACGGCCCCAACAAGCGCCGCTTCGGCGACATTCAGGACAATGCGCTCTACTGGAACTTTGTGGTCCTCACTTGGCTTCCGATCTATGGATGCATCTACTGGATCCCGCGGCTATGAGGACGGCGACCTTTCTTCGCTCTCGTGTCCTGCCCTGCGCGGGGCTCGTCGCGCCACCAGCGCTCTGGGCCGTCAACACGCAGCTAGGTCAGATTCTGCCCTACGCGGAATGCGGGGCGCCGCTGAAATATGCGGCCCTGACCTCGCTTCCCGCCGCGTTGCTTTCGCTCGGAGCCGGTCTGCTGTCGTGGCGCGTGACAGTACGCAACCGCAGCGACGCGACGCTCGGCATCACCCCCTACCCCGCCTCGTACGAGTTCGTTGGATTGCTGAGCGTCCTGATGGGCGCCGCGATTGGCTTTGCGCTCGTGCTCCAAGGCTTGTCCTCGTTGGTGTTGACGGGATGCGAGCGCTAGCCGGCCTCGCTCCCCTCGTGGGAGCCATCCTCCTCTATGTCGTGGCGCAGATCTATTTCTGGGCGTGGACGAGGCCTTCGCTCCTCGGCCCGCTATGCTCGTCGGCGGGAAGCAGTTTAGGAGACTGGACGTTCGATCTGTGGATCACAGGACCGCTATTGGCATCGGGGCTCCTCTATGCCGGCGGCCTTGCGGTTCTCTGGTCGCGCGTGGGGGCTGGACACGGCGTGCGGGGCTGGCAGGCCGCGGCCTTTGGCGCGGGGTGGCTCGCGCTCGCTTTCGCACTCGTGTCGCCCCTACACCACGCCGGGGAGCAGCTCTTCACGGTTCATATGATCGAGCACGAGATTGTCATGGCTGTGGCTGCGCCCCTGCTGGTGATGGCCCGTCCCGCCGCGGCCTTCTTGTGGGCGCTCCCCCGACCCCTGCGTCACGGGATCGGGCGCGCCACCCGCTCCAGCGCGGTCGCGACTCCGTGGCGCATGCTGACCAGCCCACTCCACGCCACGATCCTTCATGGGGTCACGATCTGGGCCTGGCACGCGCCCGCGCTGTTCGACGCCGCAGTCGTGAACGTGCACCTGCACAGGCTCCAGCATGTAAGCTTTCTGCTCACCGCGATTCTTTTCTGGTGGGCAATGGTCCGCCGCAGCAACCGAGGGGCGGCCTGCGGCCACTTATTCGTCACGATGACGCACACGGGCCTGTTGGGAGCGCTGATGACGTTGGCCCCGCATGTGTTGTATCGCGTGCAAACCGCGCATTCGTCGGCCTGGGGGCTGACCGCGCTCGAGGACCAGCAGTTGGCAGGCCTCGTGATGTGGATCCCAGCCGGGACGATCTATGCCGGCGCGGCGCTCTCTTTTGCCGCACTCTGGATCAAGCGTTCCGGCGCGCCCCCGGCCTGGACCGGCGACTATGCGCGTTAGCCGCCGTCTTATTCTCGTTCTCGGCCTCGCGCTCGCGGGGCTCGCCTGGGCCGTGCGCCGCGGAGCGTTCAGGGGAAGCGTCGTCGGCCCGATTGGTACAGACGGGACGGACCCGGCGGTCAGAGACTCGGCGGCCGAACCGGGGACCGCTCGCGGCTGGCGCCTGGTCGCCGTTACGGCCGCCATCTGCGTCATTCTCGCGGCTTCGATTCTTGGATGGAAGGTAGAGGGGGACCGGTCCGAGATGGTCCGCACCGCCGTGGCGATGACGTCGGGCGATCCTTCGCAGGCGCCCACCCTGCTCGTCCGATTTGGCTGCGGCGGTTGCCACACCATCCCCGGCGTTCCCGGAGCCGACGGCAAAGTCGGTCCGGATTTGGCGGACTTGCGCGAGCGGGTCTATGTCGGCGGCGTCCTATGGAACTCGTCGGACAACCTCATCGGCTGGATCGTCGATCCCCAGCGCTTCTCGCCGCACTCCGCCATGCCGGCGACCGGCATAACGGAGGCCGAGGCGCGTGACGTCGCCGCCTATCTCTACGCGCAATAGGATCGAGCTCAGGAGGGCGGCGGGGTCGGGCGAGCGGGTAGCGACTTGATGTAGGTTGCGATCGCCGCCCGGTCGGCATCGGGCAATTCCGCGGTGTTGGTCACGACGCCCGCCATGGACGAGCCGACGAAGCGTAGATCGGGCGTGTAGCCGGTCGATAGCATCCCCGCGATGTCGCCGACCGACCAGCGGCCGAGATGGTCCGGTGTGATGTTGGGGATGTACCCGATCCCGCTCTGATCCGGCCCGCCCGCGAAGCGCGTCGCGGGCCGGACGGCGCCGAAAATATTTCGCGATGAATGGCATTCCGCGCAATGGCCGAGCGCCTCGACGAGGTAACGGCCGCGATTCCAGTTTGCGTCGTGGGCGGGGTCGACTTCGAGCGGGGCGCGGTCGAAGAACAGCAACTTCCACAAGCCGATCGCCCGCCGGATGGTAAATGGAAACGACAGTTCATGCGGGGGCGGTCTCGTGGAGACGGGCGGAAGCGTCAGCAAGAACGCCATGAGGTCGCGCACGTCGTCGACATTCATATGGGTGTAGCTCGTATAGGGCAGAGCGGGGTAAAGGTGCTGGCCCGAGGGCGCGACGCCGCTCATCAGTGCGTTGGCGAGCTCGATCGTCCGCCAACGGCCGATCCCGACATTCGGGTCCGGTGAGATGTTCGGTGCGCGAAATGTCCCGAATGGCGATGCGAGCGCCAGGCCGCCGCCCAGGCGCAGCCAGTCGGACTGGCCGGGTGAGGCGTGACAAGACGCGCAGTCGGCCGCGGCAAAAATCAGACGCCCACGGGCCGGGTCCCCCGGTCGCTCCAGAGCCGCGGCATCCTTTTCCGAAAACGCAGGCCGTGGGGCCGAAAGCAACCACGCGAATGTCGCGCCGGCCGACAGAAGGAGCAGCGCGGACGCGATCACGATCAGGCGACGTCCCAGCACCTGTTCCGCGCCTCCAAGTCCTTAACCCGAAGCAGGCACGATCCGGACGGGAACCGCCTTCGATGCCGGCGTCTTCGACTGAATGTCGTGATGGGAAAGCGGGATCAAGGGATTCATTTCGGGATAGTACGACCCGACGCACCCGTCTGGAAGTTTGAAGGGGGTCACCTTCAGCGGTCCCGCTTCCCGGTGGACGCCATCTTCGGCGTCGCTGACGAGCATCACCATCTGTCCGTCGTTCAGGCCGGCGCGTTCGATCTCGTCCGGGTTGATCAGCAATACCTGCCGCGTACCCTCGATGCCGCGCAACCGGTCGCTGAAACCGTAGATCGTGGTGTTGAACTGATCGTTGCTCCGCATCGTGATGAGCCTGTAGCGGCCGGGCGCATCGTCGAAACTGACGGCGGTCAGAGTGTTCGGGGTCGTGAACTCGGCCTTGCCGCTCTCGGTTTCCCAGATGCGCTCGCGCGCCTTGTTGCCCTTATAGAAGCCACCCGGCGTCCACATTCGCTCGTTGAACTGATGGAACTGGCTCGAATACGTCTCCGCGATCGCATCGCGAATCAAGGCGTAGTTCCCGACCCATGCGTCCCACAGGACCTTGGGATTGGGCGGCAGCGTCGCTTTCGCCAGACCGGCAACGATGGCCACCTCGCTCTTCAGATGTTTGCTAGCCGGCTTGCGACGGCCGAGCGAGCCGTTGATGGAACTGAACGTGTCCTCTACGCTGACCGCCTGTGGACCGGTCGCCTGGACATCCTGCTCAGTGCGGCCGAGACAGGGAAGTAGATAAGCCGTCGCACCATTCACGAGATGACTGCGATTGAGCTTGGTGGCGATCTGCACGGTCAGGCGCATACCGGTCCAGGCCTTCTCCATGATCTCACGTTCGGGAATGGCGCGAACAAAGTTGCCGCCGAGCCCGACGAAAGCCCTCACCTTTCCCGACACGATGCCCTCGCAGGCTTCGACGGTATTCATGCCCTTCTCTCGCGGCGGCTCGAAGCCGAACTGGGATGCGAGTTTGTCGAGCGGCACTTCCTTGGGCTTTTCGGCGATGCCGACCGTGCGCTGTCCCTGCACGTTGGAATGGCCGCGCACGGGCGAAATTCCCGTGCCATCCCGGCCGATGTTGCCCCTGAGCAGCAGCATGTTGACCAGCATGGCGACATTCTCGAAACCGTGGACTTGCTGGGTCAGACCCATACCGTAGAATGCCGTAACCCGGTCGGCTTCGACGTAGACCTGGGCCGCGCCTTCGATGGCTACTCGGGGTAGGCCCGAGTGCTTCTCGATCTCTTCCCAGGAGGTCGCGCGGACTTTCGCCTCGAAAGCGCCGAGACCGTGCGTATGAGCCTCGAGGAAGGCCGTGTCGAGCACTCTCCTGCCCTCACTCTGCGCTTCGTCGTCCTTCGCGAAAACATGCTTGCAGATGCCGAGGATCACGGCGATGTCCCCGCCGGGGCGGACCTGATGATACTGGCTCGAAATGCGGGTTTCCTTGCCGGTCAGCATTTGCATCGGGCTCTGCGGATTGACGAAAACCTCGAGTCCTTTCTCGCGCACGGGATTGAAGGTGATGATCTCGACGCCGCGTCTGGCCGCATCCTGCAGCGGGTGGAGAAAGCGCGGACTGTTCGATCCGGTGTT
>DASYAC010000156.1:0-16047 GCA_036501585.1 Steroidobacteraceae bacterium
GAGTTTCCGAAAACCACTGCTGCGCGCCGAAAGGAGCTTCAAGGATTGCGCAAGCAATTGACGAAGTGATCATCCGAGGGCGGGCGGCCCCATCAGAGTCGTGAGCGCGGCAGTGGTGAGCAATATCAGGGCCGCAAGCGCCATCTCCGCGTGGATCGATCGCCGCAGACTCCGGGCGGCGGCGGCGTCTCCCGTCAGCAACCGCGGCGTGAGCCTGGTCTTGTTGAATGCCGCCAAGCTCAGGAGGCCGGCGACGAACACGAGCTTCACGCACATCACCATGCCGTAGGGGCTGGTCCACAACGCCGACGCATGCCCCAGGAATCTCCAGAGCGCGAAGAGACCGGCGAGCACCAGGACACTCACCACCGCAAGCGCGGCCGCCCCGAAGCGGGCCGCCGCCGCACCGGCACGGCGCGGGTCGCCGCCCCGCGCCAGGAGCGCGAGCGGCCCGAGCGCCCCGATCCAGAAGGCCACGCTCACCAGATGCAGCGCGACACAAGCCACGGTCCACGCGGCGCCCGTCGCATGCGCATGTCCCACCCAGGCAAACGACATGGCGGCGCAGGCGCCGCCCACTGCCGCGAGTGCCGTGGACGGGCGGGCCGACAGCGCCGCACGCATGGCCAGCAACAGCCCGGCGATCCGCGTGATCACGGCGCTGTCCTCGCCCGAATGCCACACCATGTGGATGAGCTTCGGATCGAACATGCCGGACGCACCGTCCGTCAAGGATCCCGCGGTTACGAGGATTCTCAGCACACTGGCGACGACCACGGCGATGAAGCACCGCTCGATGCGCCGACCGATCTGGCGGCGCTCCCCCTCGTCGAGCATCCTGCCGGCGTAGCAAAGAAAGAACGCTCCGCCCGCGGCCGCAAACGTGGCCGCGTACAGCGCCGCTTTCACCATCACGGCGAGGACGTCCCAGACCCCGATGTCCACCGCGTGCGGACGCTACGGCTTGATCACGAACGAGAACGCGCCCTTGACCACATGGCCGTCGTCCACGGTCAAGGCGCTCCACCGGACCTGATAGGTACCGGGGGCGAGCGCCGGCAGCGGCACGGCAACGTGCGAGGCGGACGCTCCGCTGTTGTAAGGCACGGCAACTTCCTTGCCGCCGGAGGACACTTTCAGCACGGCGAGCTCGACGCTCTCGTTGAAATCGAGAGTCAGGACCTTGGGCGCGGCCGCGAGCTCGGCGCCGGCCGCCGGCGAGGTGCTCAGGAGCTTCGCATGCGCCAGGACCATGAGCGGAAAAATCAGGACTGCCGCGGCGGCCGCCGTCCGGAAGCGATTCGTCATGACCAACTCCTTTGCGTAGGGACGCGGGCCTCAAGCCTAGCGGAGAATGGCCGGCAATGGGTGCCTGCGCAGAGTAGAGCGCAGCTGAATGCCGTCGTGTTCGCTGAAAAGCTCCGCCACCCAATCGACGAATACGCGGATCTTGCCGGACAGATGTCTGTTCTGCGGATACACCACATTGAGCGGCGCGGGCTCGGGAACCCAGTCGCCGAGGACCAGATCCAGACTGCCGCGTTCCATCGCTTCCTTTAGCACGAACGCCGGAATCTGAGCGATGCCCAATCCCGATTCGGCGGCAGCCACGTAGCTGTTCTCGTCGTCGAGGGCAACCTGCCCGCGAAGAGTGCTCTGAATGCGCTCTGCATTTTTCGCGAACACCCAATCGAAGGTCTTGCCGGTGCGCGGCGAGAAATGATTGATGCACCGATGGGCAGAGAGCTGGTCGGGATGATGGGGCACTCCATGCGCCGCCAGGTAGGCCGGCGAGGCACAGGTGCCGAAGTACAGCAGACCCACGCGCCGCGCAATCAGCGTGGAATCCTCGAGCTCGCCGCTCCACACCGCGCAGTCGATGCCCTCCTCGATCAGGTCGGAGCGGCGCTCGCTGCAGCCCAGCTGTAAATCGATGTCGGGATAACGGGCGAAGAAATCCGACAGCGCCGGCACGATGACCAGCCTCGCCATCAGCGTCGGCACTTCGACGCGCAATCGTCCGCCGGGGGTCGCGTGCCGCTGGGTCAGCGACTCCTCGGTTTCCTTGACCTGCGCCAGGATCGCGACGCAGCGCGGGTAGTAGGCGGCTCCGTCGGTCGTGACGCTGACGCTTCGAGTCGTGCGGTTGAGCAGCTTGACCCCCAGCGCGGATTCCAGTTGCTGGATCAGCGTGGTGGCGGTGGCCTTCGGCATCCCCAAGCTGTCTGCGGCGCGTGTCATGGCGCCCGTCTCGACCACTCGAGCGAACACCTGCATCGCCTGGAGCTTATTGAGGGCCATTGTTCGGTTTACTGAATACTAATTTCGTATTTCGGCCCTTTAGCTGGCGCGAACCGAACAATACACTGTTCTCAGGTCGTCCGACCAAAGACCCAACCAGGAACCCTAATGAGCGACAAGATCAAGCACGTCACCGATACCTCCTTCAACAGCGAAGTCCTGCAGTCCCCCCTTCCGGTCCTGGTCGACTACTGGGCAGAGTGGTGCGGGCCCTGCAAAATGATTGCGCCGGCACTCGATGATTCGGCGGAGAGTTATGCGGGGCGATTGGATATCGCCAAAATCAATATCGACGAAAACAAGTCCGTGCCCTCGCGGTATCACGTCCGTGGCATCCCCACCCTGATGCTGTTCAAGGACGGAGAAGTGGTGGCCACCAAGGTCGGTGCCATGTCCAAGTCCCAGCTGGCAGCATTCATCGACGCCAACCTGTGACCCGGGCGGCCGGACAGGCCGCTGCCGCGCATTGACTTCGATCTCGGTTCGCGGTGGTCAGCGTCCGCGCCGGACATCACGCAAGCGATCGGCGCCGTAGACGAACAGAAAGTTCCCCAGAATGGCGATCGAGAACAAGGCCAGCGACGCCGGCAGCACCTCGACCACCTTGTGCAATCCGAGCCAGTTCACCGGCGCGTCGAGCCAGTGCGAAATCCCGGCCAGGCGCGCGCCGGCGTCACCCGCAAGGTGCATGCGGTCCAGCACGGCGCGAATGCCGTCGCCGATACTGATGTGCCTCCATTCTCCCTCCTTGAACCACCAGTAGACCTGCAGGCCGACGAGGCTCAAGAAGGCCGCAAGACATCCGTAGCCGACGACCCCGCCGAGCACGCTCACGATGCGCCATGAGCTTTCGCGGCCGGTCATGGCGCCTTCCCCGCGGCGGCCGGAGGGCATCCCTTCACCTCGAGGCGTACGATGCGGCCCGAGTCGGTCTCGAGGTCCGAGGGCTTCAGCACGCTGTCCGTCGGCTTCAGATCGATGTCGATCCAATACACGTCGCCGGTACGCTTGCGGTCGGCGATGCCGGGGTTGAAGCCCAGGGCCTGCGCCTGCGAAATCCGCGTCTGCGCGCGCTTCTGGTCGCTGTAGAGGCCGAGCGACAATACCGATCCCTCATTGGGCCCCGGCATTTCCAGCGCATCGTCGATGCCTCCCGCCTTGAGTTTCGCCTGCATTTGATCGCTGCTCCGGGAGGGTGCGATGGGCAGATAGACCCACACCCCCGCCCACACCTCGCCCTCGGCGACTCGCTGCCTCGGGTCGTAGCCTCCGCTGCGCAGGGTACTGGCCGCGTGAGCCGCCTCGGCCACGTCCCGGAACGGCCCCACGCTGATACAACGCTTCACGTCGGTCAGCAGCCCCGCATCGGAGGCGGATGAGGGAGCCGCAGCGGCCATGTCCGTGCCGCCGCTCGCACCGGCGATTCCCGCGGCACCCCCCGCATCGGCTGCGGCCGCCGGTGCCGCCCGCCCGGCGCCCGGTGCCGACCGAGCCGCGCCCGGCGACTCGGAGGCAAGCTTCAAGCCGGCGGCCGGCGCGGGAGCGGCCGCCGCCGATGCGTCCCGGTCGCCGACTCCCCGAGCCCAGAGAAAATATCCGATATTGGCCAGCGCAAGGCACACCACGATCGTTTTTAGAATAGTCACGCGTCCCCTTCATTCAAGCGCAGACTCACCTCACCGGACACGTGCCGCTCCAGCCGTCCGCCCACCTCCAGCAACAACGCGCCGTCCCCGTCCACCCCACGGGCCGTTCCCTCCACCGAGCCGTCTCCCGCGAGTACGCGCGAGTTACGCCCGGCGAGCGCATCGAGCGCCAGCCACTCCTCGCGAAAGACCGCGAATCCGCTTCGTTCGAAGTCTCCCAGCATACTCAAAAGCTCCTCGAGCAGGGTCGCCGCGAGGACATTCCGGGACACTTTCTCCTGACAGCCATCGGATAGGGTGGCGATGCGCACGCTGGCGTTGCGGACGTCTCCGGCCTCGATGGTGCGCCGCTGCTCGGCCGACAGCGACACATTGAGCCCGATGCCGATCACGACGTGAGCCGGGCCGCCCGCCTCCGTGCGCAGCTCGACCAGCACACCCCCGATTTTTCGATCGTCCAGCCAGATGTCGTTCGGCCACTTCAGGCGTACGCGCATCACGCCGATCCGCCGCAAGGCCCGCGAAATCGCCACGCCCACCGCGAGGCTCAAGGTCGGATTCACCGCGGCGGCACCGGCGAATGACCAGCCGAGAGACAAGGCCAAGCTGCCGCCGAACGGAGAGAGCCAGGGCCGCCCGCGCCGGCCCCGCCCGGCGTGCTGAAGCTCGCTCGAGCACACGTTCGCACATCCGGGCGGGGGCGGCGGGAGCTCGAGCAGGCGGGTGTTGGTCGAATCCACGTCGAGCAACACCTCCAGGCGATGGATCGCGCGCCGCCTCTCCTCGCACATTGCGCCTTCGATCCTCCCGGCATCCAAGAGCTCCACCGGCGCGGGCAATCGGTAGCCGCGCCCGCCGATTGCAACGACGTCGATTCCCGCCGCACGCAGCCGCTGCACCAGCCTCACGACCTCGCCGCGGTTCGTTCCGAGCTCGCCCGCGAGACGCAGGCCCGGGCGCGTCGCGCCGTCCGCGAGCAGCCGGAGCAGCGCGCGCGGATCTACGCAGCCCGGGAGCGAAACAGCCATAGCTTCTGCACCCGATGCTCTTTTCCGGAGAGCATGCGTGCAATGTTGGCTCGATGGGTGAAGATCACGAAGAGCTCGATGACGGCGCAAAACGTCAGGAGCGGCACCTTGTCCGGCTCGGTCGCATAGACGAAGGCGACGAGCGCCGCGCCCGCGATCATGCTGGCAAGACCCACGTAGCCGGTGAGCACCAGCACCGCAAACCAGGCGATCGACACCGCGATGAGCAGCCGCGGTTCGAGCGCGCCGATCACCCCGACCATGGTCGCAACGCCCTTGCCGCCGTGAAACGAGAACCAGACGGGATATACGTGCCCCACGATCACGGCGAGCGCGCACGCCAGGGTGAGCCACTCGCGCGATACCGCGGGATCGGCGGCCGGCCACGGCGCCCCCGGCAGATAAAGAACGGCGAGCACCCCCTTGCCCGCATCGATCAGGAGCACGGCCAGCCCGAACAGTTTTCCCTGCGTACGCAACGCATTGGTCGCCCCGGCGTTGCCGCTGCCGAGACGGCGAATGTCCACGCCTCGAAGGCGCCCGAGGATCAAGCTGCCGAGGAGCGCCCCGAGAAAATACGCCATCAAACTCTTGACGCCGAGTTCCAGCATGGCTACATCCGGCGGGGCAGGTGAATTTCCGCCAGCATGCAGCGCACCCCGCCCCCGCCGTAGCGTTCGATGACGGGGATGTCGGCCGTCACGATGCGCCCGTGCCTTTCCAGCGCGCGCCGCTGCGCCGGGCCGAGACTTTCCCAGGCCGTCCTCGACAGAGCGATGGCTGTGGAAGCCGGGGGCGCGAGCTCCAGAAGGTTGCCCGCAAAGGCGTGCATCTGAGCGAACCCGATCTCCACGATCTCGCGTCCCCCCGACTCGAGCGTCGAGTAGACCGCTTCGCGCCGGGCCCGGTCGGTGATCGACTCGCCGCACACCACCGCGAAGCCGGTACCGATCGCCATCATCACGTTGGTGTGATACACGGACCTGCCCGCGGCGTCCGCGGACTCGAACGTCACCAGATCGTAGTCGAGCTGCTGCGAGAAATCTCCGAGGGCATCGAGATCGGTGCGCGCCGAGATGTTCGCGTAGGCGATGTGGCGCACGCGGTCGAGCACCAGGCTCCCCGTGCCCTCGAGATACTGGCCCAGCACCTCCCTATGTGAGAGGTCCACCGTTCTCGCCGTCCGGAAGCCGCCGGCGGCGAGGACGTCGCCGATCACGTCCTCGCGGCGTTCGATGCGGCGGTTCGCGGCCAGCATCGGATACAGCACCACCGTGCCGTCGGCATGAAAGCTGACCCAATTGTTGGGGAATATCGCGTCCGGCTTCACCGGCTCCTCGGTATCGTGAGCGACCATCACCGTCACCCCGGACCGATCGAGGGACTCGGCGAGCAGGTCGAACTCTCGAAGTGCCAGGTCTTGAATCGCAAGACCTTCGGGCCCGTGCTGGAAGGCGTTGCTCGCGGCGGTCTGCGGATTGAACCCGAAGTTCGCCGGCCGAATCATGAGCACAGTCGATGCGCTCTGGGCTTCGGCGCGGCGAGGGTCTTGCCGCGGTTCCAGGGGGGGCAGCCGCGGTTCTGGGGGGGGCACGGAGGTGGCCATCGCGTTAAACTATCTGAATCCGCCGCACGGTCAATGCCCGTGGGGAGCGACGCGCTCGCTCATCCACGGCAGCCGGGGCTTTTTTCGATGAACGGAGAGGCTATATTGCGATATGCCGTCGCCAGCGCATGGGTGGCGCTCATGATGACCGCCGTCGGGGTATCGAGCGCGGCCGCCCCGGCAGCGCGCAAACGCACCCCCGAGCCCCCCGCGGAGAAGTCCGCGGCCACCTACCCCTTCGATTTCGACGTGCTGCTCGCCGACGCCAAGCGTCTGGCATCGAAGCCCTACACTCCGCGAAGCAGCACCCTCTCCGCCGACCTTGACAAGCTGAGCCCGGAGCAATACCACGCCATTCTCTTCGACCGTAATGCCGCGATCTGGCGCAAGGAGGGGTTGCCGTTCCGCCTCGAGCTGTTGCGGGCTGGATTCAATCAACGATCGGCCCCGGTCACCGTGTCCACGGTCGAGGCAGGGATGGCCAAGGATCTGATCGCAACGCCGGCCATGTTCGCCATGGGGCCGGTGGCGGAGCATGCCGGCGGCCAGGTGTCCCTGCCGCTGTCGGGATTTCGCCTCGTCGGGCACATCAACTCGAAAAAAGCCTGGGACGAGTTCCTGGTCTTTCAAGGCGCGAGCTACTTTCGCGCCGTGGCGAAAAATCTGCTGTACGGTCTGTCCGCCCGGGGCTTGGCCATCAACACGGCCGAGGCCTCGGGAGAGGAATTTCCCGCCTTCACGCATTTCTGGATCGAGCGCCCGACGCCCCGCGCCGCATCCATCGTGATCGACGCGCTGCTCGAGAGCGACTCCACCACCGGCGCGTACCGCTTCACGGTGACGCCTGGCGTGGAGACCGTCATGGACGTGGAATTCACCTTGTTTCCCCGCACGGACGTGCGCGTCGCCGGCATCGCGCCGCTCACCTCCATGTTCCTGTTCGACGAGACCAATCGGGGGCGCCTCGACGATTACCGGCCGGAAGTCCATGATTCCGACGGACTGCAGATCACTTCCGACTCCGGCGAGCACATATACCGCCAGCTCGCGAACCCCACCAAGCTTCAGGTATCCACGTTCACCACGCACCCTCCGCAGGGTTTCGGCCTGGTGCAGCGCTCGCGCGACCAGAGCGATTTCCAGGACTTCGACAACTTGTACGAACGGCGGCCGAGCGCGTGGGTGGAGCCCAAGGGCGACTGGGGCCCGGGGGCGGTCGAACTGGTCGAAATCCCGTCGGGACGGGAAAGCAACGACAACATCGTCGCCTTCTGGCGACCCGCGCAGGGCCTGCAAGCCGGTCACCCGCTGAGTCTCGCGTATCGGCTCACCTGGCTCGCGGTACCGGCGCTACCCAAAGGCATGGGAGAAGTCGTCGCCACCCGCTCGGGCGCGAGCCTCGACGGCAAGCGCCGCGTCTTCATCCTGGACATCGTCGGCGCGGGAGAAAAGACCGAAGGTCTGAGACTCGATCTTGGCGCGTCGGCGGGCAGGATCTCCAACGTCTCGCTGGTGTCGAACAAAGCCCTGCATGGCCTTCGCGCCAGCTTCGAGATGGACCCGAACAACGCGGATCTGATCGAGCTGCGCCTCAGGATCCTGCGCGGCAACGTTCCGATCACCGAAACATGGCTCTATCGATGGACCTCCATCTGAGCTCTGCGGTACGCCTGGCTGCGGCCGAGTCCTCGGGCGGGATGCCGCCGGAGACGCGCCTCAGCATGCCGTCCCAGGATCTCGAGTTTCCGCAGCGTCAGCTGATTCCGGCACGCGCGGGCGCCGCCGTGATCTTCGCGCGCATCGTCCTGGCGACGATCTTCGTCGGCGTGACGGTCTACGGCGTGTACCAGATGCTTCAGGTGGTGCGCTTCGCGAGCATGACCCTGCTTCAGGGTCTCATGATCTTTTTCTTCACGATATCGCTCGCTTGGATCGCGTTCGCGGCCGGATCGGTGCTCGCCGGCGCATCCAAGCGCCGCGATCCGGCGCCCCCGCCCGCGGAAGGCACGGGGGACACTCTGACCGCGCTGGTCATGCCGATCTACAACGAGGACCCGACGCGCACCACCGCGGCGCTCCAGGCAATGGCCGAGGCGCTCGGTCAGATGGGCGCCAATGGTGCCTTCGAGATAGTCGTCCTGTCCGACTCGACGAATGCGGATTCTTGGATCCGGGAGACCGTCGCGATCGACGGATTGCGCCGCTCGCTCGCCTCCGTCATGCCGGTGTGGTACCGGCGGCGCTGGCGCAACGTCGCCCGCAAATCCGGCAATCTCGAGGACTTCGTGACCCGCTGGGGGGGACGATACGACCACATGATCGTGCTCGATGCGGACAGCCTCATCGATGCGCCGACGCTCACGTGGCTGGTGCGGATGATGCACGCGGACCCCGCGCTGGGAATTCTTCAAACCGCGCCCCAGCTCATCGGGGCGCGCACCTTCTTCGGCCGCCTGCAGCAGTTCGCCGCGTGCGCCTACGGTCCGGTCATTTCGCGCGGCTTGGCCGCCTGGTCGGGCGACAGCGCCAACTACTGGGGGCACAACGCCATCATCCGCGTGCGGGCGTTCGCGGATTGCTGCGGATTGCCGGAGCTCGAGGGACGCAAGCCCTTCGGAGGCCACGTACTGTCGCACGATTTCGTCGAGGCCGCGCTCATGCGGCGCGGAGGATGGAAGGTACGGATGGCGACGGACTGCGGCGGCTCCTGGGAGGAGTCTCCTCCCTCGCTCATCGACGTCGCCATCCGCGACCGGCGCTGGGCGCAGGGCAATCTGCAGCACATGAAGATCATCGGCGCCTCGGGCCTCTCCTTCGCGAGCCGGCTGCATCTGGGCATCGGCATCATGAGCTACCTCTCCTCCCCGCTGTGGCTGCTGATGCTCGGCATAGGGTTCGCGCTCGCCGTGCAGTCGCACCTCATCCGCCCGGAATATTTCAATCACGACTTCCAGATGTTTCCGAGCTGGCCCCGGTTCAACGTGGAGCTCATGATGGCGCTGTTCTGGTTCAGCATGGTCGTGCTGCTGATTCCGAAGATGCTCGGGTTGATCCGCGCGCTGACCTCGGCGCGGCTGCGCCGCGCAGGCGGCGGGGTCATCGGGATCGGCGCAAGCTTTCTTTTCGAGGTCGTCCTGTCGGCTCTCTACGCGCCCGTGATGATGCTGCTGCAGAGCCGCCATGTCGTGGAAGTGTTCTTGGGACGCGACTCCGGGTGGAATCCGCAAAGACGCGACGGCGGCGGCACGAGTTGGAGCGATGCCTGGCACTTTCACAAGCGCGACATGCTGCTCGCCGCCATGACCGGCGCGATCTTCTGGTTCCTGTCCCCCGCGCTCCTCGCCTGGGTGTCGCCGGCGCTCCTGGGGCTTCTGCTGGCGGTGCCGTTGTCGCGCGCGAGCGGGAGCGAATGGCTGGGTGTCGCCCTGTCGAAAGTTGCGCTGCTGCGCACGCCGGAGGAAGTCGATCTCCCCTCGCTGGTTGCCCGGCGCGCGGAGCTCATCGCCACGGCGCATCCCCTTCCCGACGACGGGCTGAAGTTCCTCGCCCGAAATCGCGACGCACGGCTGGCGCATATCGATGGAAATCTCCCCCGTCCGGTCGATCCCCCGGGCCGTCCCGATCCGAACGCCTTCACCGCACAGCAGAAGCTCGTCGATGCACGGTCGCTGGAGGAAGCGTTGGAATGGTTGACCCGCGTCGAGCGGGTGGAGGTCGCCGGCAGCGGCCGTCTCCTCAACCAGCTCGCCCAGCTGCCCGATGCGCAGCCCCCCACCTTGTTGATCTGAAGGACCTCACGCTCATGACGGATCGTCGCTCGGTATTGAAACTGGCCTTGGGATTCGCGGGCGGACAGCTCGCCCGTGCGGGCGGCGTCGAGGCCGCACAACAGGCGGCGCCGGCCGCGCCGCCGGCGGCCCAATCACAACCCTTCGACCTGGCCTGGCTCAAGGGCCAGGCGCACTGGCTCGCGGGCAACGCCTTTCAGCCGTCGAAGGATGTGCTTCCCCCGGCGATGGGAAAGCTAAGCTACGATCAATATCAATCCATTCGATTCCGGGGGGATCATGCGCTCTGGGCGGATGCCGGACTCGCCTTCCGGGTGCAATTCTTCCATGTCGGCCGCAACTTCACCGAGCCCGTGCACATGTACGAAGTGGTCGACGGTCAGGCCCGCGAAATCCTCTACGAGCCGGCCATGTTCGATTGGAGCCAGAGCGGAGTCGACCCCGCCATCATGAAGGATCGCGCGGGATTCGCGGGATTCCGGATCCAGTTCATCACGGACTGGAGGGACGACGTCGCGGCATTTCTCGGCGCCAGCTATTTTCGCGCGGTCGGCGGGGACACGCGGCAATACGGTCTTTCTGCCCGGGCGCTCGCGGTCGACACCGCGTTTCCCCGTCCGGAAGAATTCCCGCGCTTCACGTCGTTCTGGTTCGAGCGCCCCGCCAAGGACTCAGGCACGCTGACCCTGTACGCGCTGCTCGATTCGCCGAGCATCACAGGCGCGTTGCGCTTTCAGTTGGCCCCCGGCGGCACTCAGATCATGAACATCGACACGGCCTACTACCCGCGCAAGCCCATCGAACGGCTCGGCATCGCGCCGCTGACCAGCATGTTCTTCTACGGCCAGAACGACCGGCGCATCGCGAACGACTGGCGGCCGCAGATTCACGACTCGGACGGCCTGTCGATGTGGACCGGCGCGGGCGAGTGGATCTGGCGCCCGCTGGTCAATCCGCCCGTGCTCCATCTGAATTCCTACTTCGACGACAATCCGCGCGGCTTCGGTCTGCTGCAGCGGGACCGCACCTGGGCCGACTATCAGGACGACGGCGTGTTCTACGACCGGCGGCCGAGTCTCTGGGTCGAGCCCAAAGCCGCGGCCGGCGGCGGCTGGGGCAAGGGCGCCGTGCAGCTCGTGGAGATCCCCACCGTCGACGAGACCTTCGACAACATCGTCGCGTTCTGGAATCCGATCGACAAGCCGAAACCCGGGCAGGAATTGCTGTTCGGCTATCGCTTGTACTGGGGGACGAAGATGCCGTATTCCTCGCCCCTGGGACAGACGATCGCCACCCGCACCGGCATCGGCGGCACGGTCGGCGTCAAGCGCCAGTACTACTCCTGGCATTTCGCCGTCGACTTCGCCGGCGGGGAGCTCGGTGCGTTGCCCAAGGATTCTCAGGTGGAGGCGGTGATCACGACGTCGCGCGGAACCACCGAGCACGTCACTGCGCATTTCGTCCCGGAGTTCGGCGGGTACAGAGCGCTGTTCGACGTGAGACCGCCCGAGGACTCGGTCGAACCCATCGATCTGCGGCTGTATTTGCGCATCGAAGGCCGGCCGCTCACCGAGACGTGGATCTATCAGTGGACGCCGCCCGCGTTGAAGGACCGCAAGCTCGCCATCCAGTGAGCGGCGGATAGCGCTCCCGCCGCCGCATCACTTGGGCCGAAAGCCCAGGCTCCTGAGCCGCTGCGTATCCCCGGTCGGTCGGCGCAGGTCCGCCTCGCGCCTGAGGAACGGCTGGGCCGCCCGCGGGTCGAGAATCGCCAGCCGATACTCCTGCAATTGCTGCTTGAGGAGCGGAAGCAGCGGGCGCTGCGAATCGGACTCTTCGGAATCCGCGCCCAAGCCGGCGCAGTACAGATCGAAATATTCGGCGTAGAGTTCCTCGTAGCGCTGCATCGGATCCAGGAACGCCGGGTCCCGCACCACGTCGCTCCCGAGATGGCTGGTGCACAGAAAGCTGCACGTCTTGCGCAGATACGCACCATGCTCCGAGATGATCGCCGCCTCGTAGCTTCGGCCCGGACGAAAGTGTGCGACGACGACGTGCCGGTGCCGGCCGCGCGCGGAGCTCCGGCGCAGATATTGAAACAGCGCCTTCCCGTGCAGCAGACGGAAGGTGGTCTGCTTGAGCTCCCCGACCTGCGCGCGCGCGCCGCAGTCGGCGAGCCTGCGCATGAGATTGGAGTGCTCGCGCTCCCATAGACCCCACACGTCCGCATTCTCCAGCACGCGGCGCGCGACCAGTTGCTCGAGGGCATCCGCGCTCTTGAGCGCCGCCTGCACACGATCAGTCGATTCGCGCATGAGGCGCGCGTGACTGATGGCGTGATGCAACATAATGTGCCCTCCCTCACGCTACATTCTGGTAAATGCGCGCGGGAGTCAACCGTTGCTACGCGGAGACAGTGATCCCGATGCTGCGGTGCCGACCGGGGTCGGGCGAGGCGGCGAGTTGCACGCGATTTCGGCCGGCTCCCGTACGCTCAATAGCTCCGTGACAGCAACCAATGTGCCAGCGAGGAGAGCGGCGCGGCCCGCTCGCCGAAGGGAGCCAGCGCATGGAGCGCCTGGTCATGGAGCAGATGCACCCGCTCCTGCGAGGCTTCGATGCCGATGACGGACGGATGCGTCGGCTTCGCGTGCTCCCGGTCGGCGCCGGTGGCCTTGCCGAGCGTCGACACATCGCCCAGCACGTCGAGCAGGTCGTCTTGGATTTGAAATGCCAGGCCGATCGCGGCAGCGAATCGGGCGAGCGCCTCGTAACGGGCCTGCGGCAGATCGGGTGCGCACGCGGCCGCCATCAGCACACTCGCGCTGATGATGGCGCCGGTCTTGCGCGCATGCATGTCCTCGACGGCGGCGACATCGAGCTTCTTGCCCTGTACCTCGAGATCGATCGCCTGTCCGCCGGCCATGCCGAAGGTGCCGCTGGCCTCGCTCAGCATGTCGATCAAACGCAGGCGCACGGCCGCGGACTGCGGCAGCGAAGGATCGCGGGCGAGCAGCTGAAAGGCCAGGGGCTGCAGCGCGTCGCCCACCAGGATGGCCGTCGCCTCGTCATAGGCTTTGTGGCAGGTTGGACGGCCGCGCCGCAAATCGTCGTCGTCCATGGCGGGCAGATCGTCGTGCACCAGCGAATAGACATGTATCAGCTCGATGGCGCAGGCGACGGCTTCCACCTGGTCCTCCGAGAGTCCGACCGTATGCGCCGTCGCGAAGCAGAGGGCGGGCCTTATCCGCTTGCCGCCGCCCAGCACGCTGTAGCGCATGGCCTCGTGCAGACGCGACGGAGTCTCGGTCGCCGCGGGCAACCGCCGTTCGAGGGCCAGCTCCACCCGGACGCGCCAGGTCTCCAGCTGCTTTGCGAAAGCCTCCTCATTCCCCGAAGGAGGCCGGGCCGGCGCGCGACGATCGGCTGCGTTGCTCACTGGATGGCCGGGACGGGACGGGCTCAGTGCGTCGCCGCCGCTCTTTGGCCCTCGTCCGACTCGCGCGACATCCGCTTGATGTCATTGACGGACACGGTCGCGACGGTACCGCGGGCCGTGCCCTCGGCGTAGTCGAACGGCAATTCCGGGGCCATCGGACCCAATACGCGGGGACCCCGGATCGCGGCCAGCATGGCCTTGACGGGGTGGCTGAACGCGTCATTGACCGCCGTGCCCTCGAAACCGCAGTGCGCCATGCAATTGTCGCAGCGCGGATTCCTGCCCACGCCGTATTTATCCCACTCGGTATCCTCGATGAGCGAGCGGTAGCTCGGCGCATATCCCTCATCGGACAGGAGATAGCAGGGCCGCTGCCAACCGAACACGTTGTAGGTCGGATTGCTCCAAGGCGTGCACTGGTAGGTCTGGTTGCCCGCGAGGAAATCCAGAAACAGGGCCGAATGGTTGAACGACCACCCTTTGCCGGATTTGCGTTTGAAGATCTCGCGGAACAGCTGCTTGCTCGCGTGGCGGCCGAGAAACACGTCCTGCCGCGGGGCATGATGGTAGCTGTAGCCTGGGGACACCGTGATGCCTTCGATACCGAGGCCCATGGCGGTGTCGAAGAACTCCGCGACGTGGTCCGGATTTTCGCCGTTGAACAGCGTGCAATTGATGGTGACCCGAAACCCCTTGCCGCGCGCCAATTTGATCGCCGCGACCGCCTTGTCGAAAACGCCTTCCTGGCACACCGACTCGTCGTGGCGCTCGCGGTTGCCGTCCAGGTGGATGGAGAACGTCAGGTACGGCGAAGGCTGGTATTCGTCGATGTGCTTCGCGAGCAGGATGGCGTTCGTGCACAGATAGACGAATTTCTTGCGCTTTACGATGCCGGCGACGATTTGCGGCATTTCCTTGTGGATCAGCGGCTCCCCTCCCGGAATGGACACGATGGGGGCGCCGCATTCGTCCACGGCTTTCAGCGCGTCCTCGACGCTCACGCGCTGCTGCAGGATCTCCTTGGGATAGTCGATCTTACCGCAGCCGGCGCAAGCCAGGTTGCACTGGAACAGGGGTTCCAGCATGAGGACCAAGGGATATCGCTTGTCGCCCCGCAATTTGCGCCCGGCGAGATATTTCGCGACCCGATACATCTGCAGAAGAGGGATTGCCATGCGCTATGTTACCGCGGCTTTGGGGATTTGGGCGTCAGGTTGATGTTTTGCGGCAAATTAAGATTGCCTCATCAAGCGCGAAAAGCGAGTACCTCTGCCCGATGATCGCGCCATATCCGACCCCATTCCAGCATGAACCACGGCGTGTACCTCGAACTGTCGGCTGTTGACATTTCCCGTTGCAGGAGCTCGGGCCCCACCCAGCGCCAGTCGGCAATCTCTCCGGAATTGATCCTCGGGGAGGCATCGGAGCGGCCGATGAACACGGAGCAGAGCTCGTGCTCGGCGCCGGTCGCGTCGAATTGGGCATGGTACTGGAACTTGAACAGGAATTTGAGGTCGCAACGGATACCCAGCTCTTCCGACAGGCGTCGCCGGGTGGCGACCTCCATGGTCTCCACGCGTCGCGGGTGGCTGCAGCAGCTGTTGGACCAGTACAACGGCCACAGCCGCTTGGCGGGTGAGCGTTGCTGCACCAAAAGTTCGCCCCGGTCGTTGAAGATCAGCAGGGAGAAGGCTCGATGCAGGACCCCGCGGCCCTCGTGGCACAGCGATTTGCTCAAATGGCCGAGCCGCCGGTCCTCCTCGTCCACGAGAATCAGCGCGTCCGAATCTGGCATGATGTCCCTATCGTCGATTCGGTCCGCCGGTCCAAATTCGTCCATTACCGTGGCCTCAGCGCGTCCGCGTCTTCGCCGACGCTCATCGGCGGATCATAGCGTCATGCAGAACGGCCGCGCCAGCCTGCGGCGGAACCCGGCCCCCGGCGGCCTGCCGGACCGATATCGCGTACTTGGAGGCATTCTGTGACTCCCCATACATGGATGTGGTTTTGCGGTACGGCGCTGGCGGCCGCGGTCGCCCTTTATACGGTCCTGGCCGCCTACGCGGTGCGCACACGGCTGAAGGGCTATCCCGTCACTCCCGCGCTTCGCAAGGCCGAGACCGTGACGATCTTGAAGCCGCTTTGCGGCGCGGAGCACGAGCTCTACGAATGTTTGCGTTCGTTCTGCGACCAGGACCATCCCCGCTTTCAAATCGTCTTCGGCGTGTCCGATCCGGAC
>DASYAC010000157.1:0-7036 GCA_036501585.1 Steroidobacteraceae bacterium
GATGGCGGTCCTGGGCTCGGCCGGCTCGCCGACGGTGATGGCAGGCATCGCTTCCCGCAACGCGTGCTTCACCTCATCCAGCCGGCTCCTCGGCACGAGAAACCGCGAGCCGGCCGCGCAGGCCTGGCCGCTGTTCAGAAACGCGAGGGTGAGAGCAATGGGGATTGCCTGATCGAGTGCGGCGTCGTCCAGCAGAAGGGTGGGCGACTTTCCGCCGAGCTCGAGGGTCACGCGCTTCATCGTCGCGGCGCCGTCGCGCACGATCTGCTGTCCCACCGCCACCGAGCCCGTGAAGGAAATCTTCGCCACATCAGGGCTGCGTACGAGCTCTGCGCCGACGACATTGCCGCGGCCGACGACGACGTTCAACAGGCCCTTCGGGAGCTGCGCCTCGTGCAGAGCCTCGAGCAACACCTGGGTCTGCAGCGCGCTCAACTCGCTCGGCTTGACGACGACCGTACAGCCGGCCGCGACAGCCGATGCCAGCTTGAGGCAGATAAACAGGGAATTCGAGTTCCATGGCGTGATCAGAGCGGCCACGCCGACCGGCTCCGACGTAACGGTCGTATTGCCCCATTTGCGGGTCAACGGCAGTTCGTGGAGCGCCTTTTCCGTCGCCAAGAACGCGTTGACGCCGGATTGCACCATCAGTTTGGAGAACTGGACGACACCGCCGTACTCCTCGACCATGACGGCGGTCAAGTCGTCGATGCGCGCCGAGGTGACCTCATACAGCCGGCGCAAGACCTTGGCGCGCTCATCCTTGGTCGTTCGGCTGTAATGGTCGAACGTGCGTGCGGCCGCCGCGACGGCGCGGCGGGCATCCTCCTCGTCGCCCAGCGTGACACGGCCGATGACCCGGCCATCGGTCGGTCTGATGATCTCCATGACTTCTCTGCCATGAGATTCGACGAATGCGCCGTCGATATAGTGCGTGGTGATGGTTTTGATGACATCTTTGCGTGGGGTTGCTGTCTTCATGGGCCTATCTCTCTCAGAACGGATCCCACGTGAACACGTCCGACGAGCGGTCGAGCTTGTACATGGATGGCCTGAAGGCGGGCAGTGCCGTCTTGAGACAGCTCTCAGGCGTCCAGCCGTCGGATGTCTGCGCCGTGCGCAGCGGACGGGGCTGCGTGAACAGAACGATTTCGTTATTGCGCACGGAGAAGATCTGCCCCGTCACGTCGGCGGCCTCGTCGCTCATCAGAGCGACCGTGAAAGGTGCGATCTTGGCTGCCGTCATCAGCTGCAGCACGGCCACGCGGCGCCGGTTCTCTTCGGTGTCGGCGGGGATGCTCGCGGTCATGCGCGTATAGGCGAATGGTGCAATGCAGTTCGACCGGACCTTGAAGCGGGAGAGATCGAGCGCAATGCACTTGGAGAGCCCGGCGACACCCATTTTGGCCGCGCCGTAGTTCACCTGGCCGTAATTGCCGATCAGTCCCGATGTCGAGGACATGTGGACATAGCAGCCGCTGTTCTGATTCTTGAACAGGTTGGCGGCGGCCCGGGAGACATAGAAGTAGCCGGACAAGGTCACGCCGATGACCGTCTGCCAGTCCTCGTCGGTCATCTTGTGGAACATCGTGTCACGGAGCACGCCGGCATTGTTGACGACGACGTCCAGCCTGCCGAAGGCCTTCACCGCGTCATCGACGATCGCGTGGGCGCTGTCCCAGGCCGCCACGCTGTGGAAGCTCGGTGCCGCCTCGCCGCCCGCTGCGCGGATCTCGTCGACGACTTTCTGTGCCGGGCTCGAGTCGGCGCCCACGCCAAACTGGGATGAGCCGAGATCGTTCACCACGACCTTCGCTCCCTCCCGGGCGGCGAGCTTGGCGATCTCCGCACCGATGCCATTGCCCGCACCCGTCACCAGGACGACCTTTCCTTCGAGCATATTCGACGACACTTTGGCCTTCCCCTTGATCGATTTGCCGCACGGCACGGGGCAGGTTATAAGACCGCGCTCGGCCGCTGCGCCCTCATTTGTGAGAGGACAGCCGTCCGCGCTTTGTATTTAGATAGTGCGGAACCATTTTCACGGATCGCCCACATGAATCTCCAGAAATTGATTTCCCGACAATTTCCGCCCTTGGAGCAGTCCTATGGCGCCAAGGACACGATCCTTTACGCGCTCGGGGTGGGTGTCGGCGCCGATCCGATGAACACCAGGGAATTGCCGTTCGTATATGAAAAAAGCCTGCGCATCATTCCCTCGCAGGCCGCGGTGATCGCGTATCCGGGTCCCTGGCTCATGGATCGGGATCTCGAGATTGATTTCGTCAAGCTCCTGCATGGTGAGCAAAGCATCGTCTTCGAGCGGCCGCTCGAGCCGGCGGCGACGGTGCGCGGGGAGTACGAGGTTCTGGGTGTCGATGACAAGGGACCCGGCAAGGGTGCGGTCATCGCGTTCGAGAAGCGCATTCTCGATGCCAAGAGCGGGGCGACCATCTGCCGCGTGCGCTCGACTTATTTTCTCCGGGGTGATGGCGGCTGCGGCAGCTGGAAGGAGCCTCCCACGGTGCCCTCGGCGCTCCCGGATCGCGCCCCGGATCGGGTCATCGACGTGCCGACGATCCCTCGCCAGGCGCTCATCTATCGTCTGAACGGCGACTACAATCCGGTGCACATCGATCCGGAGGTGGCCGCCAAGGCCGGCTTTGCAAAGCCGATTCTGCACGGCCTGTGCACGTTCGGAATCGCCTGTTTCGCCCTGGTGCAGCATCTTTGTGCCGGCGATCCCGCGCGCCTCGCGGAAATCTTCGTGCGTTTCAGCCGACCGGTTTACCCGGGCGATACGATCCGGGTGGAGCTGTTCGAGGAACGGGGTGCGTGGCGCTTCCGCGCGCGTGCCCAGGAGCGCGACGAGGTCGTGCTCGATCGGGGATTGGCGCGCGTCAAATAACCAGCGGAATCCCATGAATATAATCATCACCTTCCAGACGGAATTCTGACATGGCGTTTGGGATCACGGCCTGGGGGGCCTATATTCCCCGCCTGCGCCTGGAGCGAGCGGCCATCGCCTCGACTCATGCATGGATGGCACCTTCATTGAAGGGGCTCGCGCAGGGACGGCGTGCGTATTGCTGCTGGGACGAGGACGTCGTGACGATGGCCGTGGAGGCTGCGCGGGAGTGCCTCGGACGGCGGGATCGGGCGAAGGTTGCCGAGGTCGATCTCGCCTCGACCACTGCGCCGACGGCGGACTTGCAGTCGAGCGCCATCGTTGCGGTTGCTCTGCGCCTGCAGCGCACGGTGCGGGCCTTGGACTTCGGCGGCTCGCAACGCGCGGGCGTCGCCGCATTGGCCGCCGCTCTGCAAGCCGCCAGGCATCCGGCGTTGGTCATCGGGTCGGAACGGCCACGCGCACGGCCGGCGAGCACCCAGGAAATGCAGTATGGCGCGGGCGCCGCCGCCTTTCTCGTGGGCGCCGAGGATGTGGCCGCAGAAATCATCGGCTCCGCCTCGAGCACGACACTGCTCGTGGACCATTTCAGGGCCGCCGGCGCGTCCTACGACTACTTCTGGGAAGAGCGCTGGATTCGCGACGAGGGCTATCTCAAGATCGGTGTCGAGGCCGTACGTGCCGCGCTCGCCGATGCGAGGTTGAGCCCGGCGGACGTCTCCAAATTCATCTTTCCGTCCCCGTCAAAAGGCGTGGCGGACGCAATCGCGCGAGCCGTGGGCCTGCCTGCCGGCTCGATTGCGGAACCGCTGGATCAGGACGGCGGTTTCGCCGGGGCGGCGCACAGTCTCCTGATGCTCGCCAATGTTCTCGACCAGGCCTCTCCGGGCGAGGTGGTGGTCGTCGCCGGCTTCGGACAAGGCAGCGATGTCATCGTGCTGCGGGCGACCGATGCGGTGGTGTCGGCGCGACCCGCGCATACGGTGAAAGAGGTGCTTGCGGCGGGCATCACGGCTCGAAGCTACGCGCAGATGGCGTCCTTTTACGATGAGATCACGCCGGAGTGGGGCATGCGCGCCGAGCGCGACACGAAGACCGCGCTGACGGAGCAGTATCGCTCCTCGGACCAGATCAACGGTTTCGTCGCGGGCAAGTGCTCCTCCTGCGGCCAGGTTCAATTCCCACAACTCGCCTACTGCGTGAACTGCAGAGCCCCGGGAAGCGCATTGGCCCCGGTATGCCTCGCCGAGGAGGAGGCTCGGGTACTCACCTACACCGCCGACATGCTGACCTACCATCCGTCGCCGCCGCTCTATCTCGGCTTTGCTCAGTTCGATGTCGGTGCACGTCTGCTGATGGAATTCGTGGATGTGCGGCCCGAGACGTTCGAGGTGGGTACGCGTTTGCGCATGCGTTTTCGCATCAAGGAGCGCGACGATACGCGGGGCTTTTACCGCTACTTCTGGAAAGCAGCGCCAACTTAGCTGAACGAGGATGATCTGATGGCTACCGGCATCAAAGACAAAGTGGCGATCATCGGAATGGGCTGCTCTCGTTTCGGCGAGCGTTGGGACACAGGAACCGACGGGCTCCTGGCTGAAGCGTTCGATGAGGCCCTGACGGACGCAGGCATCGAGCGCGGACAGATCGAGGCCGCATGGGCGGGGTCGTGCTTCGACCGCATCAACGTGGGGAATTCCGCCATTCCCGCGGCCACGGCGCTTCGCCTGGACGGCATCCCCGTGAGCCGGGTCGAGAACATGTGCGCGACCGGAACGGAGGCTCTGCGCGGAGCGGCCTATGCCGTAGCCTCGGGCGCCGTCGATATCGCCCTCGCGGTGGGCGCGGAGAAGCTGAAGGATACGGGCTACGGCGGCCTGCCCGTGCAGACGAAGGGGACTTTCAACGACCTGTGGCTGCCGATGGGCTCGGCGCCCGCCGGGTTCGCTCAGCTCGCGGCCGGCTATCGCGCGCGCCACAAGGTTTCCAAGGAGGATCTCAAGCGCGCGATCGGGCATGTCTCCTGGAAAAGCCATCAGAACGGCGTGCATTCGCCCAAGGCACACCTGCGCAAGGCCGTTTCCATGGAGACGATTCTCAAGGCACCCATGATCGCGGAGCCGCTTGGCCTGTTCGACTGCTGCGGTGTCAGCGATGGTGCGGCCGCGGCCATCGTCACGACGCCCGAGATCGCGCGCGGTCTCGGGAAGCGAGACCTCGTCACGCTGAAAGCGGTTCAGCTGTCCGTCTCGAGCGGCCTCGAATCGACGACCGATCAGTGGGACGGGAGCTATGTCCGCAACACGCGCAATGCGGCGACCAAGGCTTACCAGGAGGCGGGCATTACCAGGCCGCGCGATCAGCTGAGCCTCATCGAGGTCCACGACTGCTTCTCGATTACGGAACTCGTGACGATGGAAGACTTGTTCCTGTCGGAAGAGGGGCGGGCCGTGACCGACGTCCTGGATGGGTTCTACGATCGCAATGGGCGGCTTCCCTGCCAGGTCGATGGCGGGCTCAAATGCTTCGGTCATCCGATCGGCGCCTCCGGCTTGCGCATGATGTATGAAATCTACAATCAGCTGCTGGGGCGGGCAGGCGAGCGTCAGCTCGCAGAGGTCAGTCTCGGGCTGACGCACAACCTCGGGGGCGTCCCGTATCTCGGCGTGGCCGCCATCTCCATCCTCGGTTTGCATTGAGGCGGCGGCAACCGTGATCGCGCGCACCGTTTTCTCCGAAGAGCATGAGATCTTCCGCGCCGCGGTGCGCCGTTTCGTCGACATCGAGATGGTGCCGTACCATCGAGCCTGGGAGAAGGCGGGGCTCGTGCCGCGGGAGCTTTGGCGCAAGGCGGGCGAGCAGGGCCTGCTGTGCGCGAACGTCTCGGAGGCGTACGGCGGAGGCGGTGCCGATTGGCTGTACAACGTCGTGGTCGTCGAGGAACTGGCGCGCGCCGGGGTATCGGGACCGGGATCCGGCTTCATGGTCCATTCCGAGATGGTGGCCTCCTATCTGGTCGGTTTTGCGGGCGAAGAGACCAAGCGGCGTTATCTGCCGAAGATGGTCTCGGGTGAGATGATCGGGGCTATTGCGATGACCGAGCCCGGCGCCGGCAGCGACCTCAAGAGTCTGCGAACGACCGCGCGGCGCGAGCAGGACAGCTATGTCATCAACGGCCAGAAGATCTACATTTCAAACGGCCATAACGCCGACCTCATCATCGTCGCTGCCAAGACCGACCCGAACGCCGGCGCCAAGGGAGTTTCGCTGATCGTGATCGAGACGGCCCAACCCGGCTTCCAGCGCGGACGGCTTCTCGAGAAGGTCGGCCTGCATGCGCAAGATACGGCGGAGCTCTTCTTTTCGGACGTTCGGGCGCCGGTCGAAAACCGGCTGGGCGAGGAAGGCGCGGGGTTCGGCATCCTGATGGGCAAGCTCGCGCAGGAGCGGCTGGTTCAGGCGATCCGCAGCGTCAGCGCCATCGAGGCGATCATCGAGTGGACTGTCGCGTATACGCGCGAGCGCAAGGCATTCGGGCAAACGATCGGCGACTTCCAGAACACGCGGTTCAAGCTTGCCGAGCTCAGCGCCGAAGCCGCCGCCTTGCGGACCTTCGTCGACAGAAGCATCGAGGCGTTTCTCGACGGATCGCTCACGGGCGTCGATGCCGCCAAGGTGAAGCTCGTCGCAGCCAATCTGCATACCCGGACGGCCGATGAATGCCTGCAGTTCTTCGGCGGCTATGGCTACGTGTTCGAATTCCCTATCGCCCGCGCTTTCGTCGATGCGCGGGTGGCGAAAATCGCCGGCGGCGCGGTCGAGGTCATGAAGCAGATCATCGGCAAGGAGCTTTTCTCGTAGGAGACCCGCCCCTCACCACAAATTCTCGGTCTCGACGACGATCAACGCCACGTGCGTGACGCCGCGCGTCCGGTCGATATGACCCTCTCCCGTCCGGTCCTCCGCCAGGCAGACATCGCCGGCATGGAAGACCTCGATGGCGCCGCCCGCGCCGCCGCTTTCCAATTCCAGCTCGCCGGACAGGAAGATCGCCAGGTTATTGATGACCTCGGGATGCCAGTCGATGAATCCGTCCTCCCAGCACATGAAGCGGAAACCGGTGGTCGC
>DASYAC010000158.1:0-28233 GCA_036501585.1 Steroidobacteraceae bacterium
ACTTCAGCCACGGCCGCGCAGGGAATCTGGGCCATGCAGGACGTGGTGGTGTGGCCCGAGGGAGCCGCCCGTCCCGTTCCGGGGCTGAACTCGTTGACGGGCTTCGGCCACTACCATGAGGACTATGCCCTGGTCGAAGGCGAGTGGCGGATTGCCTCGCTGCGGCTCACCCGTCTGCAGCGGATTTTAGGCTGAGGTCGCGTTCCGGCATTCGCGACCCTGGCCGACCGCATCGTCAAATTACACCCGCTTGGCCTCCATAGAACACCTCGGCAATCCCCGCCGTGTAGTAGTCGAGTTTATCCTGCGACAGCGCGTAATGCGGAATCACCGGCGTGCATGCGTCGGCGTCAAGGGTGCGCTCGCGGGCCCGGCGCAGGACTTCCTGCGCGGGTCCCACGATTGCGATGCTCTCCACCATCGCATCGCTGCAGGCCGCGACCATTCCCTCAAAGTCGCCGCGCGCGAAACACTCCTGCAAGGCGCGGGCCTCGGCACCAAAGCCGATCTGGTCGAAGTACGGAAGATACTGGGAAGACTGGCTGTAGTAAGCCACGCTCGGCCGTGCATCTTCGATGGCCGCACGGCGATCCGGATTCACGGCAACGAACATCTGCAGATTCAACGTGACCTCACCGCGCTTGCGATTTGCCCTGTCGAGGCCGCGGCGCAGCGCCGGAAGAGTCGTCTCGGCGATCCATCGCTCGTTCCACAGCGGATGCCCGAGCAAACCATCCGCGATCTCGCCTGCCAACTCGCACGCCTTCTCGAATACCGCCGGCAGATAGATCGGGATGACGCTGCGCACGGGCGGTGCGAAGGTGCGGAAATGCCGCAGATCCAGCCGGTGATATTCACCCTGCAAAAGCCCAAGCTCCCCGGTATGCGCTTTCGCGACCAGCAGGCGCACCAAATCGATCACTTCGCGCATGTGCCGCAACGGCTTGCCATACGGCATCCCGAACGCGTCTTCGGAGAGGCTCCTGGCGCTCGATCCGAGACCGAGTACGGAGCGGCCGCCGCTGAGCAGATCGAGGTCGATGATGTTGCATGCGGTCTCGAGCGGGCTGCGCACGAAGGCGAGCGCGATTCCGCTGCCGAGCTTCAGCCGCTCGCTCGCCACCGCCGCCGCCGAGAGCGGACCGAAGGGTGCGCCGAACGTCTGGGAGCACCAGATACCTTCCAGACCCGCGGACTCGAAGCGGCGCACGGCCGCAATCAGCTCTTTACGCGGCATCGGGGGCAACTGCGCCCAGATTCGAGCCTTGTTCATTGCGGATCTCCTGCGGCAAAGCGCACCGGCGCCTTCGCGCGGATCCGGCCGTCGCCTGTGTCCGGCGCTACCATCCCAGAATCCCCGTTCGACGCGGGCAGCAACCCAGCCAGGATGAAATCGGTGAAAGCGAGCATTTGACCCGGCAGGCCGGCGGCGGAGATCTCGTGCGCCGCACCGATGCGTTCCAGCATGGGGCGCGAAGCGAAGTAAAATCCCACACCCTGGACCAGGATGGACATGAGCGCCGGCGTCGATAGGGGACGCAGCGGCCGCACCCGCCCAAGCCTCTCCATCAGTCCATCGAGACGCTGCTTGAAGGGCAACAGGTAGGCATCCACGATGTAGTCCAAGCGCCATGACGCATGGCGGCACTCGACATTGGTGATGCCGACCAAATCCGGATTCTCCAGGGCCCAGCGGCAAAATCTGTGCACGAACCCGCGCAGCCGCGTCTCATCGTCGACGCCCCGCGCATCGAGCGCTGCATATACCGGCGGCGCGGCAACCGCCACACGCGCATCCACGGCGCGGCGCCACAGCTCCGCTTTCGTGCCGAAGCGCACGTTCAGCAGGTTGTGACTGACGCCCAGCCTCTTCGCCAAGGCGCGCAAGGTGGTCCCGTCATAACCACGCTCGGCGAAGGTCCGAAATGCCAGATCGAGAACGCGCTCCTCCGGCACCGCGTGGGCCGCGTCCGCGCGCGGACGCCCGCGTCTGCGCGTGCCGGCGGCGAGCTTCGGCTTTACCGCCGGCCGCGCTTTCCGCACCCGGGGATGGACCGGGCCAGAGGACTTGGCCGTGTTGCGGAGTTTTGACATATTTCGCAGCGCACCATCCGATGACCGATGCATATATTGCCATATGACAATTTGTATTAAGATAGGGTCGTGGAAGAAACTATGGATTCTATTTGGTGGGCCGTCGCGCGCAGCGAAGAGGTCACCGGCATCAAACCGCTGTCCGTGGACATCGGAGAACGCCCCATCGTCCTGTGGCGTGACCGCGCGGGTCAGGCGCGCGCATTGGAGGACCGCTGTCCGCACCGGCGGGCGCCCCTGTCGCTCGGTCGTGTCCGCGAGGAGGGCTGGATACAGTGTGGCTACCACGGTTGGAGTTACGACGGCGAGACCGGCCGGGTGCGGGAAATTCCGAACCTGAAGCACGAGCGCCGCTTCTCTGCCGTGTACCGGGCCGAATGCTATGCAGTACACGAGGCCGCCGGATTCGTCCGCGTGGCGGAGAGGCCCGGCGACGAGCCGCCGCGGCACGCAGGGCTGGATGCCGCAAGTCCCATGCCGATTTCCGGCACCGTGCACGTGGCGTTGGACCACGAGCGCTATCTGGCGACCCTGTTCGATGAGCCCGGCCTGTTGATGAGCATCGCGGGAGTGCACTTCACCACCTACCTCATGGCGGAACTGCATGAGGAGGACGGCCAGTTGGTCATGGAACGCAGTTGCCAATGGAGGCGGCCTCATTGGCCGGCTGCCTTCAGCAGCGATTATCCTCTCACGCTGGTCTCTTCGACTGAGCCCGTAACCGGAGAGACTACTTTGTTGCTTCGCGACAGCGACTTCCGGGAACTATTGTCGGTCCGCCTGGCTCCGGTACCGGCCGGCCGCGGCGTGACCGCCGTGCGCTGGCGTGCGATGTGGGGGAAAGAGCTTCCGCTGACCCTCAAACTGCTGCTTCAATGGCGCAACGCCATCAAAGTGCGTTCGACGGTCGACGGCGCGGTGTTGCGGACGCTGAAGCCGACAGCTTCGGTGGTGTTCGACGCTCTGCGCCGCGGCCCGAGGCCGTTTCGGGCGCAGAATACTGCCTAATCATGGAGTCAGAATCATGCTCGATCTAGCAGATGACATGCGAGTGGGCTCGGGCCCCGCTGCGGCCGCCCGCGCCGACGAATCCAAACCTTCGGCGAATAGCTGGACGCCGCACGGCATCGTTCTGCGCGATACCTGGTTTCCTCTGGCCCACGCGGATGCGGTGGGCGAGCGCCCCGTGCGGCGCGCGATTTACTCGCACCCCTACTATCTGTGGCGCGACAAGGGTGCGGTCATCGCTTCGGAATTCCACCCGCGGGAGAAGGTGACGCGTCCTGCCAGCGGATTCACCGGCGGCACGGGCCGCTATCCAGTTCTCGAGCGTTACGGCTACGTATGGGGTTGGTTCGGCAATCCGGACTCCGCCTCCGAGGCGCATCTGCCCAACCTGCCCTTCTTGCCGCCGCGGGGCGGACTTCCCAAGCACATGCGCGGCACGGTGAGATTCGACTGCACCGCGCCGCTGTCGCTCGAGAACCTGATCGATCTCACGCATGCAGACTTTCTGCACGCCAATGTCGTGGGAGACGAGAAATCGGAAAGCGAAGAGATCAAGGTGTTTTCCGACTCTGAGACCATCACCATGATCCGCCACTGCATCGGCAAGACGGTTGCTCCGGCGATGCGCTTTTTCGGCGGAGTCAAGTCGAAAACGCAGGAAGTGCGGCAAGTGATCCGGATCTATGTGCGCAGCCACGCCGCCATCGCATACGGCCGATTTCGTCCCGGCGATGATGTGCCGCTGTTCCATCCGTGCGTCCCCGAGACGCGGGATCGCACGCGCCTGGATTTCGCAATGAACACCTCCCGATCGCACAATCTGTTCCGCTACGTCATGCCCAAGGCCAGTTACCTGGTTTCGCGGCAGGACAGTTCCATGACCTCCCCGCAGAGCGCGCGCTACGCCCGCCCCGAAAAGCGCCGCGATCTGCACTGCAAGCTGGACGCTCCCAGCACCGGCTACCGGCTGCTGGTGCAGGAGCTCGCCGCGCGCCAGGCCAAGGGCGATTTCGCCTACCGGCCGGATGGCATCGTCAGCCGGGATTGCAGCGAGATCATCGGTGTCGATCCGGGCATGTTTCCCTATCCGGTCTGATGGATACGCATATCGAGGGCCGCGTGGCGTTGATCACGGGCGGCGCCACGGGTATCGGCAAGGCGTGCGCGCTCGCGCTCGCGCGGGAGGGTGCACGCGTCATCATCGCGGGGCGGCGCGAGCGGCTCGGCGAGGAGGCGGCCCGCGAGATCGGTGCGGCGGGCGGCGAGGCGCGCTTCGTACGCGCGGACGTCGGACGGCGCGCCGATGTGGAATCGTTGGTCGCGCAAACCATCGAGGCGTACGGGCGACTCGACTTCGCGGTGAACAATGCGGGCATCGAAGGGCCTGCGTTCGTGCCGATCGCGGATTATCCCGAAGAGGCGTGGGATGAGGTGTTGAACGTCAACCTCAAGGGGCTGTGGCTGTGCATGAAATACGAGATCCCGCACCTTTTGCGGCAGCCCGGCGCCGCAGTCGTGAATGTGTCCTCGGTGGGCGGGGTCAACGGCAGCGCGTTGGGAGTCGCCTACCACGCGAGCAAGCACGGGGTGATCGGCATCACGCGCGCCGCGGCGGTCGAGTACGGCGGCAAGGGATTGCGCGTCAACGCAGTGGCCCCGGGCTCTTTCCATACCGACCTCTCGCACCGATTGTTCCCGGAAACGACGCACGGGCAGGTCGCCGCGGCGAGCCCGATGGGCCGCTGGGGTGATCTCGATGAGGTCGCGAGTGCGGTCGTCTGGCTATGCTCACCCGGAGCGGGCTTCGTGAACGGGCACACGCTGGTCGTGGACGGCGGCTACCTCATCCAGTAGCCCTGCTGGGGCGTAACGCCGTCCGCGCCGCGCGCCGAGGCCCGGCACGCAAGCGCTCGCCAGCTTCCTATTGACCCGAGGTCAATCGATCCATTGGCCCGCTGACTCGTCAAGGCAATACCCTCAGCGTCACCTCGCACCGCCCTTCAGCGGGCGGCAGGCATGCATGTCGAGGCCATGCATGCCAAGGCGAAGACAACTAACAGCAATGCGTCGATTGGGGGAATTATGAAGCTCGCATCAGTATTGGCTGCGGCCCTGATTTTGTCGGGTACGGCATCGCGTCCGTCCCGTGCACTGGATGCCGGCACGGGCCCGGCTGCGCCGGCGCCCGCCGCGGCGAATGACACGGCCCTGGAAGAGATCACCGTGACTGCGCGGCGCAAGGCGGAATCGCTGCAGTCCGTCCCGGTATCGATCACCGCGCTCAGCGGCGAGGATCTTCGCGAGCAGTCCATCACCACGACAGAGGACCTCCAGATGAGCACTCCGGGCGTGTATCTGTCCGGCTCGGGCGGCAATGAAAATGTCGTCTATCAAATCCGGGGCCAGAGCAAGGCTCTGTCGGGGCCCAGCTCGCCGGCAGTGGTCAGCTATTTCGCCGACGTCCCCGATCCGACCTTCGGCAGCTCCGTGCCGCAGTACGACATGGCCTCCATCCAGGTATTGAAGGGCCCGCAGGGAACCCTTTATGGCCGCAACACCCTGGGCGGCGCCGTGCTTTACACCCCGAACGCGCCGACCTACGACTTCGGCGGCTACGTCACCGCCATCGTGGGGAATTATTCCGATCACGAGACCGAAGCGGCGCTCAACCTGCCGCTGGTGGATCAGATGGCCGCGCTGCGGCTCGGAGGAGATCTGCACCAGCGCGACGGCTACACCAAAAATCTGGGCGTGGGCGGGTCCCTCGACGATATCGATTCCAAGTCGATGCGTGTCTCGTTGCTGTTGGAGCCGATTTCGGGCCTTCGCAATCTCACGATTCTGGATTACTACAAGAACGACTACGATGGCGACGGCGTCAATCTGATATCGGTTGCCCCCGGCAATACGCTGCTGACGGAACTCGGGCTGCAGGGACCGATGCTGCAGCAGTTGGCCCTGCAGCGCGCGCGCGGCCCCTACGTGGTCGACACGGATCCGGCGGACTTCACCCATAACCGCCGCACCAGCGTGGTCAATCGCACCGACCTCGATCTCGGTGCGGCTCAGGTGGTGAACATCTTCGGTTACCGCAACACGCATTTGTCGTATTACATCAATGTGGACGGCGCGCCGGTGATCATGGCCGACGGCACCGGTGCGTACCCGGCGGGGACTCCATTGCAGTTCATTCGTGGCTCCTTGGATAACAATCTCGAGCAGTTCACGGATGAAATCCAGGTCAAGGGCAAGGCATTCGCCGACAAGCTGGACTGGTTGGGAGGGCTGTTTTACTTCCACGACGACCCCACCGGGGCACAGGGAAATTTCGTCGGGTTCGCGCATATCGTGGGCACGCCCACCGCGGGGACGGGCTACAACTTCCTGACCGATACCAGCAAGGCCGTTTTCCTCCACGGCACCTATGACCTCGGCGCCCTCATGCAGGGCTTGTCCTTCGAGGCGGGCGCGCGCTATACCCGGGACGACATCTCCTCGTGCACCGGAACGGGACTGACCAACATCGGCTCCGGAGTGGTACCGCCGGCCGATTGCGCCGCCGGTGCGCCGGATATCACCAACTCGAGCATCAATTCCACCAGCTCGGGAGCGACCACTTGGCTGGTGGGCTTCAACTGGCAGCTGGACAAGGATTTATTTACCTACCTCGTGTCGCGGCGCGGCTATCAGGCGGGCGGCATCAACAGCCCGACGCTGATCGGCCGTCTCGCACCGTTCCAAAGCTTCGCTCCGGAGACGGTGACCGACGTTGAGCTTGGGTTGAAATCGGATTGGCACTTCGGCGAAGCGGCGGTGCGCGTCGACGCGGATGTGTTCAGCGGGTGGTATAACAACGTTCAATCGGCGCTGACGGGTGTGCAGACCTCGCCCCTGTGTACCCCTACGAACAACGGGCCCGGTGTGTCGCCGACCGGCAGCTGCAATCCTGCGAACGATCCGGCCGGGGGAACCTTGCTGGTGAACGTCGGCAAGACCCAGGTTTCGGGCATCGACCTTCAGGGTGAGTTCGCACCCGTACGAGCCCTCACGTTCAGCTACGGGGCCAATTTTCTCGATCCCAGAACGGTCTCGACGGATGTTCCGGCATCGCTGGCGCCGTACGCGACCGGAGGCGCGGTCGCCTTCAACATGACGGCGAAGAGAACCTTCACCGGCGGCGCCCGCTACGCGGCACCGGTCCCGGACTCGTTCGGCCAGCTCGTTTTCAACGTCGACGAATATTATACGAGTGCCGTCATGTTCAGCCAGACCGAGCTGCCGCCCTACGCGGTGATGAACCTGAGGCTCGACTGGAACGGCGTCGAAGGACATAACTTCGATCTGAGCGCCTTTGTCCGTAATGCGGCTAACCGCGAGTACGTGGCGACGCCGGTGGCGTCCGGCGCGTTCCTCGGCATGACCTCGGGTATCTATGGTCCGCCCCGCATGTTCGGCGTGGAGTTTCGCGCCAGGATCGGCAAGTGATGCGGTAGGCGCGAGACGAGATGTGGTTTTTGTCGAGCTCGCACGGCGGCAGGGTGCCGCGCCGTCCTGACCTCCTAGAGCGTCATGCCGCCGGACAGCGGTATCACCGCACCGGTGATGAAGCTTCCCGCCTCGGAAGCGAGGTAGATGACGGCGCCCACGATATCGGCATCCTTGCCGAGACGCCGGCGCGGTACCAGATTGAGCACCGCCGGAAGCTGAGAGTCGGGAATCTGCGTCATGCGCGAGACGAAAAATCCCGGTGCTATGGCGTTGACCGTGATGTTCTCGGACGCCAGCCGCTTCGCCAAGGAGCCGGTCAAATGATGCAAACCGGCCTTGGCGGCCTGGTAGGAATAGTTCTCCTTGGGACCGACTCGGCTGCCGCCCATCGAGCCGATGTTGACCACGCTGGCGAGCCCGCGTTCCCGCGCCGCCGCCCGCAACGACGGTAACAGCTTCTGCGTCAGGAAAAACACCGATTTGAGATTCAAATTCGCGACGCTGTCCCAACCCTCCTCGGTGAATTCATCGATGGGTGCGTCGTACATGGCACCGGCATTGTTGACCAGTATGTCGAGCCGGGTTTCGCGGGCCCTGAACGCCGCCGCGACGGCTTCGACCCCGGCGATGGTAGCCAGGTCTCCGGGCAGCGCCCGGCACTGCCCGGGGCCGCCCAATTCGGCGACGGTGTCTTCACAGCTTTTTGCATTGCGCGCGACGATATAGCACCGCGCGCCATGCTCGACGAGGCCGCGCGCAATCATCAGCCCAATCCCGCTCGTGGCGCCGCTGACCAGCGCCACCTTGCCGGCTACCGAGAATAGATCGCTCATAGGGAATCCCGCGGACTCGCTCTGCTGGTGGCGCGGCTACTTGTACGGATCGACCGGCTGTTTGTAGTCGATCACCCCGATGTCCATGAGCATGCCGAGCACATCGGAAATGCTGTAGATGTGAACGATCTTGTCGTTCTCGAACTTGAGCCAGGAAAACCACCACACGTTGATTTCTTGGCCCTTGGGCTGCACCCCCATGTAGGGGCCCCCGGTCTGCTTGCCGTAGTGATGGCACAAAACGCAGATTTCATCGTCGCCGCGCCCCCAGGCCTTCACCGTGCGATAGAGGCAGGGGGGAAAGGTCTTGTACAACCCCTGCGGCGAGCTCTTCCACTGCTTGAAGGTACCGAGATCGGGCCGATTCGGATTGGCATAGGTCATCTTCTGCGTGTCGAAGAAGTTATCCATGCCGTCCCAATCGCCCCGGTTGATGGTGTCGTGCAGATCCATCCAGTGATTGACCATCTTGGTCTGCTTCGGCGTCAGACCCTGGGTGATTTCGGCCCGCTTTTCGGGACTCAGCTTGAAGAGACTAACGTCCGTCATGATCGCTCCTCTTGAATTGGTAACGGCACGCACACCGGCGTGCCGGTTCTCACTCGACTTTTGGCATGACCTCGGCCGCGACCCAGCGCAACCGATCCAGATATGCTTCGTAATCCTGTAGCGGAGGCAGCGACACGACCACCTCGGTCACGCCGAGCCCTTTCAGCCAGTGGCATTGATCGACGATCTGCTGCGCGTTCCACAGGCCTTGGGCGCGGGGGTCGCCTGTGACCGCATGAGCCTCGCCGACATTGAGCATCGACATTGCAAACATCACTTCCAGTGGCCGCCCGTGATAATCCGGCTGCGAACGGATGAAATCCAGGCGCTCGGGGAATTTCTCGGGCGGCGTGCGAAAAGGCGACCAGCCGCTGCCCCAGCGCGCCACCCGCTTGAGCACGTTATCCGCATCGCCGCCGCACCATACGGGCAAATGCGGTTTCTGTACCGGCTTCGGCGCGAATCCCACGTCCTTGAACGACACGTATTTGCCTTCGAACCGGGGTGCCGGATTGGTCCAGAGCTCGATCATTGCCGCGATGTATTCGTCGCATAAACGGCCGCGCTCGTGGAAAGGCACCCCGAGTATGCGGTATTCCTCTTCCAGCCACCCCACGCCGACCATCGCGACGGCGCGCCCGCCGCTCAGCCAATCGAGCGTCGCCCAGGCCTTGGCCTGCACGATGGGATTCTGCAGGGGCAGAATGGTCACGGACGAGGATAGCTTCATGTTCGGGGCCGCGTTGGCAACGAACGAGAGCGCCGCGACCGAATGCAGATAGTGATCGCCCGAGAGCGGGACATGCGAGGTCGGGATGATGAAATGCTCGCCCGTGAAGAGCTTCCAGTATCCCAGTTGATCGGCGACGCTCGCGGCGCGGCAGATATCGGCGCCGTTCAAGGCATGTTCCCACGGCTGCGTCATGGCGACCACGTGCATCGAATTCAACAGCGTCAGGTCGAATTTCATCGCAGGTCTCGGCGCACTCCGACGGGCTCGATCAAGCCTTGGCAGTTTCGTCGGCCGCGGCCGACGCCGGATACCATTTGCCGTCCTGATGACTTTCGTACGGCGAGGCGATTTCGAGCAGCACGCCATGAGCGCTCTTCGGCGACACCCAGCCCCACTTCTGCCACGTCATGTCCGGATCGTTATAGGTCTTGCCGCCGCCTGCGAGTTGAATTCCCTCGCTCGATAATTTCGCCAACGTGCCGGGTACGTCGGACGTGGTGAAGCACAGATGATGCACGTGCTCTCCCATCTTTTCCAACCGGTCGCCGAGCGGAGTTCCGGGCGACGGTTGAATGAACTGAATCTCCGTCGCATGGTGCGACACGAACGTGGCCCACTTCATCCCGGCATCGGCACCGCTCGAGAAGGTGTCGTATCGTACCACCGGATCTTCCAGCTGCCCTGGATCGAGGATGCGCAGCATCTTCGTCCAGTCGTCGACGGCCTTATCGAGGTCTTTGACCAGCATGCAAACATGAGCGAAAGGTCCACTGGGCATGAGATGTCTCCTGATGACGCATTAAATAGTTGGTTCAACGGTGTACGAGAAGGGTCGCCGTTCCGGTGAGCACCGCGGCGCGGGCCTCGGCACGCAGCCAGACGTCGCAATTCACTCGGCTCGTATCGCCGTCGGTCGAAATGTCCTTGATCGTGCCCCCGGCCTCGACGGCTTCGCCGCCGAAAACATTGTCCACATAACGTACTTCCAAGGATTCGATCCGCGCGCCGGGCAGCGCCTCTTGCAGCATGTTGATGAGATAGGCCAGATTCGCGGGTCCCTGGTTGATCACGCGATCGCCCAGTCCTTTGGCCTTGACGACTGCCGGATCGAGATGAATGGGATTCGGATCGTGAAGAAATTTCGCCCACGCCTTCATGCCCTCGGGGCTGACTGACGCGATACGAAAGGGCTTCAGGGGGTCGCCGGCGTTCAAGCGAGTTTCCTGCGGGGCAATACCCACACATTGGTGGTGCTGAGGACGGAGGTGCCGTCGGGCAGCGACAGTTCCAGCACGTACTCCAGCAGGTCCATGATCCCGAGCTTGCGGCTCGGCTTGCGTACCAGGCTCACTATCCGGCCCGTGACTCGATAGGCTTGACCGGTGAGGAGCGGCCGGGAGAACGTGACCTTGGAAGAGGCCATCATCGGGCCCTCCTCCACGTCAAAATCGCAGGTGGCACACAGGCCCGCCACGGTCATTCCCATGCCCACCTGGGTGGCGATGTAGAAATAGATGGGATGCGCGGTGCCGTCGGCGGCCGGTGCGACGCCCGTCGACTCGCACAGCGCGCGGTTCTCCTCCGCGCTGATCGTGAACGGTATCGTACCGGCCAGGGATATACCCGCCACCTGCGGCGGGGCGGGCAGATCGGGCGGCAACGCTGACTGGCTCAATAACGGCCTCCTCAACAACTACGGTATGATCCGGCGGACGCTCGGCATCGATCACCTATCCGTCGATAGGGGGGCCGCACTCGCGTCGATCTTACCGAAACGCGATGCCGTTGTTGGGTCCGATTGCGGAAGATCACACGTTCCAGACCAGCGGCACCGTTTCCGGCTCTATCATCATTCCGATGCCGGTGCGTATCGTCACGCCAGGCTTGACGCGAAAGCTCGGTACATTGGCGAGAAACTCTTCCATGGCGATGACGAGCTCGCGCCGCGCGAGCGGCGCTCCGACACAGCGGTGCGGTCCGGTCGCGAACGTGATGTGCCTCGGATTACGGTCGAGGAGAACCTCGTTGGGCCGATCGAACGCCTGCGGGTCCCGATTGGCGAGCGTCGTGACCATGGCGACCTTGTCGCCCGGCATCAACAGAACTCCGTTTACGGTCACCGGATTCAGCACGGTGCGGAACGTGGTGACTGCCGCATAGGCGCGCAGCAGCTCTTCCACGGCGCTCGGAATCCTGGAGGGGTCGTTGCGCAGAATGTCCTGATGATCCGGGTGCTCCGCCAGATGACGGAAGTGCAGGCCCATGTTGGTGGAAACCGTGTCGAGTCCGCCGATGAACAGATTGAAACAGAAGCCGAACAGCTCATCCGGCGTCAGCTTACGACCGTCGATCTGTGCCTTGATGCCATAGGAGATGAAGTCCTCGCCCGGCCGATCGTGCCGCTCCTCGATCACACTCATCAGGTATGACTTGACCTTGCGTACGCCGTCGGTGATCACTTCCAGATCGGCCGAGTGCAGCAGCATCATTTCCCATTGCAGGAACTCATCGATGCGCTCCAGCGGCAAGGCCATCAATTCGAGGAACACCGCGATCGGAAAGCGAAACGCAAGCTCGCTCATGAATTCGCACTCGCCGCGGTCCTTGAACTTTGCGATATAGCCGCGCGCGAACTCGCGCACCCGGTTGTCCAGAGCTTGCATTTTCCGCGGCGCGAACAGCGGATTCACCATCGCGCGATACAGCGCATGCATGGGAGGATCGGTCTCCGCGGGAAGCAGGTTCCAGGAGTCGCCCAGCAGCTTGGCGAAGGGCGCGAAATCCTTGTTGGAGAAGTTCGCGGTGTCCTGGTAGATGGCGGCGAGGTCCTTGGCGCGGCGAAATATCCACGCGGGCCGGTTTCCAGGATAGACGTAAGGGGTGTAGAACACCTCCGGCCCTTCGTGCACCCGCGGAACCAGGGTGTCGAAGGGATTTTCATCGCACGTCGCGCCGAGCACGAATGGATAGTCGCGCACCAGTTCCGCTGGAACATGGGATGGCAAGCTCTCGAGATGGGTTGCGGCCGCGTTCATGGCGATTCTCCTGAAGATCCGGACGCTTGGATGGTTGTGACCCTACATCGCCGTCCCCGGCGCCCGCCCCTATCTTTGGGAAGGAGCGGAAAGGGGGCCTCATTGCGCCGCTTTCTTCGCGAGCGAGGCTTCCATACCGAGTGCCGCCATGAGCTCCGCAAAGTCCGCTCCCACCTCCGGCAGCGGCTCGCCCAACAATCCCGCGAGCAGACGCACGATCGGTGCGTTCTCGCGCGCCGTGGTGGTGGCTGGTATGCGGCCGCGCTGGATCTGGCGATCCGCAGAGCGCATGCCGACGATGGCCATGCGAAAAGCCGCGAGCACATCGTAGTACGCCAGGTTCTTCACCGGTCGGCCGAGCGCGGCCTCGTACCACTCGATGCAAACCGAGCGGTCGGGCAAACCCGCGAGGCGCGGTACGCCCATCCCGCGGCTGAACAAATCATCGAAGAACAACCACCAGGACAGATCGGCTTCCGGCGGCCCGAGGCCCGCCATTTCCCAGTCGATGACGCCGCTCACCGAGCCGTCGGGTAGAAACAACAGGTTGGTGGGCTGGGGATCGCCCCATAGCAGGGAAACGTGCGCATCGACCGGCCGATTGGCCTTGAGGTACTCGATGGCGACGTCGGTGACTCGATGCGGACGCCCCGCCCTCGCCCACTGATACCACTCTTCCATCCAGCTCAAATACTGCTCGAACGCCGTGGGACCGCGCTCGGGCCGATGGAGAAAGTCGAAATGACCGGCCACGGACAAGCGGTGAATGCGCGCCAGCATTTCCAGGCACTGCCGCCACACCCGCGCTTGCTCGGCAGCGGACATGTCCGCGAGCCAGCCCTCCTTGTTGTAGTTCGGACTCTGCGGCAAGATGCGCCCCGCCAGCCGTTCCATCACCATGAAGGGCGCGCCGATCAGAGCCGCGTCGGATTCCAGTCCGACGACGCGGGGCACCGGAATGCGTGCGGCGTCCGGATGTGCGGCGACCGCCGCCATCACCCGCGTCGGCAAGGTCAGGTCGGAATCCAGGAAGATATCGCTGCCTTGGTTCTGGCGCCGGATGACGAGCGACATCTCGCGCTCCATCCCGTCGAAGGTGCCCGCCACCGTGGCAAAAAACGTGTCCGCGGAGTTGCCGGCGCCGGCGGATTGCCACGACACCAGGCGCAGTTCGGGAACGCGCAGCCGAGCGGCGAGCCACGGCGCCAGGGCGCGCTGCGCGCGATCCAGGGTCAGGGGCGGAGGGGTGGCAACTTCAGAGCTCGGCATAAGCACTCACCAAGGGCCCAAGCCGGTCGGTGGTGGTACCGTGCAGCACGATCTCGTCCGCGCCGGCGCTGCGGTATTCGAGCAAGCGCCGCGCGACGGATTGAGCGGTGCCGGCGGCAGCTCCCTCCTCGAGCCATTGAGGCGGCAACAGGTCTACGGCTTCCTTCATCTTGGCCCGCAGCTCCTCGTGAGTACCCTTCTGTCCCTCGATATTGACGTATCGCGAATCGGCGAGCAGCCTCTCCAGCGGCGCCGCATCCCAGCCGTTCATGGCCACGAGCTGCCCACCCAGATCGCGGATGGTGAAATACGTGACGGCGCGCATGCTCACCGCCGACAGGATGTCGGCCTCGCTCGCGTCCGGAGCGACGACCACCTCCGCATACACCTTCACCGAGGCGGGATCGCGCCCCGCGGCCTCAGCCGCCGCCCGGACGATGGCCGCCGAGCGCTGCACCCCCTCCGCGCTCAAAAAGGGATGCAGCACCACGCCGTCGAAGTGCTCGCCGGCGAGAGCCAATGTCTTGGGCCCAATGGCGGCGAGTAGCAGCGGCGGCGGTACGTCCGGAAGCTCCGGCATGCGCATGTGGGGATAACGGCCGGCTGGGCCGTCGTAGCTCACGGTCTCGCCGGCCCACAGCGAGCGCAGGATCTTGGCATAGTCCGCCATCGCGGCGTTCACGGGCACCGGAACGCCGAGATTCTTCCAGAGGAACGCGACCGAGCGTCCAAAACCGAGCACGAAGCGATTGCCCGACAGCGCCTGCAGCGTCGCTGCCATACCGGCCAGCACGATCGGATGACGGGTGCCGAAGTGGGTCATACCCGCGACCAGTTTGATCCGTTGCGTCCGCTGGGACAGCGCACCGAGAGTGGCGGCGATCTCCTTCTTCTCCCAGCGCTCCGCGACCCAGATGCTGCCGAGGCCAAGCGCTTCGCCGGTGACTGCCTGCTGCAATCCGGGGCGAGGATCGGCAATGCGCCCGGGCAGGGCATAAGCGCCAAGATCCAATCTGGAACGCGGCATGTGTCGGGTCTCCTGTGGAGCAGCGGCGGCCTGCCGCGGCACATCGGGTAAACTCACGGTTTGCGCAGCCGCCCGCACCTCCCGAAAGATAGGTTCGGCGGCGTGCCGGCGCGCGCGTAATCTAAGGGGGCTCGTGCCGGCTCGCTTGAGTCTGCGCCGCGGACCGCCTCGCCGCCTGATCCCGGAGGGATAGCTTTGCCAAGGAGTTATGACTACATCATCGTCGGCGCCGGTTCGGCCGGCTGTGTGCTTGCCAATCGGCTGTCGGCGGACCGCAACACCTCGGTATTGCTGATCGAAAGCGGCCCCGCCGACTCGAGCCCGCTCATTGCGATGCCGCGCGGCATCGGCAAGCTCCTGGTCGCCGGCAATCCGCACGTGTGGGATTATCAGGCGGTTCCGCGAGAGGGCTTGGCTCCCGAGCTGTGGTTGAAGGGACGCACGCTCGGCGGCTCCAGCTCCGTCAATGGCACGGTATACGTTCGCGGCGCACCGGCCGATTATGACCACTGGGAAGCGTTGGGCTGCGCCGGATGGGGCTGGCACGATGTCGGTCCGCACTTCGTCGCGTTGGAAGACCATGAGCTCGGCGCCTCTCAATGGCGCGGCGTCGGGGGCCCGCTGAAAGTGAGCGTGCATCCGGCGGGGGATCCCTTGTGCGAAGCGGTTCTCGATGCCGCGGTCGAAGCGGGGACGCCGCGCACGGAGGACATGAATCACGTGCAATCGGTCGCGGCCGGAGGCATGGGCTATCAGCCCGTGACCACCTATCGCGGCAAGCGCTACAGCGCGGCCCGCGCGTTCCTGGCGCCGGTGCGCTCGCGCTCCAATCTCGACGTGCTGACCGAAACGGACGTTCTGCGCATCGAATTTCAGGGCCGACGCGCCGGTACCCTGGTGGTCGAGGATCGTGCAGGTACCCGCCGTATCGGGGTGGCCGGTGAATTGATCCTGTCGGCCGGCGCCATCGAGTCGCCCAAGCTTCTGCAGCTGTCGGGAGTCGGCCCGGCAGAGGTGCTGCGAGCGCACGGCATCCCCGTGCTGCTCGATGTGCCGGGCGTCGGTCGCAACTTGCGCGAGCATCGGTACCTTGCGGTGCAGTATCGGGTGACGGGCGGCAGTCTCAACTCGAGATTGACGGGACGCGGCTTGCTGCGCTCGATCCTGAGCTATACGCTGCGCTCCAAAGGGGCACTCACGCATTCGGCGCACGAAGTCGGCGGCTTCGTGAAGACGCGGCCGCAACTCGCGCGGCCGGACGCCCAGATCGGCGTGGGATTGTATTCCATGAGCGTATCCGGCAAGACTGTGAACATAGATCCGCATCCGGGGATGACCATCGGCGGCTATTTCATGCGCCCCGAAAGTCAAGGGTGGGTCGAGATTCGCTCTCCCGATCCGGCCGTGCGCCCCTACATCAATGCCAATCATCTGGCGGCAGAGATCGACGTGAGGTCCGCCATTTCGCTGTTCCGCTGGATTCGCCGGCTTTCGGCACAACCGGCGCTCGCTTCCTGGCTGATATCCGAGACGACGCCCGGCCCGGACGTACAGAGCGATGCAGAGATCATCGATGCCTTCCTGCGTTACGGCTCGACAGCCTTTCACGTCTGCGGCACCCTGCGCATGGGGAGCGATGCCGGTGCCGTGCTCGACCCACAGCTGCGGTTGCGCGGCCTCGAGAACCTGCGCGTGGCCGATACCTCGATCATGCCCACCCTGGTTTCCGGCAATACCAACGCACCGGCCATGGTCATCGGGTTGCGCGCCGCCGAGATCATTGGTCAGGCCCGCGCCGGCGCGGCGCGCGCCGCCTGAGCCGGGTCGCTCCCATGTCAGCCATTCCCTTTACCCATCTCGATAAGCTCTACATCGGCGGCGAATGGGAGCGGGTCTCAGGCATCGAGCCCGTGTTGAATCCCGCCACGGAGCTTCCGATCGGATCGGCGCCCGTGGGCGGCGATGACGCCGCCCGCGCGGCGATCGAGGCGGCGCGCCTGGCTTTCGACCGGGGGCCCTGGCCGAGCCTGGCGATGGCCGAACGTATCGCGGTCATGAGGCGGATGCACGCGGCTCTCGCCGCCAGGCGCGAGCAGATCGTCAAGCTGATAGTCGCCGAGGTGGGCTGCGCGCAGGGCATTGCCCATGCGATGCAGGTCGATGCGCCGCTCGCGCATTTGGTGAGCGCCATGGGCCACGCAGCCTCCGATGACCGGCGCTACCTGCCCGTGGAGGCCACCTCCAACCTGTTCAATCCCGCGGGGCCGCGGGTTCTCGGCAGCGGCTGCGTGGTGCGCGAGCCCGTGGGCGTCGTGGCCGGAATCACCGGCTACAATTTCCCGTTCTTGCTGAACCTGGCGAAGATCGTTCCCGCGCTGCTTGCGGGCAACACTCTCGTGCTGAAACCCTCGCCGTTCACGCCGTACTCCGCGCTCCTGCTCGGCGAGATCGCGGAGGAAATCGGCTTGCCGAAAGGGGTTCTGAACATAGTGACCGGCGGCCCAGAGGTGGGCTCCCTCATGAGCGCGCACCCCGATGTCGACATGGTGAGTTTCACCGGCTCGGAAGCCGTGGGCGTGGCGATCATGCGGCAGGCGGCGGCCACGTTGAAGCGCGTGCACCTGGAGCTCGGCGGCAAATCCGCGCTCATCGTGCGCGCCGACGCCGACGTGCAACAGGCCGCCGTGAGCGCAGTCGGCGGGCTTACGGTGAACTGCGGCCAGGGTTGTGCCCTTCTGACGCGCTTCGTCGTGCACAATTCGATTCGCCGGCAATTCGTGGAGACCGCCACTGCGGTGGCCGCGCAGTGGAAGATCGGCGATCCCGCCGACCCGACGGTGCTCATGGGACCGCTGATCCGCGAGTCGCAGCGCAGCAAAGTCGAGCGTCTCATCGCCCAGGGCCGCGATGAAGGAGCGCGCCTGGTGTTCGGCGGGGGTCGGCCGGAGCACCTGCCCAAGGGGTTTTTCACCGACATCACTCTTTTCGATGACGTGCAGAACCGGATGACGATTGCGCAGGAAGAAGTATTCGGACCGGTCGGCGCCACCATCGGATTCGACGATGACGAGGAGGCCGTCGCGATCGCGAACGACTCGCGCTACGGGTTGAACGGCGGCATCTTGAGCGCCGATGCCGCGACGGCCTACGAGATGTCCTTGAAAATACGCGCAGGGAGCGTCTACATCAACGGCGGCACGGGCAAGATGTCCTACGCCCCGATCGGCGGATACAAGCGCTCGGGCATCGGCCGCGAGTACGGAGCGGATTGGTTGAAGGAATTTACCGAAGAGAAGTCGATTTTCTATCCGGTGGGACGTTGACGGTCATGAGCACCTGGGCGCTGGTTCCGATCAAGACGAGAACGGCCTGCAAGACCCGGCTGGCGCCGGTTCTCTCTCCGGCGCAGCGTCTGGCGCTGGTGCGCAAGCTCCTGTCCCGCGTGCTTTCGACCCTGCGCTCGACGCCGGGAATCGACCGCATCGCGCTCCTGAGCGACGACCGCGACGGGGTCGCCGACGATGTCCTGCAGATCCCCGACGCCGGCGGCGACCTGAATTCGACTCTCGAGGCCGGGGTGAGCCTTGCGATCTCGGCGGGCGCCGCCACCGTGCTCATTCTGCCCGCGGATCTGCCGCGGCTCCGTGTTCGCGACGTGCAGCAGTTGCTCGTGGCGGCCCGCCGCACCGGCATCGCGCTTGCCTCCGACCGGCATGGCACCGGAACGAATGCGGTGTGCATGGTATTGCCGGCGCGCCTGAGGCTCGAATTCGGCACGGACAGCTTTTCCAGGCATCGCAGGCTGGCAGGGACACTGGGGGAAGCGGTGCGCGTACGCACCGATGGCCTGGAATTCGATGTGGATACTCCGGCGGATTGGTACCGGTTCGCGCGCCAAGAGGACGAATCAATGAGCAATTCTTTCGGTGAAAAGATGCATCTCGCAGAGCGTGCGGCCGGCGGGATCGCCTCCGCCGAGGACCTGTTGCGCATGCCGCTCGATGTGATGATGGAGTCCGCGCAGCGCCTCACGCTCGAGGGACATGGCCGCCTCGTCAGCTATTCCCGCAAGGTGTTCATCCCGCTCACGCAACTCTGCCGCGACGTTTGCCACTATTGCACCTTTGCCAAGGCGCCGCGGTCGCTCAAGGCTCCCTATCTTTCGATCGCCGAGGTGCTCGACATCGCCCGCGCCGGCGCCGCGGCCGGGTGCAAGGAAGCCTTGTTCACGCTGGGTGATCAGCCTGAGCTGCGCTATGCGGCGGCCCGACGCGGACTGTCCTCGCTGGGTTACGCCACCACGCTCGACTATCTCGCAGCAGCCGCCCAGGCGGTCTTTCAAGAGACGGGGTTGCTGCCGCACTTGAACCCGGGCGTGATGAGCGACACCGATATCGAGCGTCTGCGCCCAGTGAGCGTCTCCATGGGCCTCATGCTGGAAAGCACCGCCGAGCGGCTGGCCGAGCGCGGCGGCCCGCACTTCGGGTCTCCCGACAAGCATCCGGCGGTGCGCCTCGCGACCCTGGAAGCGGCGGGCAGGCATGGCGTTCCGTTCACGACGGGCCTCCTCATCGGCATCGGTGAGACGCGCGCAGAACGGCTGGAGGCGCTGCTCGCGATTCGCGGCGTGCACCAGCGCCACGGAAATATCCAGGAAATCATCATTCAAAATTTCCGTGCCAAGGCGGGCACGAAGATGGCCGGCGCGCCGGAACCGGAACTCGAAGAACAACTCTGGACCATCGCTGCGGCGCGCCTCCTGTTCGGGCGGGACATGACCCTCCAGGCACCGCCGAACCTGCGGCCGGGCGCCCTCGCCGCGCTGATCCGCGCGGGCATCAACGACTGGGGCGGTGTATCGCCGGTCACGCCCGACCATGTCAATCCCGAGGCTCCGTGGCCGCATCTCGGGCGGCTAAGTGCCGAAACCGCGTTGGCGGATCGCGAACTGGTCGAGCGGCTCGCCATAGGCCCGGAATTCGCACAGCGGCCGGAGCGCTGGCTCGATGTAGGCGCGCGCGCCGCCGTGCGGCGCGCCAGCGATGCGACAGGGCTGGCCTACATCGGCTCCTGGCACACCGGCGCCGGCGATCCCGTGCCGCCCGACGCGGCCGCGTGGTTGACCCGGCTCGACGACGGCCGCGCTCCCGACGCGGGGCACCGCGTGACCTCGCTCGCCAGCGCGCGGCTGCTGCATCGTGCAGCCCGCGGCGATTCGCTGAGCGAGCCCGAGATCGTCACCCTGTTTCAAGCGCGCGGTGAGGAGCTGAATGCCGTGCTGCACGCGGCCGACAAGCTGCGCCGCGAGGTTTGCGGAGACCAGGTCACCTTCGTCGTCAACCGCAATATCAACTACACCAATATCTGCAGCTACAAATGTGGGTTTTGTGCCTTTTCCAAAGGCCGCGGCTCGCACGATCTGCGCGGACCGGCCTATATCCTCGATCTGGAGGAGATCGCCCGCCGAACGGTGGAGGCACACGCCGCCGGCGCCACCGAGGTCTGCCTGCAAGGCGGCATTCATCCTTCCTACAGCGGGCACACCTATCTCGATATCGTGGCCGCGGTCAAAGCGGCGGTCCCTGACATCCACGTGCACGCTTTCTCTCCTCTCGAGATCACGCATGGCGCCCGGACCTTGGGCTTGTCGCTGGAAGCCTACTTGAGGCGCTTGCGCACCGCGGGCCTCTCCAGCCTGCCGGGCACGGCGGCGGAAATTCTCGATGACGAAGTGCGCGCATTGATCTGCGCCGACAAGATCAATACCGAGGAATGGCTCGCCGTCATGCGTGCCGCGCACGCCGTCGGGCTGCGCAGCACCGCCACGATCATGTTCGGCCACGCCGATCATCCCCGCCACTGGGCGCGCCACCTGTTGAAGTTGCGCGCGTTGCAGCAGGAGACTGGCGGTTTCACGGAGTTCGTGCCGCTACCGTTCGTGCACATGGAAGCGCCGATGTGGCGGCGCGGAATGGCGCGTTCCGGTCCGAGCTTCCGGGAAGCCGTTCTGATGCACGCCGTTGCGCGCTTGGCGCTGCATCCCTGGATCCGCAATATCCAGACCTCATGGGTCAAGATGGGCCCGGAGGGAGCCGCCTTTTGCCTGCAAGCGGGCTGCAACGATCTCGGCGGCACCTTGATGAACGAATCCATCACGCGCGCGGCGGGCGGCGTCAATGGGCAGGAATTGGGGCCCGCCAGCATCGCGCGGGTGGCCGCGGCGAGCGGGCGAAGCGCGCGCCGGCGCACCACGTTCTATGGCGATCTGTCGCCAATGCCCGAGGAAGGCTACGCGTCGTAGCCGGCCGCGGTCGGCCGCGCGTGGCCCGCAGCCGGCGCACGCGGCATCATCAACAGCGGGGAAAACATCGGTCATGAAACTTGGAGCCTGTCACCTGTGGGGCGAAAGCCTCGATGCCTTCCGCAGCGACCTGCGACTGGCCTCTGAGCTGGGGTTCGCTGTCGCCGCGATCGGCGATTCGCCGGCCGGCTGGCACGAAATGTACATTTCCCTGGCGATCGCGGCGCAAGAGTCGCCAAACGCCACCGTCGCGCCTTACGTCACCTCACCTTTCGTGCGCCATCCGATCATCAACGCCAATGCGATGTGCTCTCTGGCGGATGCGTACGGCGATCGCTTTGTCCTGGGACTGGCCACGGGCGGGAGCAATGTCATGGCGATCGGCCATGCGCCGGCGAACCAGGAACAGATACGCGATTACTTTCAGGCGCTGCGCAGCTCGTTTGCGGGCCGGCCGGGCCACTATGCGGGCGCGCCGGTGTCGGCGCTGCGTCATGCCCGCCCGATTCCGATCTTCTACTCCGCTTTCGGCCCCAAGGCGCTGGCGTTGGCCGGAGAGCAAGCCGACGGCGTGATTTTGTTCACCAATCACGACCTCGAGGCGCTCGACCGGAAAATCGCCGCAGTCCAGGACGCGGCCGTGCGCGCCGGACGAAGGCGCGACGCCGTGAAAATCTGGGCGACCGCGTACACATCCATCCGCGATACCCGAGCCGAGGCGCTCGCCGATCTCACCGCCTTTATCGTGGTGAACGGCATGGCCATCGCGCGCATGCCGCAGGTACTGGCCCAGGTCCCCGACAGATACCACGCGCCCCTCGCGGAGCTGGCCCGACGCTACGACCCCACCGAGCACTGCGTCGTCGGCGGAGCGAACTCGCGCCTTCCGGGGGAACTGGGACTGACCGAATTTCTCGGCGGCTTCGACACGGTCGCGGGACCGCCCGCCGAGGTAAAAAAAGTGCTCGACGGACTCGAACGCCGCGGCGTATCCGCTTTCATCGCCAATCTGCCCGGCAATGCCGACAAGCACGGAACGCTGCGCCGGCTTCATGCCGTGTTCAATGAGACCTGACATGCCCGGCGCGCATTCACCGGACGCTTCTCCGGCGCCCCCGGCGCTGCCGTTGTCCGGTCTGCCCAATTTTCGGGACTTCGGCGGCTACGCGACGAACGACGGGCGGCACGTGCGCAAGGGCGTGCTGTTTCGGTCGCAGGCGTTCGGCGGAGCGACCGAGGAGGACCTGACCTATCTGGCAGGCCTCGGAATCCGGCTGGTCTGCGATCTACGCAGCGAGCTCGAACGCCGCAACGGCAAAGACCGCTGGCCGGTGGGAATTGAGCCGCCCCGCCTACATCTCGACATTCGCAATGACGCGCGCGCCGGACACAGCGAGCTCATCGACACGCTGCGTTCGCAGCCCGATGCCGAGGGCGTGCATCGCGGCATGCTCCTGATCTACCGCGGAATGCCCGCCGCGTTCGCTCCCGTGCTCGCGCGATTGTTCGACCATCTGCTCGATCCGAGCCGCCTTCCGCTGGTCGTTCACTGCCACGCGGGGAAAGATCGCACGGGATTCATCTGCGCGTTGATTCTTGCGGCGCTCGGCGTCCGGCACGATGACATTCTTGCGGACTATCTGTTGACCGCTCAGCGCATCGACAGGATGCGGCTCAGCCTCGAGATGGTCGATACGTTTTCCACTTTCGTCGGCGTACCGCTCACGGCGGATGCCTTGCAGGGAGCTCTCGATGTCCGTCCGGAATTTCTCGACGCGTCCCTGCGCGCCCTCGACACCGATTACGGCGGGGTCGACGCGTATTTGCAGACCGTCGGCCAGCTCGATCCCGAGCGCCGCAAAGAGCTTTGCGACGGGTTGCTGGTTTGAGTGGCTGGGCGCACGGGTGGCCCTCAGGATTGTTCGCTTCGGGTTTTCGGCGCGCCCTGCATCAGCTTGCGCAGATCTGCGACGTGCGGCTGATGCGAGGTCATTCCACCGTCGCAGGTGATGTTCTGCCCGTTGATGTATCCGGCATCCTCGGAAGCCAGGAAGGCGACCAGCGCAGCGACGTCCTCGGGCCGGCCCAGGCGCTTCGTCAGCACGTGCTCGGAAATCATTTGCAACAATTCGGGGACCGTCTTTTCCGCGGCCGGCGTCAAGATGAGTCCGGGTGAGATCGCATTGCAGCGGATTCCCTGGCGTCCGTGCTGCGTGGCGATGTAGCGCGTCAGATTGATGATAGCGGCCTTGGATGTCCCGTAGGCGATGCGGGCCAGATCGCCATGCGAGCCCGATCCGGACGCCGTGTTGATGATCGCGCCGCTGCCCTGGGCGATCATGTGCGGCAAGGCGTACTTGGCTGCCGCCATGTAACCGGTCAAGTTGACCTGCATCGTGAGATTCCAGATCTCGAGCGGAATATCGACCGCCGTCGTATCCAGTTTCTGCTTCTCAGGCGCGGTCACGGCGGCGTTGTTATGCAGTATGTCGAGCCGGCCGCATTGCTCCACCACGGCATCGATCATCGTCTTGATCGACGCCGCATCGGCGGCGTCGTACTCCAACGCCAGCGCGCCGTTGCCGACCGCGTCGGCCACCTCGCGGGCCCGCCCGAGATTGATGTCCGCAACCGCGACGCGAGCTCCTTCGCGGGTCAGCCGATGCGCGGTCGCGCTGCCGATCCCGCCGCCGCCGCCGGTCACGATCGCGACTCTATCTTCCAGTCTACGCATGTCGTAGGGTCCTCATGAGTGTTGCTGAGTGGCGCGCGTGCGATAATGCAAACTACGAAATGACGACGCGGCCGGGGGAGTTTACAGCAATGACATCCACGATCGAGGCCAACAAAGCCCTGGTGCATCGCTACGCGCAGGCGGTGATCGACGGAGACGTCGCGACCCTCGAAGCGCTTCAGCATCCCGATGTGACCTGGTGGGTTCTCGGCCAGGGCTCCGTCGACCGCGCGACTTTCAATGCGCTGGTCCGCTCCGGGTTGATCGCCGCTCGAACCCGCTCCCTCGAGATCCTCGGGATCACCGCCGAGGGCGACCGGGTGGCGTACGAGGCCGAAGGTGAAATGGTGTTTCCGGACCGCGTCTATCGGAATCGATATCACAACCTGCTGGTGATACGTGATGGATTGATCGTGCAGGGCCGGGAATACATGGACACCAAGGCAGTCGCGGAGGCGTTCGGTCAGAAGCCTGTCTGACTTGCGGCCGTCGTCGTGATGGCATGGGAGGCGGAGGACCGGGGACGCGCTGCGAGGCGCACAGGGGGCCGATCAGCACCTGCGGAGCGCCTTTCGATTGACTTTGAGTCAAGCGGCAATCGCCCTTTCGCGGTTCCTATCGCAAGACAGGTTGGGATGCGGTCCTGGCGGTGTTCAATGATGGGTGGGACCGGCACCTTGAGATAAGGCACAACCATGGCGGGGGCGGACGCTGCGGACGATACCGACGAGTACAAATTGCGCGCGTGCATCGAGCGACTCACGGGCGGCCGCGTGCTGTCGCTGAAGAGGCAGGTTCGTTGGCGGCCCGCGTGGTTCGCCGAGGTCGAGCTCGGCGGCCGCTCTTTGCACGTCCATGTGAGAGGGGATCGTAACAGCGATATTCTCCCCTTTCCCGAGCTGCGGCGCGAAGCGGACATCATCGAGGTGCTGGAAACACATGGCGTCGCGGTGCCGCATATCTATGGAATGTGTGACGATCCCGTGGCAATAGTGATGCAGAACGTCCCCGGCTCGCGGGACGTGAGCCTCGCAGCGGATGCCGCGCAGCGGCGCTCCGTGGCGCGGCAATTCATCGAAGCCGTCGCCGCCATGCACCATCTGCCGGTGGATCTCTTCACCGCCAAGGGCATCAAAGCACCCGGCAACCCGCGTGAGATCGCTCTCGCGGGCCTCGAGGCGTATTGGCCGCTCTATGAGAAGAACAAGCAAGGGCCCGAACCGCTGATAGAATTTGCGGTGCATTGGCTACGCACCCATGTTCCCGTGCACCGCACCCGGGCGAGCTTCATTCAGTTCGACAGCGGCCAGTTCCTGTTCGAGGATGGGCGGTTGACCGCGCTCTACGATTTCGAGTTTGCGATGATAGGCGAGCCGCTCACGGATCTCGCCACCATGCGCATGCGCGATTCCTACGAACCGCTGGGAGACGAGTTTCGCGCCCTTTGCAGGCATTACGAGACGGTGACCGGCGAGGCCATCGACGCCTCGGTATTGCGATTCCAGAACGCCCTGTTCTCAACCGTGAGCTGCATGCAGATGGCGGGCAGGATGTCCGCTCCTGAGCCCGGCGATCCGCATGATGTCTATCTGGAATGGGATCTGGCGTTGAAGCGCGTGCTGGTGCTGATTCTCGCCGAATGCATGAACGTTCAGCTGGAGCGACCGCCGAGCGGCGCCGCGGCGCCGGCGCTCGGCCCCGCCATGCTCGACATGCTCGAGGATGCGGTCGGGCAACTTCAAGCCTCCGACGACATGCAGGACGCGCGCAGAAAATCCGCACTGAAGCTGCTGGAATATGTGCGGCGCGCCGACGAATTCAACGGCTGGCTCGAGCGAGCGGCGCGGACCGAAGCCATACCGTTTCTCGGCCGCCGCTCCGCCGAGGGACCGGAATTCGAGGCGCGACTCGAGGACTTTGTGCGGACCGCCGGGCCGGAGCACGATGAGGGGCTGCTGCAATACTTTGCCGCGCAAGTCGACCGGCGCGTCGAGGTGTTCGGGTCGACCCAGATCGGACGGTCGGCCCGACACGTGCATCTGCCGCCGATCGAGTGACTTCGAGGGCGAGCGGGACAGGATCCTCGCAACCCGTGTTAGCATTGATCAAAGTGGGGGAACGCAATGACGACCATCCGGGCGCAAAACACCAAGCGTGAGACGATCAGCCGTCTCCTGGCGGTGGCGGAACGGGAGTTCGGCGCCAAGGGCTTGGAAGGAGCGCGCGTCGATGACATCGCGCGCGCCGCGGGCGTCACCAAGCAGCTGGTTTACAACTACTATCGCTCGAAGGACGAATTGTTCGCCTCGCTCCTCGATGAAGCTTCGGCGCAGGCCATGTCCGAGATGGTCGAGCTGGAGCTCGACCATCTGCCGGCACCACAGGCGCTGCGCACATTTCTCAACCATCACTTCGACCAATACCGCCGCTATCCTCTGCTGGGACTCACGGTGATGGAGGAGAATCGGCAGCATGGGATGCATATCTCCTCGCGCAACAAATTTCCCGAGCTGACCCCGTCTCTGGTCGAGAAGCTGAGAGTCATTCTCGAGCGGGGCGCGGCCACCGGCGATTTCCGCAGCGGGATCGATCCCGCGGCCTTTCTGGCAACTTCCGTATTGATCACCGCGGGTTGCTTCGTCAACTGTCACTGCCTTTCCGTGATGATGGGCGTGGATCTGTCGACGGTGGACGGAATGGACGCCTGGCGCGCTCACTCCGCCGATTTCGTACTGGCGGCGGTTCGCGCCTCCGAGTCCGGCGATTCGCCGCGGCCGAGCATTCCTCGAAGCGCCGGCGCGGTCCTCGTCCCCATGTGAACGAGGACGCGCCGAGCGGCACGCAGGTCGGCCGCGGCAGGAGACTACATTCTGGCGCATGCGCAGCCGGATCGAACCCAACACCCAGGCCCCAGAGGCGTTACCCATGAATACACCCCAGCATGATCCTCGGACCGCGGCGGCGCCCCCCGTCGAATTCGCCGAAGTTGCGCAGGGACTGCTGTTGCCGGAAGGACCGGTCGCGATGGCCGATGGGTCCGTCCTGGTGACCGAGGTCGCGCGCGGAACTGTCAGCCGCGTGTCGGCAGCAGGGGCAGTGAGTGTGGTCGCCGAGCTGGGTGGAGGACCGAACGGCCTGGCGATCGGACCCGACGGGGCGGTCTATGTCTGCAACAACGGCGGCGGCATCATCGCCACGCCGGCCAACGGCATGCTGCACGTCGAGTTTGCCCCCGAGCGCTATTCGGGCGGCTCGATCCAAAGGCTCGATCTTCGCACCGGCTCGTACACTACGCTTTACACCGGCTGCGACGGACGGCCGCTGCTGGCGCCGAATGACCTGGTTTTCGATTCCCAGGGCGGACTATGGTTTACGGACTTCGGACGATGGACGGCCACCGGGCGCGACTACGGCGCCATTTATCACTGCCGGCCCGACGGCTCGCACATCGTGCGATGTCTCGATCGACAAATCTCCCCCAACGGCATTGGGCTGAATGCGGCCGAGGACGAGCTCTATTGGGCGGACTCGATGGCGTCGCGGGTCTGGGTGTGCAAGATCGAGGCTCCCGGGAAGCTGGCAGCGCCGCCCTCTCCCTTCATGGCGGGTGTCGCCGCGCATACCCTTTCGGGTTTTCAGATGCTCGACAGTCTCGCCGTGGAGGCGAACGGCAACATCTGCGCGGCGACCACGGTCAATGGCGGCATCACCGTCATCGAGCCTGACGGACGGATGACGCACTATCCCATCGCCGATCCCTTGGTCACCAATATTTGTTTCGGCGGGGTGGACATGCGAGACGCCTGGGTAACTGCCGGAATGACCGGCCGGCTGTATCGTACTCGCTGGCCCCGGCCCGGCCTGCGCTTGGCGTTCAATGGTTGAGCCACCGCTTCGACTCGCCGCGAAGGAGCGATGATGATGGAGAAGGATGTCGTGATCGTAGGGTCGGGCGGCGGCGGGTTGACTGCGGCGATCACCGCGGCCAAGGCCGGTCTCGATGTTCTGGTGACCGAGAAAACCCGATATTTCGGGGGCACCACAGCGCTTTCCGGCGGCGGGATATGGATACCCGGCAACAGTCTGTCGGCTCGTGAGGGCGGTAAGGACAGCGCCGAAGCGGGTGCTCGCTACATACGCAATCTCGTGGGCGACATCGTCC
>DASYAC010000159.1:0-7901 GCA_036501585.1 Steroidobacteraceae bacterium
AGCTGTAATACTCGTTCTCGATCTGCAGGATATTCGCGTTCAGCTGCAGATACTTCCCTTCGACCTTGACTCCGAGCTTCTGGTACGGCGGATAGGGCGTGCTGATGGCCTTGGACAGATCGCGTACATAATCGCCCAGGCCGTTGACCGAGACGCTCACGGTGGCCTGGTTCTTGTTTCGGTAGCCCACGTCGCTCATGCGCAACGACGTTCCATACGGCTCGTAGACGGTATCGGCGTCCAGCGACGGGAGCTGCGGGTCGCGGCCCCCGAAGAAGCTCCTCGATACCGCGGGCGAGGTGCCGAACAGGTACAAGACGAGCCAGCCGAAGCGGCGATAATTGCGAAGCACGCCGAAATACTGCTCGGACACGAAGTCCTGGCGCGGGAGCTTCGACTCGTCGATGTCCTGGAGCGCATCCCAGAGTTTTCCGGGAAACGAGTAGTTGAAATGCACGCCCGAAATGGCCTGCATGGTCCGGCCGTAGCGCATTCCGAGACCGTGCCGGTACACGGTTTTCATGCGCCCGACATTGGAGGCGCCGAACTGCGCCAGGGGGATGCTGTCATCGCTTGCGAACACGCAGGGCATGCTGGTCGACCAGAGCAGCTCGTCCCCAAGATGGCGGTACACGAACTGGTGGATGTCGCACAGGTACTGCAGCAGCTCCCAGCTCTCGCTGAACGGCGGCGTGACCAGCTCGATCAGCGCCTCGGAGAAATCCGTGGTGATGTGCTCGTTGGTGAGCGGGGCGCCGAGCGCCGCCGGGTGGCGGCTCTGGGCGATCTCTCCCGACGGAGATGCGCGCAGCGATTCCTTTTCCACGCCTTTGCGCCCGCCGCGCAGCACGCCGCGCTCCCCGCAATTGACGAGTCCGGCCAGCCTTCGCTCGAATTTTCTGTCGACCACTTTACGCATACGCCCCTGCACGGCCGGTCTTCGCAAGGCCGCTAGGATAGCAGCCCGCTCACGGTAGCTCGGCTACAACCTCGATTTCAACGAGAAACCCGGGGTCCACCAGCCGCCCGACCTGCACCCAGGACACCGTCGGGAGGCGTTCCTTGTCGTAGTACTCGAAGCGAACGTCCGAGGACTTGAGGAGCGCATCCATGTCGGTCGTGTAGATGGTCTCCTTGACCACCTCGTCGAAGTCGGCCCCGTGAGCCGCGAGCGTACGGCGGATGTTCGTGTATGCGGCGCGCATCTGCCCGGCCATGTCGCCGGGGGCGACCAGGCGCCCGTTCGCATCCACGGCCACGGAGCCCGACACGTACAGGGTCTTGTCGATCAGGACGGCCTGCGAATAGCCGAAATCCTTCTCGTATGCGTTCAGGTGGAAAACCTGCTTCACCCGCGGAGGGGCAATCACCGGCTCGGGCTCGCGCTCGCACCCTGCCGCCCCAAGCACGGTGAGGACGCATGCGATCCGAACGCCCCGGCCTACTCCGATTCTCATGTCCCGTCCCTCGTCGATTCCGCCGGCAGGGTAGATTCCGCCGGCGAGGTCGATTCCGCCAGCGAGCGAAGAGCGCGCAGCATCTTGGGCAGGTCGTGCCTCAGCGCCGCCTTGACCAGCCAGTGCGGCACCCAAATGCCGGGGGCGAGGGTCAGCGAGTAGTGTGCGACCGTGAAATCGCCGTCCTGCTCGAGTTCCCACGCGCCCGTGAGCACCTTGAGATCGCCCGATACGCGCTCGATCGAAATCCGCTCCGGATATCGATAGTCCGCCTTGAACACGAAGGTCAGCCTCGGAACGTACCAGGAATAGTCGATCACGTTCCGGATGAGCTGCCAGGAATCATCGGGCGCGGTGCGGACCACGGCGCAATCGACCAGCCCCGGCACGAACTTGACGGCGTCCGTACAACTCGTGAGCAGCGACCAGACGATGCGGCGGTCCGCGCGAATTCTGACCGCCGCGTTCGCGCGGCCGCTCTGCGCCGTGGAATCGAGAGTCACGGCGACATCGATGTCCCCATGCTGTTCGGCATCGACCGCCATATCTCCCCGCGCGGCGCCGGCGAGCGTCAGCATCAAGGCGGCTGCAAGGATCGATGAACGCACGATGTACCCGGTTAGTGCTGTTAGTGCGGACCATCGGTCCAACGGTTCACTTTGGACTCGAGAATATCCAGCGGCATGGCGCCGTCGTTCAAGAGTTCCAAATGAAAGGCACGCACATCGAAGCGTGCACCCAATCGCTGTTCGGCGCGCTCGCGCAGGCCTTGGAACATTCGTCCGCCCACGGCGCACGCCAGGTCCTCGCCGGGCAATGCGATCGCCCGGTCGACCGCATTCCGGAGGCCCGCCTCATCGATCGGCAACTGCGCACGCAAGTAGCCCAGCGCCTGTTCGCGCGACCAGCCGAGTGCATGGATGCCGGTATCGATCACCATGCCGGCGGCGCATTCCAATTGATCGGCCAGCGCCGCGAACTTCGATTCGGTGTCGCGGTACAGTCCCAGCTGCTCGCCCAGAGACTCGGCATAGATTCCCCAGCCTTCGACGAAGCCGGGGTCGCCGCCCTCACGGCGGAATCTCGGCAGATCGGCGCGCTCCTCCTGGATCGAGATCTGAAAATGGTACCCCGGGATCGCCTTGCGCAGGAACATCGGGATCGTCGGTACGATGGGTTGCGCCTCGAGGCCCGCGGTATTGACGTAGAGGATCGCGGCGGAGTTGCGATTGGCGGCGCGCTGATAGGCCAGCGCCGGCGAGATCGCCTCCCGGAAAGGCTCGAGCCGGCGAATCGCGAAATCCCCCTGCGGCAGCCCCTCGAACAGCGCGGGAATCGCCGAGGCGGCCTCGACCTTGAGCTGATCGTAGAAATTTTGCAGCTCCTCCGCAGTCTTGAAGGCCGTGCGCGGCTCTCGATGCATCGCCTCGTAGAACGCCTGCCCGGTGCCGGCGAATCCAGCCTCGGCGAGCACGGCCTGCATTCTTCCCCGGAGGCGTTCGGTCTCCGCGACGCCGATGGCGTGAAGCTCGGCGGGCTTCACACGCGAGGCTGTCTCACGGCGAACCAGGAACGCATACCAGGATTCGCCCAGCGGCAGAGCCGACAAGCCGACGCTCTGCCGTGCCCGCGGCAAATACTCATCGCGCAGAAAATCGCGCAGCCTGCCGTAGGCCGGGAGGATCTTGCTCTTCACGCCGAGGCTGATCCCCTCCGAGAGCCGCTTGCGCTCCGGCTCGGCCAGCGTGCCGGGAAGCGAGCGCAGCGGATCATAGAAGACGCTCGACGGCGTATCCTCTGCGAGCGCGCCCAGGACCGGGAGCATCTCCTCGATGAGCACGCGCGGCTCCGCGTAGCCGCGGCGCAGACCCTCGCGCAGGTTGGCGATCGCCTCATCGGTCCAGCGGACATAGTCCTCGACTCGCAGTTGCCAGTTCTCGAGATCCTTCACGCTCAGGATCGCGTAAGGACCCGTCCCCGTCCCGGTCTGCGCGAATTCCAGCGGCACGGACCGGAAGGGATTCACCGGCAGCAGCTCGGCCGGGTACGTGAAGCTCTCCACCGCAAGCTCGCGCTCGCGCTTGAACAGATCGTAAGTCAGCTGCGCATCGGCGGGCAGCCGTTCCCGCGGCAACGCGCCCACGGCGTCGAGATAGCGCCGCTCGAGCGCCAGGGAATCAGCCAGGAATTGCGCCGAGATGTCGAGCCCGCCACCGCTGTCGAAGCGCACGGCGGCCCCCTGAGGCATCGGCCGCGGGTTGAGTCGGCGGTCCTCGTCCCAATATTGATCGACGAGGAGTTTCAGCTGGTCGGGAGGCGCCCGCGCGCTCGCGGCCGGCTGGGGCGGAGGGGGGGGCGGGGCGGAGCCGCAGGCCGTGAGGTAGAGGGCGGCGGCGAGTCCCCCCAGCAAAAAACGCGTCATCGATCGATTATAGCCGTCCCCCAGGAGTCATAATTGGGGGTTCGAAGGCAGGAGGTTTCATATGCTGGTGGGAAAAGATCCGCGGCGGGTGGCCGTGATCGGCGGCGTCCGTATTCCCTTCGCCCGCGGCAACGGCGCGTATGCGGCGGTGGGCAATCAGGAGATGCTGACGGAGGTCTTGCGCGGCGTCGTCGACCGCTATGGGTTGAATGGCCAGCGGATCGACGAGGTGGCGGCGGGTGCCGTGATGAAGCATTCGAGCCAGTGGAACCTGACCCGCGAATCCGTGCTCGGCTCGGGTCTCGCCGCGGAAACCCCCGGGCTCGACTTGCAGCGGGCCTGCGGCACGAGCCTCGAAGCCGCGATCGAGTCGGGAAACAAAATCGCGCTCGGGCAGATCGACAGCGCGATCGCCGCCGGCGTGGACACGGTCAGCGATCCGCCCGTCGTCTACCCCAAGGCGTTCCAGCAGATCTTGCTCAAGAGCTACCGCGGAAAGAGCGCCGGTGAGCGCGTCGGCCCATGGTTCGGATTGCGCATGAGGCATTTCCGACCGGTACTGCCGGGAACGACGGAGCCCCGAACCGGACTGTCCATGGGCGAGAGCACCGAGCTCATGGTCAAGACCTGGGGCATCGGCCGCGCGGAGCAGGATCAGCTGGCGCTCGAAAGCCATCAGAAGGCCTCGGCTGCGTACGCGGAGGGGTTCTACCAGGATCTGGTGCGCGACTATCTCGGGCTTTCCCAGGACAACAATATCCGCGCCGACACCAGCCTCGAGAAGCTCGGGAAGCTTCGCCCGGTTTTCGACTCCTCGGGCGCCGGCACGCTGACCGCGGGCAACTCCACGCCCATGACCGACGGTGCGTCGGCCGTGCTGCTGGCGTCGGAAGATTGGGCGCGGGAGCGCAACCTCCCCGTGCTCGCCTACCTTGCGTATGCGAAGGTCGCCGCGGTCGACTTCGTCGAGAAGAAGGAGGGCCTGTTGATGGCCCCGGCCTACGCCGTATCGCGCATGCTCAAGGACGCCGGACTGCAGCTTCAGGATTTCGATTTCTACGAAATTCACGAGGCATTCGCCGGTCAGGTGCTTTGCACCCTGAAGGCCTGGAACGATCCCACGTTCTGCCGGGAGAAGCTGGGGCTTTCCGCCCCGCTCGGCGCCATCGATCGAGGCAGGCTCAATGTGAAGGGCGGCAGTCTGGCCATCGGGCATCCGTTCGCGGCGACCGGCAGCCGTATCGTGGCGACGCTCGCCAAGATTTTGGACGATAACAAGGCAAAGCGCGGGCTGATTTCGGTCTGCACGGCGGGCGGCATGGGGGTGACTGCCATCCTCGAGCGCTGACGCCGCACGCCCCGGGCCGCAGGCCGAGGGTTGAGCGGCGCCGCGCAACGGCGCTATTCTTTTGGGCTCACTCACACGATTTCACCTTTGTAGGACAGAACGCCATGGCACATTCCCTTGAATCGACCGCGGAACAGCTTCAAACCGACCGGCATCCTCTGAAGCTCGAGGACAAGGCGCTGCTGCGTCAGCAATGCCTGATCGGGGGTGAGTGGGTTTCGGCCGACGGCGGCGAAACCCTGCCGGTCAAGAATCCCGCCTCCGGCGAGAAGCTCGGCGTCATCCCGAACATGGGAACCGCGGAGACCAGGCGCGCGATCGCCGCGGCTTCCGGTGCGCTGGCTGCGTGGGGTGCGAGGACCGCGAAGGATAGGGCGGGCGTGCTGCGCCGATGGTTCGATCTCATCGTCCGGAACGAAGCGGACCTCGCGACCCTCATGACCGCCGAGCAGGGCAAGCCCCTCGCCGAATCCAAGGGCGAGATCGCCTATGCGGCCTCGTTCATCGAATGGTTCGCGGAAGAGGGCAAGCGCCTGTACGGCGACATCATTCCGGGCCACCAAACCGACAAGCGGATTCTCGTGCTGCGCCAACCGGTCGGTGTCGTGGCCGCCATCACGCCCTGGAATTTCCCGTCGGCGATGATCACCCGAAAGGCGGGCCCCGCGCTCGCGGCGGGCTGCACCATGGTGTTGAAGCCGGCGACGCAAACTCCGCTGTCCGCACTCGCGCTCGCCGAGCTCGCGGTACGCGCGGGGATTCCCCCCGGCGTGTTCAATGTGGTGACGGGTTCGGCCACGGCCATCGGCGGCGAGATGACCACCAATCCCGCCGTGCGCAAGGTAACGTTCACCGGGTCGACCGAGGTCGGCAAGAAGTTGATGGTGCAATGCGCGGGAACGGTCAAGAAGCTTTCCTTGGAGCTCGGCGGCAACGCGCCTTTCATCGTCTTCGACGATGCCGATCTCGATGCAGCCGTGCAAGGCGCGATAGCGAGCAAGTATCGAAATACCGGGCAGACTTGCGTCTGCGCGAACCGCTTGCTGGTCCAGGAGGGCGTGTACGATGAATTCGCCAAGAAGCTGTCGGCCGCGGTCGCCAAGCTGCGCGTGGGCGACGGCCTGAAAGGCGCGACCGAGCAGGGCCCGCTGATCGACGAGAAGGCGATCGCCAAGGTGGAAGAGCATGTCGCGGATGCGCTGGCCAAGGGGGCCAAGGTGGTCGCCGGGGGCAAACGGCATGCGCTCGGAGGCACCTTCTACGAGCCGACGATCCTGACGGGCGTGACCACTCAAATGCTGGTGGCCCGCGAAGAGACCTTTGGTCCGGTGGCGCCGTTGTTCAAATTCAAGACCGAGGCGGAGGCCATCAAGATGGCCAACGATACGGAGTTCGGTCTCGCAGCATACCTGTACACCCGCGATCTAGCCCGCAGCTGGCGGGTGTCCGAGGCCATCGAGTACGGCATAGTCGGCCTCAATACCGGCATCATTTCCACCGAAGTCGCGCCGTTCGGCGGTGTGAAGGAATCCGGCGCCGGCCGCGAAGGCTCGAAGTACGGCATCCTCGATTACACGGAGATCAAGTACGTCTGCGTGGGCGGCGTGAGCTGAGCGGCCCAGCGTTGCAAAACGCCGCTTCCGTGTAGACGATCGCCGTGCTCGGGCGTTTTCTCGAATATTCGATTCCGACGGCGGATATCAGGGGCTCGCTCGATTTCTACCTGAAGCTCGGGTTCTCCGAGGCCGAGGTCGGTGATACCTGGACGCATCCCTACGCGGTGGTCACCGACGGGAGAATCCATCTGGGGTTGCATCGGGTGCCGGAGACCGAGCCCACTCTCACGTTCGTGAAGGCCGACCTGCTCCAGCACCTCGCAGCGCTCGAGCGGCTCGGTGTCGAGCTCGAGTTCCGGCGGCTCGGCAACGACATATTCAACGAGCTCGGCTGGGTCGATCCGTCGGGACACCGGGTTCGCCTGGTCGAAGCGCGCACCTTCAGTCCGAGCAAGCGCGTCGCCACAGAGACCTCGCTTTGCGGCTATTTCGAGGAGATCGCGCTACCCTTCGCCGATCTCCAGCAGGCAAAGGAGTACTGGGAGAAGCTCGGGTTCGTCGGAATGGATGAGCTCGAGGCGCCCCTTCCGCACGTGTCCTGCACCAGCGATTCGATCGACCTGGGACTGTATGCGCCCTCGCAGCTGGCACGTCCCGCGCTGGTGTTCGATGCAGGTGACGTTCCCGGCACCCTGAAGCGGCTGGCCGATGAGGGCGTCTCGTCCTCGACGCCGCTTCCGCCGCCGCTGCGCGGACTCTCCGCCGGCTGGCTCACCGCACCGGAGGGCACGCCGATCCTCTTGATGGGGATGGAGACCACGACAACTAGGTAGCACCATGAATGTCCAGTTCGACGAGGCGTGACGAGATAGTACCGCCTTCAACCAGGAGCTCCGCGACCGAAACCGGCAGCTTGAATCGCCGTGGCCCTGCGCTGCCGGGATTGATGAAGAGGACGCCGTCGCGTTGCTCTATTCGAGGCTTGTGTGAGTGGCCCGATACCACGACCCGAACTCCGGCCGCAGAGGGATCGATATCGAGCTGCGACAGGTCGTGAATAGCGTAGACATGGATCCCACTAAATTCAAAGAACTCAGTCTCCGGGAGCGTTTCCGCCC
>DASYAC010000160.1:0-2007 GCA_036501585.1 Steroidobacteraceae bacterium
TCGCCGCCATCCGCAAGCTCGCCATCAACATCCTGCAAGCAACACCGGGACCCGCTCGCATCAGCCACAAAATGCTCCAAGCCAGATGGAACAACGACTTCCTTCTCTCCGCACTCGCCCATATGCGATAGCCCTACCCGCCAGGGGGAGGGAACGCAGTGTGCTCGCGGCCCGATCTCACGCCGCCTTCGGTTGGGCTTCCATCTTCAGCGCCGCCTGCACGCCCGGACGCGTGGCGACGCGGGCGTGGTAGGCTTTCAGGTTGGACAGGCCGGAAAGGTCGAACTTCATCCGCTCAGCCCATGTCAGCATCACGAACAGATAGCCGTCGGCGACGGTGAACTGCTTGCCCATCAGGTAATCCTTGCCGGCGAGTTGGCTGTCGACATATCTGAACTTGCCCATCGCGCGATCCTTGAAGACGCCCTTGGCGTCATCAGACAGCGCCGGGTTGAACAGCGGGCCGATGTTCTTGTGCAATTCGCCGTTGATGTAGGTCAGCCATTCCTGCAGCTTGTAGCGCTCGGGGCTATCGGCTGCGGGCGCAAGGCTCTTGGCCGCCGCCTTGTCGGCGATCATCTGCACGATGACGGGACCTTCGGTCACCAGCTCGCCACTGTCGAGCATCAGCGCCGGCACCTGGCCCTTGGGATTGATCTTGAGGTAGTCGTCGCCGTTTTCGAGCTTCTTGGCCCGCAGGTCGACCTTGACGAGTTCGTGCTGAAGACCGGCTTCATGCAACGCGATATGGGGCGACAGCGAGCAGGCGCCGGGGCTGTAATAAAGCTTCATGGGTGTTCCTCCTGGGACGTGTCTTGGTTTCGGCCGTGGAACGACTAAATGCGGTTGCATGCAATAGTCAAGATTGATGCAGGTGCATTTAGTGCTGTACAGTGCGCCCTGGTAGGGTCGGGACACCATGAAGCGCAAACCATCGACCGAGGCGACCGCCGCCTGGATCCGCCTGATGCGGGTGCAGACGCGGGTGCTGGATGCCGTCGAGCAGGACTTGAAGAAGGCCGGCTTCCCGCCGCTCGCCTGGTATGACGCGCTGCTGGAGCTGTCGCGCGCGCCGTCGGGCGAACTGCGCCCCGTCGAGCTCGAGCGGCAGATGCTGATCCCGCAATATTCGACCTCGCGGCTGATCGACCGCCTGGTCGACGAGGGGCTTGCCGTGCGGCGCGAATGCAAGGTCGACAAGCGCGGCCAGTTCGTCGAGATCACCGAGAGCGGCCGCGAGCTGCAGAAAAAAATGTGGGGCGCCTATTCGGCCGCAATCGAAAAGCACGTCGGCTGCAAACTGTCCGAAGCGGACGCCACCAGGCTTTGCGGTCTGCTCGACCGGCTGGGCTGCTCATGCGGAGAGATGACCTCGCCCGCGACGGGTGAGGGTGCGCCCGCACGATGATTTCGCCGATATCTTTCGCGTTCGCGCGTCCGCGCGCGAATATCCTCTGCTCCCCGCGCGCGTTCTCGCTGCGCCTCTGATCCGGAAGTTGTAATGGCGCGTGACCAGATCGATATGACGCCGCTGCATTCGCGCGACGAACTCGTGGCGTGGTTCGAGGGTGGCTCCAAGCCACCGTCCGAATTCCGGCTCGGCACCGAGCACGAGAAGACGCCGTTCACGCTCGAAGGCCATCAGCCCGTGCCCTACGAGGGCCCGCGCGGCATCGGCGCGCTGCTCGAAGGCATGCAGCTCCTGCTCGGCTGGGAGCCGATCATGGAGAAGGGCAACATCATCGGTCTCTACGACGTCACCGGTGGCGGTGCGATCTCACTGGAGCCGGGCGGGCAGTTCGAATTGTCGGGCGCGCCGCTCGAGACCGTGCATCAGACCCAGAGCGAGCTGATGGCGCATCTGGCGCAGGTGCGTGAGATCGCAGCACCTCTCGGCATCGGATTTCTCGGGCTCGGCATGACGCCGTCCTGGTCACGGGCGGAGATCCCCGTCATGCCCAAGGGCCGCTACAAGATCATGACCAACTACATGCCGAAGGTCGGCAA
>DASYAC010000161.1:0-11806 GCA_036501585.1 Steroidobacteraceae bacterium
GCTGGCTGCACCGCGAGCAGAGCGAGTGGACGCCGATCGGCCGTTCGAACGGAACGCAGTGCGCACTGATGAACACCGACGGCATGGTGGAGGTGGCCGAGGGCTCGTTTTCGCTCGAACCCATGCTGAGGATCGGGCGGAAACTCGTCACCTGGGCGGATGTGGAGTCCTCCCCTGCGCTCGAGGAGCGCTGGGTGCCGGCGCCCTCCGTGTCATGGGAGACCGCAGAATGGCGTCTGACTGTGAGGGCGCAAGCCGCCGAGGACGGTGAGGTACGCGTAGGGTATCGCCTCGAGAACCGCGCAGAGGCGCCGCTCGACGCTCATCTCCTCGTCGTGGTACGTCCGTTCCAGGTCACGCCTCCGTGGCAGCAGTTCCGCAATGTCGGCGGCGTCAGCCGGATTCACGACCTGGAATGGGACGGGAAGGTGCTGCGCGTGAATGCGGCGCTCAGCGCGGACGCGGCACTCAATGCGAACGCGGCGCCCAATGCGAACGCGGTGCTCAATGCGAACGCGGTGCTCAACGTGACTGCCGATGCCGGCGCCCGATTCGGCGCGATGTCGTTCGACGACGGATTCGTGGCGTCGCGGCTGAGCTCCGGCGCATCGGCGGGCGCGGCGGCGGCGCACGATGATTTCGGCTTCGCCACGGGTGCTTTCGAGTTCGACCTTGCATTGGAGCCGGGTGCATCCGTCGAGCGGACTTTGGGCGCCGGGCCGCCCCGCGATGCCCGCTCGGCGCGCGTGCCCCTGTTCGACTGGAAAGCGCAGATGCGTACCGACCAATGGTCGGGCAGCGGCTGGGCGGGCGAAGCCATCGAGGCGGCATTGACGGCGACGACGCATATTCTCATCACGCGCTCGGGGCCCGCGTTGCAGCCCGGCCCGCGGCGCTACACCCGGTCCTGGATCAGAGACGGCGCCATGATGAGCGCCGCGCTGCTTCGCATGGGGCATGTGCGCGAGGTGCTCGAGTTCATCCGCTGGTACGCGCTCCATCAGCGCGACGACGGCTTCGTGCCGTGCTGCGTGGATCGGGAGGGTCCCGATTGGCTGGCGGAGCACGACAGCCACGGGCAGATGCTGGCGTTGATTGCGGACTACCATCGATTTACCGGCGACCGGCAGTTTCTGCGGGAGGTCCGGCCCGTCATCGACAAGGCCGTACGGTGCATCGAGGGACTCCTGGAAAGCGACGGACTCATGCCGATATCGGTCAGCCACGAGGGATATCTCGCACAGCCGGTTCATTCCTACTGGGACGATTTCTGGACGCTTCGCGGCCTCAACGATGCCGCCGAGCTCGCCCGAATTCTCGGCGCCGAGGAGGGCGGCGGGGACGAACCGGTCCGGCGCCGGGAGAATCTCGCGGCACGGGTGGGCACGGGACTGTTCGCCTCGATCGCCGCGACCCGCGCGGCGCGCAACCTCGACTTCATCCCCGGAAGCGCCGAGTGGGCCGATTTCGATCCCACGGCCACCGCGAACGCCCTCTATTTGTTGGACGTTCCGGAAGGACTCGATCGAGCTGCCGTCGAGCGTACCTTCGACACCTATTTCGCCGATTGGCGTTCGAAGCGCTCTCCCGAGGCCACATCGCAAAATTACACGCCCTACGAGATCCGCATCATCGGCGCCCTGGTCCGGCTCGGACGCAGGGAGGCGGCGCTCGAGCTGCTGCGCTTTTTTCTATCGGACCGGCGCCCGCCGGCGTGGAATCAATGGCCGGAGATCGCCTGGCGCGACCGCGGGGCGCCTGCGCACTTGGGCGATCTGCCTCACACGTGGATTGCCGCCGAATACGTGCTCGCGGTTCGAAGCTTGTTCGCTTACGAGCTCGAGGCCGATCGCGCGCTGGTATTGGCGGCGGGGCTCGCCCCGGCATGGATCGAGGGCGACGGCGTCCGGGTCCGGTCGATGCCGACGATCTACGGTGCGCTCAGCTATTCGCTGCGGCGGATCGACGCACGCACGGTGAAGTTCGACGTGGGCCCGGGCGTCGACTGCCGGCTCATCTTGAAGCCGCCGCTCGCGAGGCCGCTCTCCGAGGCGAGGATCAACGGCGTGCCGGCGCGCGTCGAGGGCGACTCCGTGACCTTGCAGTCGGTGCCCGCCGAGGTTCTCTGCACCGCCCTCTGATGACTGGTATCCTGGCCCATCGACGTGTGGCGAGGTGCGCGGCACCGTGACCGATCGCTCTTCCAAAGTCTCCGGCCCCGAATCCGAAGCCGGCGCAGCCCCGACCGGCCTCGTGCCCCAGGTCCGCATGCTCACCCGCGCGATCTTCGCCTCGCCGGCCGGCAAATCGCTGCTGGTCCTGATCGTGGTCACGGTGCTCATCGTCGCCGCGACGGCTTACGGACAGATCCGCTTGAACGGCTGGAACAAACCCTTCTTCGATGCGCTGTCGCGGCGCGATCTGCGCGAGTTTCTCTATCAGCTCGGCGTTTTCTTCCTGATCGCCGGTTGTCTGCTGATTCTCAACGTCACGCAGCGCTGGTTCAACGAAATGCTGGAGCTCAAGCTCCGTGAAGGCTTGGTGCAGAGTCTCGTCGACGACTGGATGCAGCCGAGACGCGCCTTCTGGCTGGCGAATGCCGGCACCATCGGCGTCAATCCGGATCAGCGCATGCACGAGGATGCGCGCCATCTCACGGAACTGTCCGCCGATCTGGGCATCGGCCTGCTTCAGGCCTCGATTCTGTTCGGAACGTTCGCCGGCGTCCTGTGGGGCCTGTCGAGCGAGTTCAGCTTCCGCATCGCCGATCGGGACTACGCCGTTCCCGGCTTCATGGTGTGGGCGGCGATCCTGTACGCGAGCGCCGGTTCGCTGATGAGCTACTGGGTGGGCCGGGGTCTGATCGGCCGCAACGCGGAACGCTACGCGCGGGAGGCGGATCTGCGTTTCTCGCTGGTCCGGGCCAACGAGCACGTGGATGCCATTTCGCTGGCGCAGGGTGAAGGCGACGAGAAGCGGCGTATCGAGCGCAATCTCCGCGACGTGCTCACGGCGACACGCCGCATCATCTGGGGTCATACCCATCTCACCTGGGTGACGGCGGGCTTCGGCTGGGTCACGAACGTCGCGCCGATCCTGGTGGCGGCGCCGCTGTACTTCATGGGCAAGATATCGTTCGGCGGTTTGATGATGGCGGCGGGCGCGTTCACCCAGGCACAGTCCTCGCTCCGCTGGTTCATCGACAATTTCAGCGCGATCGCCGATTGGCGCGCGACGTTGTTCCGCGTCGCGGTGTTCCGTCATGCGCTCGTATCCCTGCACGAGCCGCAAGGCTTCGAAGGCCGGATCAATTACACGGAGGGCGAGCCCGGCGTGATCGCGCTCGAGAATCTGGAAATCGTTTCCCCGGCCAATGCGGATCGGCTCAAGGAGAGGAAGGCGGTGATCAGAGCCGGCGAGCGCGTGCTGGTACTCGGCGCGCCGGGAACCGGCAAGACGCAGCTCTTCCGGGCGCTCGCCGGACTCTGGCCGTGGGGCAGCGGGGAGATCATCCGTCCGCGCGGGGAGCAGATTTTCTACCTGCCGAGGGGCACGCCGTATCTGCCGCGCGGCACGTTGCGCGAGGTGCTCGCGTATCCGTTGAAGCCGGAGAGTTTCAGCGCGACCGCCTACACGCGGGCGCTCTACCGGCTCGGCGTCGAGCGCCTGGCGCTGATGCTCGACGAGACGCATCGGTGGGACCGGGTGTTGAGCCAGGACGAGCAGCTGTGCCTGGTGTTCGCGCGCATCCTGATTCAATCGCCGCCCTGGGTGCTGATCGACGGCACGTTCGGGTCGCTCGACGACGACGTGCTGGAACTCGTCAGGGGGGTGTTCGACCAGGAGCTGAAGGCGACCGGCGTGATCCACATCGGCGGGCCCGGCGAGGCCCATCCGCTGTTCTCGACCGTGCTGCATCTGGTCAAATCGCCGCCGGTCGACACCGCGGCGCGCCCCGCGACCGAGCCGAGCGCCGCCCGGCCAGATTCGATCGCGAGGCGTGCGCCGCCGAGGGGACGCCGATGAGGCTTCCGCCCCGACTGGCGCTTTTGCTGATGGCGGCGATCGCCTTCGCTTCGCCGCGGTGGAGCGTCGCTCAGAGCTTCGAGTTCCATGCACCTCTCTCGGCGAGCGATTCGAAGACGCCGGCGGTCATGCGCGACCTGGCGGAGCGGCTGCTTCCCGTTTATCAGGAGTCCGACCCCGACCGATATCTCGCGAACCTGTCGGTGCTGCAGTTGACGGCCGGCGACTATTCCGCCGCGGTCGAGTCGCGCGAATCCCTCCACGAGCGGCGGCGCCGCGCGGATGCGGGCCGTCCGGTCGGTCGAGGCAGGGTGCTGGATCTTTACGCCCGGGCCCTGGCCATCGAGGCCGACAGCCATGTGCCGTTTTCCGAGGCTTTCGGGAAAGCCTATCAAGAGATGTTCTCGAAACTGAACGATCACGACGCGTTCCTCCTGTCGGGATGGCTTTCCGCCGCTCCGCAGGAATATCAGGAGAGTTTCCAGAGGCTGCTCGACGAGCAGCGCTCGAAGGACATCGTCAATCAGCAGGAAGCGGAGACGCTGTTGACCGCGTTCGTGTACTTCGAGGCTTATGGCTCGCTGGCACCCTGGGTGGGAGCTCTCAACGCGGCGGACGACGCTGGGCGCTACACGGAGGACGAGGTCACCATCAAAGTGCCCCATCGCGCAAGTCTCCGGGCGAAGATCGTGCGCCCGAAGAGGGCCCCTGGGGCGCTGCCCGCGTTGCTCGAGCTCGGCATCGATCGACCCACCATCTCCGCCAAGGAAAGCGCGGCGCATGGATACATCGGCGTGTTCGCGGCTATGCGCCGTGGAAGGGCGGGAGCCTTCGTCCCCTATCAGCACGACGGCGAGGTGGCCCGGGCGGTCATCGATTGGATCGCGAAGCAACCCTGGGGCGACGGGCGGGTGGCGATGTACGGCGAGGGTTACTCAGGCTTCACGGCCTGGGCGGCGGCGGCCCGCATGCCGGCGGCGCTCAAGGCCCTCGCGGTCGAGGATCCCACGGCGCCCGGCATCGATGCGCCCATGTCCGGGAGCATCTTCCAGAATTCGGGTTATCGCTGGTCTCTCGAGGTCACCAACACCAAGCAGGCGCTCGAGGCGAGCTTCGGCGACGATGCCGTCTGGCGCGCGCTCGATGAGAAATGGTATCGAAGCGGACGGCGCTTTCGCGATCTCGGGCGCATCTACGGCAAGCCCAATCCCGTCTTCATCCGCTGGCTGAACCATCCGAGCTACGACCGCTTCTGGCAGGCCATGATCCCGTATCGCAAGCAGTTTTCCCGGATCGACTTTCCGGTGCTCACGATGACCGGTTATTTCGCGGCCGCCGAGCCCGCGGCGCTTTACTACTTCGCGGAACATCACCGCTACAACCCGCGGGCGGACCACACCCTGCTCATCGGGCCCTACGACGAAGAGGCCATGCAGCGCGGTGCGTCCGACTCGATCCGGGGCTATGAAGTCGACACGGCGGCGCTGCTGGATTTGCGCGAGCTGCGCTATCAGTGGCTCGACCACGCGCTGAAGGGCGCCGCGACTCCCGCGCAACTCAGCGACCGGGTGAATTTCGAGGTCATGGGCGCGAACGAGTGGCGGCACGTGCCGTCTCTACAGGCCATGGCCGACTCGTCGCTGAAGTTCTACCTCGGCACGCGAGCGGCCGACGCGGCCGTGGGACGCCGGCTGGTCCGGCGCAAGAGCCCGAAGCCCGCCGCCGTCATTCAGACGGTGAGTCTGGCGGATCGGAGCGATGCCGGATGGCTGCCGCCCACCGATCTCATCACCCGAAGTCTCGTCACCCATAACTCGCTGGCGTTCGTGAGCGGGCCGTTCAAGAAGCCCACCGATTTCAACGGCCTTCTGTCGGGCCGGCTCGATTTCGTGGTGAACAAGATGGACATGGACATCAACGTCGCGGCCTACGCCCTGACCGCCGCCGGCGACTATGTGCGGTTGTTCGATCCGGCGGACGAGCTGCGCTTGAGCTATGCGGCCGACCGCACGCACCGCCATCTGCTGAAGGCGGGCGAGCGTCAGAGGCTCTCGTTCGCCGGCGAGAGGATCACCAGCCGGCGGCTCGAGGCGGGGAGCCGTCTGGTGATCGTTCTACGCGTCAGCAAGCGCCCCGATCGTGAAATCAACTACGGCACCGGCAACGACGTGAGCGAGGAGTCGATCGAGGACGGCAAGACGCCGCTGAAGGTTCGCTGGTACAACGACAGCTACGTCGAGATCCCCGTGCGCCCGGAGACGGCGGCGCGCCGTGAGGCGGCGAGAGGCGACGGGCCATCGGCGGGGGCGACGGGCGATTCCCATGGGCCGCCCCACGGGCCGCATTGAGCCGGCCGGGTCAAATCCGATCCCGGGTCAAATCGCGCTGTAGGGGATCGACAAAGTCCCGGATCCGGGCTGGCCCGCGTTGTTGATGTAGCTGTAGCCGAGCATGAGCGTTTGCACGCCGCTCGTGGCCGCCGGAGGCTGGTAGGTCAGCGTGAGCTGACACGTCGCCGCAGTGCCGTTGACCGTCGTGCAGCTCGGGGGGCTCGGCAAGCTCCAGCCGGCCGGGAGCGGCGGGGACGCCGACAGCATCAGAGACGTGGCCGGATTTCCGTCGCTCGTGGTGAAGCTGAGCGTGACCGTCGCGGGGGTGCCGCTCGGGACGTTGAGGAGCGAGCTCGGATTCGGCGCACCCTGCACGCTGTCGTTCGACATGGCGCGATAGTTGATGCTGGCGGTGCCGGTATTGGCGAAACCCGCATCGTTGACATAGCTGTAGCCGAGCATGAGCGTTTGCACGCCGCTCGTCACCGCCGCAGGTGCGTAGGTCAGCGGCAGCTGACACACCGTTCCGTCGCTCACCGTGAGGCAGCTGAACGTGGTCGAGCTCGCGCTCCAGCCCGGCGGCAGCGGGTTGAGTCCCGACGTGATGGTGAGCGCATTCGACGTACTCGGCACGCCGATCGCCGGGTAGCCGTCGCTCGTGGTGAAGGCGATGGTCACCGGTGTCGGCGGGGTGGGTGCGCCGATGATGACCGCGAGCGAGGGCGGGGTGGGAGTCGCGGCGATGGTGTCGTTGGTCGTGGCGCGGTAGGGAATGCTGAACGTGCCGGTCTTGGTCTGACCGGCATTGTCCTTGTAGCTGTAGCCCACCATGAGCGTACCCGGCGTCGTGTACCCCATCGGCGTGTACGACAAGTCGAGCCGGCAGGTGCTGCCCGTACTCACCGTCGAACAGCTGAACGTGCCCGGACCGCTCCAGCCGGCCGGCAGGATGGTCAGATCGCTGGTGACTTGCAGCGCCGTGGCGAGGCGCGTGTCGTCGGTCGTGAACACCACCCCGACGTTCTGTGAGCCTTGGCCGACGACTGCGTTGATTTGGCCTGAGGGCGAGGGGGTCGCGACCACGTTGTCGTTCGTGGTCGCGGCGTAAGGCACGTTCAGGGTGCCGGTCTGTTGGTTTCCGGCATCGTCGTCGTACGCGTAGGTCAGCGCGAGCATCCCGCTGCCGAGCGCCGTGGGGGCGTAGGTCAGCGCGAGCTGGCAGCCGTTGCCCGTGCTCACCGAGCCGCAGGAAAAGCTCGTCGAGCCGCTGTGCCAGCCTGCCGGCAGCGCAGATAAACTCGACGTGAGTATGAGCCTGCTCGCCGCCCGGCCGTCGTCGGTGTTGAAATCGATGGCGACGGCCTGGCTGCCGGTCTTTTCGACCGCATTGATCTGTCCGGCGGGCGATGATGTCGCGACGACGTTGTTCGAGGAGGTCGCGGCGTAGGGGACGTTGAGACTGCCCGAGCGCGAGGCGCCCGAGTCGTCCACGTACGTATAGGTGAGCGTGAGCACCCCCCTGCCCGCCGCAACCGGCTGATAGCTCAACAGGAGCTGGCATCCGTTGCCGGTCGTGACGATCGCACAGGAGAATCCCTGCGCTGTCTCCGCCGAGGTGGCCGACCATCCGGCCGGCAGGGCGGTGAGGTTGGTGCTGAGCGTCAGCTGGGTGATCGCCGCATCCAGGGTCGCGTTACTGGAGTCGGAGGTGAAATTCACGCTCACCGACTGCATGCCCGATCCGACGAGCGCGTTGATCTGACCGCTCGGCATCGCCGTCGCGGCGACGTTGTTCTGGGGAATGGCCTGGTAGGAGATCGTGACCGAACCGCCGGGCACCTTCGACAGGCCCGCGTTGTCGACATAAATGTAGTTGACGACGAGCGAGCCCGAGTCCGCCGCCGTGGGCGCGTAGGTCAGGTTCAATACACAGGCGCTGCCCGCCATGACCAGCTTGCAGGTGAAGGTCGTCGGGCCGCTCCAGCCGGCGGGAAGCAGGCCCAGGGTTCCGGACACGCCGAACCCGGTGATGGACCGTCCATCGCTCGACGTGAAGGTGATGCTGGCCGTCTGGCTCGACCCGACGGCGACCGATACACTCGAAGACGAGGGAGTGGCGATGACGGTGTCGTCGGTGCCCGTAGTGCCGCTTTCTGCGCCGACTCCGCCCTTGGGGCTCGTGGTGCTCCCGGTGCCGCTGCCCCCGGTGCCGCCGGTATTGCCCGTGACGCTTGCCGCGCCGTAGGCTGTGCCGCTGCTGCTGCTTCCCCACGGAGAATTGATGTCGCAGCCCGAGACGACGAGGAGTGTGGCGAGACCTAAGAGGAGTGAACGATGACTGACTTGCATCTTTATCCACCGTCGATGGGCAGGAACGAATTCGAACGGCCATCGAACTCCGCGACAAGTTATGCCGAGGGTGGACGAAGCGAAGTTAACCGCGTCACACAATCGCGGCAGCGAGGGAACTCGCGGCGCGCGGGCGTCCGAGGCCGTGGTTTTTCGCTCACAATCGCCCGCGTATTGTTCAATCGAACGCTCGCGACACGCAGGACTGTAAAATGAACATAACGTCCGCGACGGACCTCGACTTTCAGCCCGAGGGAGCGGAGCGCTACGAACGTTACGATGTGCGCGCCGGCGATCGTCCGGCCGGCGCGACGTTCGCCTCGAGATCCGCCGTCTACGGATGCTCGGGCGCCGCCGGTACCGCGCATCCTTACGCGACGCTCACTGCGATCGACATCTTGAAGCGAGGCGGAAGCGCCGCCGACGCCGCGGTGGCCGCGGCGGCGTGCCTCGGCTTTCTCGAGCCTACGGGGTCGGGACTCGGCGGCGACTGCTATGCCTTGATCTGGGACCCGAAGCTCTCGAAGCTCGTGGGCCTCGCCGGATCCGGGCGCTCGCCGAAGTCGTTGAGTCTCGATACGGTTCGCCGCCGATCATCGCATGGATTGATCGCTCCGTACGGTGCCATCGCGGTATCCACGCCAGGAGTCTTGGACGGCTGGTGGACGCTGCACCGGCGCTTCGGGCGTCTGAAATGGGCCGAGATCCTCGAGCCGGCGATCGAATTGTGCGAGCGCGGCGTACCGGTGCCGCAAATCATCGCCTCCCACTGGAAGCGGGATCTGGAGGTATTCCGCGATCCGAGTTCCGGCGTCGAGGAGTGGGCCAACGCCATGCGCACCTACGCCCCGGAGGGGCACGCGCCGAACGAGGGAGACATCTTTCGAAATCCGGACCTCGGACGCACCTATCGCACGATCGCCGCGGGCGGCCGCGACGCGTTCTACGAGGGCCCGATCGCGGACGTCATCGACGCCTACTTCAGGCGCATCGGCGGCTGGCTGTCGCGCGAGGACCTTCGCGCGCACGCGAGCGAATGGGTCGAGCCCCTGGTCACCTCTTATCGCGGCGTGGACGTCTACGCGATGGGGGCCAATACGCAGGGACTCGCCACGCTTCAAATGCTCAACATTCTCGAGAATTTCGATCTGCGCGGGATGGGCTTCCAATCCGCCGACTCGATCCATACGCAGGCCGAGGCCAAGCGCCTGGCCTACGAGGATCGCGCCCGCCATTACGCGGATCCGCATTTCTCGAACATCCCGACCGACCGGCTCAACTCGAAGGCCTACGCCGCCGAACGGGCAAGGCTCATCAGGCCGGATCGGGTGCGGGTGCCCGCGGTGCTCGATCGGACTCCGCACCTCGGCGACACCACGTATCTCACGGTGGCCGACTCCGACGGCTCGATGGTGTCGATGATTCAATCCAACTATCGCGGCCTCGGGTCGGGGCTGGTCGCCGACGGACTCGGATTCATGTTTCAAAGTCGCGGCCAGCTTTTTTCTCTGATCGACGGGCATCCCAATGCGTATCAGCCGGGCAAGCGCCCGTTTCAGACCATCATTCCCGGGTTTGCGGGCAAGGGCGGACGCCCCTGGATGTCGTTCGGCGTGATGGGAGCCGACATGCAGCCGCAGGGGCAGACACAGATCCTCGTCAACCGCGTGGACTACGGCCTGGACATCCAGGCCGCGGGCGACAGTCCGCGCTGGCATCATCAAGGGTCGCCGCAGACCATGGGAGAGGACGAGCCCGGGCTCGGGCCCGGGGGCGTCCTCCGGCTGGAGTCCGGCGTGCCGGGGGTGACGCAGCGCCGGCTGCTGCAGAGAGGTTGGACGATGGGCGCCTCCGATGGCGGATTCGGCAGATACCAATCCATCGAGCTGCGCAGCGCCGGGGCGGCACGGGCGTACGCGGCCGCGAGCGAGATGCGGGCGGACGGAATCGCGCTTGCCTACTGATGTTGCTAAGCTGCGGCGCCAGCGCCGCGAAGACGGCGCCGGGGTCGACGTCACATCGGGATACGGGGGATAAATTGATGGCTCGCTCGACCGCAGCGGTTTCTCAGACGCGCTCCTTCACGACCATCTTTCTCATCGAAATGTGGGAGCGATTCGGCTTCTACGGCATGCAGGTGCTGATGGTCACCTACATGATGAAGAAGCTCGGGTTCGTCGACACCCGCGCGAATCTCGTGTGGGGCGCGGCGGCCGCGCTGATCTATGCGACGCCGGCAATCGGCGGCTGGATCGGAGACAAACTGATCGGCACCCGGCGCACCATGAAGATCGGTGCCGTGGTGCTGGCGGTCGGTTATGCCCTTCTCTGGCTGCCGACCGACAGCCCGTTCTTTCTCTACGTGGCGCTCGGCGTCATCATCGTCGGCAACGGCCTGTTCAAGGCGAACTCCGGGAATCTGGTGCGCAAGATCTACGAGGGCGACGACAGCAAGATCGACAGCGCCTTTACCATGTACTACATGGCCGTGAACATCGGATCGATGATCTCGATGACGTTGACGCCTTGGATTCGCGACTACGTCGGCGAGCACTACGGCGATTCCGCAGGCTGGCACACGGCATTCGGCGTGTGTTCCATCGGACTCGTGCTCGGCCTCGTCAATTACGCGCTGATGAGCCGCGCGCTCGCACACATTGGCTCCCCGACGGATGAATTGCCGCCCGCGCCCAGGCGGCTCGCGGGCGTTCTGGCGGGCAGCCTCGGCATGGTGGTGCTGTCCGTAGTCATCCTGCAGAGCGAGGCGGTCGCCCGGGTGTGTGTTTACGCGGCGGGCGCGGTGATACTGGGCGTCTTTCTGCACTTGATCCGGGTGAGCCACCGCGACGAGCGGGCGGGGCTCATCGCGGCTCTGGTGCTGGTCGTCCAGACCATTTTCTTCTTCATCTTCTATCAGCAGATGTCCACCTCGCTCAACCTGTTCGCGCAGAACAACGTGAACCTCGATTTCAGCCTCTTCGGCTGGCACCTGTTCACCTGGATTCCGGAGCAATATCAAAACCTCAATTCGATCTGGATCGTGGTCTTGAGTCCGGTGCTCGTCTTCATCTACAACTCGCTTGGCCGCGCGGGCAAGGATG
>DASYAC010000162.1:0-6908 GCA_036501585.1 Steroidobacteraceae bacterium
CACCACGAAGAAGATCCGCATCGGCCGCTCCTGGCGCTCGCGGAAGCGCCGGGTGACTTCCTCCGCCCGCTCGACCTGCGCGCGGCTGGGCATCAATTGCTGCCGATTGTGCCAGGCCCAACCGTAGAACTGGGTGTTGGCGAGTTCCACGTAGTCGGCGCCCATGCGGTCGGCCATTTGGAGGATTTCCTCGACATGGTCGATGTTGAGCCGGTGCAGCACGACGTTCAGCACCATCGGATACTCGTACTGTTTGATGAGCGCGGCGACCTTGGATTTCAAATCGAACGTGCGGGTGCTGCTCAGGAAATCGTTCATCTGCCGGGTGCTGTCCTGAAACGACAGCTGAATGTGATCGAGCCCCGCCGCTTTCAGCGCCCGGATGCGCGTCTCGTTCAGGCCGATGCCGGAGGTGATCAGATTGGTGTAGAACCCCAGCCGGCGTGCCTCCGCCACGATGGGCTCGAGATCGTCCCGCGACAGCGGCTCGCCGCCCGAGAGGCCCAATTGCACCGAGCCGAGGGCACGCGCCTCGTTCAGAACGCGCAGCCAATCGTCGGTACCGAGCTCGGGCCCGCTGGTCGCGAAGTTCGTGGGGTTGTAGCAGAAGGCGCAGTGCAGCGGACACCGGTAGGTGAGCTCGAGCAGCAGCCAGAGCGGAGGTCCGGGGCGCGTCATTCCGGCACCGACAGCCATTGCTTGCCGCGCGCCAGCTCCACGAAGGCGACGACATCCGCGGAGAGGTTCGAGGTCTCGAACGTCCGCTCGAGATCCGCCGTGATCTCGGCGATGCTCGACCCGCCCGTGCAGCGCTTCATGATCTCGCCGGCGCTTCCGTTCAATTTGATCATGCCTTCCGGAAACAACAGCACGTAGGCGTTCTGGGCGGCTTCCCATTGCAATCGGAACCCGGGCCCGATCGAAGGGCGGGACTCGCCGTGGACGGCGCCGGCGCTCATGCCGGCACCGTATAACGAAGCGCCATCGCGTCGTTCATCTGCCAGAGCACGTCGAGTTTGAATTTGAGAATCTCGAGCGCCCGCTCCTGCATGGCGCGCGTCGCAAAATGCCGCAGGGTGAACTCGAGGCCGAATTCCACGTCGCGCCGCGCGAGACTCACGCGGCTTTGAAAATACCGGAGGCCTCCCAAATCGATCCACGGGTAGTGCTCCGGCCAGTTGGCGAGCCTTTGTTTGTGAATCTCGGGCGCGAACAGCTCGGTCAACGAGGAGCAGATCGCCTCCTGCCACGGCGCCCGCCGCGCGAAATTCACGTAGGCGTCGACCGCGAACCGCACGCCCGGCAGGACTTCCGACAGACCGCTCACGGACTCCCGCGACAGCCCTACCGCCTCGGCGAGGCGGAGCCAGGAATCGATTCCGCCGGGATCGTCGCCATGGCCGTCGTGGTCGAGAATGCGCTGCACCCAATTGCGGCGAACCTCCCGATCGGGGCAGTTGGACAGGATCGCCGCATCCTTGATCGGGATGCTGATCTGATAGTAATAGCGGTTGGCGACCCAGCCGCGGATCTGCTCCCGGTTCGCTCTGCCCGAATTGAGCAGCACATTGAAAGGGTGATGGATGTGATACGCCGAACCCTGTTTTCTCAGCTGCGCCTCGAATTCGTCCCTGCTCCAGGGTAGGGCGCTCACAGCGAGATCTCCATGCCGTCCTGCGCCACCTCGACGCCGTGTTGCCGGAGCTCGCCGAACTCCACCGACAGCTCATCGAGAACCGGATTGGTGTTGTTGATATGGATCAGAATCCTGCGCACCCCCGCGGGTAGCCGGTCGAGCTGCTCGAGCATTCCCCCCGGACCGCTCTGCGGAAGATGGCCGATGTCGCGCGCGCGCTTGCCGGAGACCCCCAAACGGACCATCTCATCGTCGCTCCAGAAGGTGCCGTCGACCAGCACGCACGAGGCGGCCCGCATGAAACCCCAGAGACGCTCGTCGATGGCCGCGAGCCCCGGCGCGTAGACCGCCGAGCGCCCGGTGAACCGGTCCTCGATGACGAGCGCGATATTGTCGCCGGGCACCGGCGATTCGCGGTTGGGCGAATACGGGGCCGGTTTGCTCGCCACGGGGAGGGCCCGCCAGCGCACGTCGGTCACCTCGTCGACGAAGAATTCACGGTCGAGGTCGATGCGGCGCCGATCGACGCCGCAGAAATGACCCAGGACCTCGAGGATGGGGTTGCCGCGGGTCAGATCCGCATGCGTGCTGTCGGTGCACCAGATCGGCCAGGGACGGGTCGATTCCCGCAACATGTAAAGTCCGGTGGTGTGATCGACCTGGCCGTCCACCAGCACGATGGCGCAGAGCGCGCTGTCGCGGAGGGCACGGCTCGGCTGCAGCTCCGTCGCCACCTGCAATTGGGCCCGGATATCCGGCGAGGCATTGACGAGCACCCAGCGGGCCCGCTCCCTGCCGGCGACGGCGATGGACGATTGAGTGCGTGCGGGCGCCTTGAGGCTCCCCGCCCGGTGCCCGGCGCAGTTGGGGCAATTGCAATTCCATTGGGGAAAACCGCCGCCGGCGGCCGATCCCAGCACGCGGATTCTCACGACGGGGGGTGTAAGCGGCGTGCCCGCTTACGCGGGCTCGCCCTGTCGACGTATCAGCGATTGGCCACGTACATGGTGATTTCCATGCCGAACCGTAACTCAACCGCTTGCGGTGTTTCCCATTTCATAGCAAATCCTCTTGAGCAGCTACGACCCCATGTTGGGCGCGCGCGCACCCTGGATGAATCCAGGCACTCATGAAACACCCCTCATGATTTTCATGAGCCGAGGGTCACCCACGGCCCGGCGTCGGCGTCGAGGCGTCGCTCGCCCCTGGTACCATGGGCGCATGAAGCTCCGGACGCGGTTGAATCTGGTCATTTCGGCCTTGAGCGCCGCGTTCGTTGCCGCGCTGATCGCCGCGGAGATCCAGAGTACCCGCGAATCGGTGCGTGAGGAGATCGAAGCGGCGAACCGGGTGGCCTCCCAGCTGCTCGGCCAGCTGGCCTCGGTGTATTCCGCCATCGGAGGGCCGGATCTGGTGCTGCAGTTCGTGCATGGGCTCGGCCGGGTCCGTGCCAACGAGGTCTACCTCCTGTCCCCGTCCGGAGAAGTCCTGTATCGCGCGCCGGCGGCAACTTACAAGGCGGGCCGCGATGCCCCCGTCTGGTTCGCGCGCCTGCTCACTCCCACGTCGGCGAAAGAGGTGTTCATGCTTCGAGGCGGGGTTCGATTGGTCGTCGAAGCGCAGCCGTCGCGCGCCGTGCTCGATGCCTGGGACGACGTCGTACGCATCGCTATCGTGGGCGCCGTCATGCTCGTCGTCGTGAATGCGGCCGCCTTCTGGCTGGTGGCACTCGTGTTCAAGCCCATCCCCATCATCGCGGACGGATTGGAGCGCCTGCAACGCGGCGACCTCGGCTTCCGGCTGCCGCCCCTCGGGGGTTCCGAAGCCGAGGTCATCGGCAACGCGTTCAACCGCATGGCGCAGGCGGTCGAAGACAAGGTGCTGGCGGAGCGTCAGGCGCGCGACGCGGAGGCGCGCCTCGAGGAGCGCCGCGAAATGGCCTCGCTGGCCGACCAGCGCGTCGAAGAGGAACGGCGGCTGATCGCCCACGAATTGCACGATGAATTCGGCCAGTCCGTGACCGCCATCCGCAGCCTGGCACTCGCGATCGCGGCGCAGGGGGGCGCGCGCGATCCGGCGACCGGCGAGGCAGCCCGGCTGATCTCCGACGAGGCAGCGCGTTTGTACGACGCCATGCACAGCCTGATTCCGCGCCTTGCCCCCCTGTCCTTGGATGCGCTCGGCCTGTCGGCCACCATCGAGGATCTGGTGCGCGATTGGCGGCAGCGGCACCCGTCGATTTCCATCGACGTGAGGCATCGGCTTCCCGCGGATCTCGGCCCCGCCGTGACGCTCGCCATCTATCGGGTGGTCCAGGAAGGATTGACCAACGCCCTGCGCCATGCGCGGCCCTCGCACGTCGACATCGCCGTCGAGAGCGACGCGCAACGCATCCACGTCTCGGTCGCCGACGACGGCGTCGGATTACCCGCCGACTGGGCGCGTCCCGGGCATTACGGGCTACGAGGTCTCGCCGACCGGGTCGCGCAATTGGGCGGCACGCTGAACGTGCAGAATCAGAACGCGCGCGGAGTGCTGTTATCGGCCGACATTCCGCTCTCGGTGCCGGCGTGATCCGCGTGCTCCTGGTCGACGATCACGCGGTGGTACGCATGGGCTTTCGACTGCTGCTGCAGTCGATCCCGGACTTGTCGGTGGTTGCCGAGGCGGATTGCGGCGAAGCCGCCTGCAAGCTGTACGCAGAGCTCTCCCCGGACGTGACCGTCATGGATATCGCAATGCCTGGAATGGGCGGACTCGAGGCCCTGCGCCGCATCCGCGCCCATCATCCCGGCGCCCGCATACTGACCCTGTCCGCGCACGACGATGTGATGCACGCGAGACGGTCCTTGACGGAGGGCGCGCTCGGCTTTCTGTCCAAGCGAAGCGCGCCCGAAGCGCTGGTGGAAGCGGTCACCGCAGTGGCCGGCGGCCGGCGATATCTCGATGCCGCACTCGCCCAGAAGCTTGCGCTGGCGGAATTCGACGGCGCGTCGAAATCGCCGGTCGAGCGGCTGTCCGAACGCGAATTCGAAGTGTTCGTCCGCCTCGCCGGAGGCGCCTCCGTGCAGCGTATCGCGCAGGACCTGAAGCTGTCGGCCTCGACGGTCGGCACTCATTTGTACAACATCAAGCAAAAGCTGAACGTCATAAACCAATCCGAGCTCACGCTGATCGCGATTCGCCACGGGCTCATCGAGGCATGAGGAACAGGCAATGACTGTGATGACGACGGGCGATGCGATCGTCGAATCGCTCATTGCGCACGGGGTCGATACCGTATTCGGCATCCCGGGCGCCCACATGTACGATTTCAACGATGCCCTCGCGCGACGCGCCGACGCGATTCGCTTCATCACTGCGCGCCATGAGCAGGGTGCGGCCTACATGGCGTTCGGCTACGCGAAATCCACCGGGCGCGTGGGCGTCTACACCGTCGTTCCCGGTCCGGGGGTATTGAACTCCGCGGCGGCTCTCTGCACCGCCTACGGCGCAGGGGCACCCGTGCTCTGCATCACCGGCAACATCATGTCGCATCTGATCGGGCGCGGACGCGGCCAGCTGCATGAGCTGCCCGATCAGCTCGCATTGCTCCGCGGCCTGACGAAATGGGCCGAGCGTATCGACCATCCGACTGCGGCCCCGCAGGTGATGGCCGAGGCGTTCCGGCAGCTCGCCTCCGGGCGCACCCGACCCGTGGCGGTCGAGACCCCCTGGGACGTATTTGGACAGCAGGCCGAGGTAGCGCCGCCGCTGCGCTCGCCCCCCATCCCCGCGCCCCTTCCCGACCCGGATTCGATCGCGGCGGCCGCCAAGCTCATCGCGGCGGCCAAACGCCCTCTGATCAGCGTGGGCGCCGGTGCGCTGCATGCGGGCCCAGCCGTACTGCGCCTGGCTTCTCTGCTGCAAGCGCCCGTTACGGCGCACCGCAGCGGCAAGGGCGTCGTGAGCGATGACTCACCCTACGCGCTCAATTCGGTGGCGGCCTACGAGTACTGGAAGGACGCGGACCTCTTGATCGGTATCGGCAGCCGCCTGGAGCTGCAGCATTTCCGTTGGCGATGGCTGCCGCGGGACCTGAAGATCGTCCGCATCGACATCGATCCGACCGAGATGGTGCGCCTCAAGCCGCACGTAGGCATCGTCGCGGACTCCTCGGCGGGGACCGCGGCGCTCAGCGATGCACTCGAGTCCTCGATCGCCCGCCGCGACACGAAGGAGGCGGAGTTCGCCGCGCTGCGAGATCGCGCACGGGAACGAATCGAGCGCATCCAACCTCAGATGGACTACATCGACGTGATCCGCGAGGTTTTGCCCCGGGATGGATTCTATGTCGAGGAGATCTCCCAAGTCGGGTTCACGTCGCGCTTCGGATTTCCGGTCTACGGACCGCGCCAATACGTGACCTGCGGCTATCAGGACAATTTGGGCTTCGGTTTCAACACCGCGCTCGGCGTGAAGGTGGCGAATCCCGGGAAGGCCGTGGTTGCGATATGCGGCGACGGCGGCTTCATGTTCGGCAGCCAGGAACTCGCGACCGCGGTTCAGCAAGGCATTCCCGTGGTCACCGTCCTGTTCAACAATCGCAGCTACGGCAACGTGCGCCGCGATCAGAAGGAACAATACCAGGGGCGAATCTTGGGGGCGGACCTCGTGAATCCCGACTTCCTTAAATTCACGGACAGTTTCGGAGCGCTGGCACTTCGGGCGGAAAGCCCGCCGGAACTCCGCGCCGCCCTGACGCGCGCCCTCGAGGCGGAGGCTCCGGCCGTCATCGAGATCCCCCTCGAGCCCGGCGCCGAAACCTCGCCCTGGCCGTTGTCGCTTCCGCCGCCCCACGGGCCGCCTCCCGGATAGCGGCGCACCGGAAAGCGGTGCCGCAGCGCGACCGCAGCGACTCTAGTGTGCCGGCGTTACCGGCTGCGCGGTGTCGTTCGGATGATCGACCTTGGCTTTGATTTGATCCTTGCAGGACTTTTTCATGTCTTGCTCGGACATGCCGTTGTTGGAGGCCTTGGCCTTGGCCATGCAGTGTTTCATCATCTGATGTGTATTCATCGTCGTACCCGACGAGGTGCTCGTCGAGGGGTCATCGGCCATCGCTTGCATGCCGGCTCCCATCGCGCCGAGGACCAGCAGTGTAGTGATCATGCGATTCATGGGGCATCTCCAATGAGTTGGATCGGAGAGCCAGGGTCTCGCACCGGCGCGGGCGTTCCAATCGGCTGCGGCCTATTCGGGCGCCGGTCTACTCCCACAAGGGGCCCGCCGG
>DASYAC010000163.1:0-4302 GCA_036501585.1 Steroidobacteraceae bacterium
GCAGGCGATCGTTTCCGCAAGCCGGTCCTCCCGGTAGCGGCGCAACCCCTCCACGGCGATCCACTGAACCGGCGCCCAGCCGTTCGGGGCATCCCATTGCTGTCCGGTGTCCAAGGGCGTGGTCACCACGCCGCCCGGCTCGAGCAGGTGCTCGCGCACCGTGCGCGATACCGCCGATGCCTGCGCGTCCGAGGCGACCGACACGAACAAGGGATAGATCGTCGCCGCGGAGACTCGAGCAATCGGCGCGCGCCGGGTCCAGCGGTAGTCGAAGTACGCGCCCTGCGCTGCGCTCCACAGATACCGGTCGATCGCGGCCCGCCGGGCGGCTGCGCGACGGGTGAAGTCGCGCACGCACGCTGCCTGCGAGGTGCGCTCGCAGCCCGCGCGAATGGCGTTCTCCAATCCGTACATCAGGCTGTTGAGGTCGACGGGCACGATCTCGGTGGTATCGATGGTCGAGCGCTCCTTGGGATCGGCGAACCAGCGCGACCCGAAGTCCCAGCCGCTCTCCGCGGCAGCGCGGATATCCCGATACACGGCGCGAGCCGGACGGTGGCTCGCGCGCGCGAGCTTCACGTCCTCGGCGTAGGATTCGTCGCGGGGCGTGTCGCTGTCGTCCCAGTAGCGGTTGAGGATCGACCCATCCGGCAACGCCACCACGTGACGATGGGCGCCGCCGGCGGCCAGACCCGATTCACCCTGCATCCAGAAGGCGTATTCGCGCTCGAGCTGCGGGAGGTAGCGCGCGAATCCCGCCGCGGGATCGGCGCCGCCGATGAGGCCGACCATCTCGAAGAAGAACGGCGGCTGCGAGCGGCTGAGATAATAGGTCCTCGCGCCGTTCGGAACATGACCGTAGACGTCGATGAAGTGTGCGAAGTCGCGCACCATGTCCTGCACCAGATCACCGCGTCCGCTCTCGATCAAACCAAGCATGGTGAAGTACGAATCCCAGTAGTAGATCTCGCGAAAGCGCCCGCCGGGAACGACATAGGGCTCGGGCAGCGGCAGGAGCGAGCTGTAGGCCGGCGCGGTCGGCGTCGAGCGCGTCAGCTGCGTCCAGAGCCGGTCGATGTGCTGATCGATCGGCACGATGCTCGCGTTCGCGGGCGGCGCACTCACCGGCGCCGGAAGACTGAAATGCGCCTCGACGAAGGCCTCGAGCGCCTCGGCGGACGCCGGCCGCTCGGCGTGATAGCGCTCGAGAATCTCCGCCGGCGCCTCCTTCGGAACGGCGTCGGGAAATGTCTTGCCGTCCGGGAAGATCCGGGCGCTCTGGACTGCGACGAAGAGATCCTTGAACAGGGTTTGCGGCGATTCGGGGAGCGGCGGGGCCGCGGCCGCCAGCGAGCCGCCGAAGAGCGCAGCGGCAAACAAGTACCGGCAGCGCACCGATATCACCGCCCTGAGTCCTTTGCGGCCGAATAGGGCCGGCGAGCGTAGACCCCGAACGCCAGAATCCCGGCATAGCACAGCGCCGGTACCGCGAGCGCGAACTGCCAACCTTGCCAATCGGCGGCGTGGCCGGTGATCCACGGCACGATGGCGCCGCCGACGATCGCCATGCAAATGATTCCAGAGCCTTCGGCGGCTCTCGGTCCCAGCCCCTCGCAGGCGAGCGAGAAAATGGTGGGAAACATGATGGAATTGAAGAGTCCGATGGCGAGCAGCGCCCAGCCGGATACCGCGCCACTGGTGTTGCCGGAGATCAGCAGCAGTGCGATCACCACGGCCGCGTCGCAGGCGAGAATCTTGCCCGGCGAGAACAGGCGCAGGAGGTATGCGCCGGCGAATCGCCCCACCATCGCCCCACCCCAGTAGAACGGAACGTGCTTGCCCGCCTCCTCCGCACCCAGCCCGAGCACCGATTTCTGCATCAGGTAAAGAACGATCGACGAGCCGATCGCCACCTCGGCACCGACATAGAGGAAAATGCACAATGCCCCGAAACTGAAGCGCCGCTGCCGCAACAGCGCGAACGGGTGCCCGAGCACCGAGTGGTCCTCGTCGGAGACTTCCTTCAGGCGGTTTCGGCGCAGCCAGACCACTGCCGCGAGGAGCACCAGCGCCGCGGCAATGCCGAGGTAGGTCTGCGCGATCACCGGTGTTTCCTCGCTTCGAAGCGCGCTGCGCGCGGCATCGCTCAATTGCGCGGGATCGATCGTCGACAGGGACCGCAGGATGAGGATCGAGCCGACATAGGGAAATAGGGTCGTGCCGAGGGAATTGAATGCCTGCGCGAACGTCAATCGACTGTGCGCCGTTCGCGGAGCCCCGAGCATGGAGATCAACGGGTTCGCCACGACCTGCACGATGGTGACTCCGGCCGCCAGCACGAACAGCGCGGCGAGGAACACGCCGAAGACGCCGAGCGAGGACGCCGGGATGAACAAAAGACATCCGGCCGTCATCATCAGCAGGCCCAATACCGCCGTGCGCATGTAGCCGATCTTGCGCACCACGGAGGCGGCCGGCAGCGAGATGACGAAATAGGCGCCGAAGAATGCCGACTGCACCAGCATCACATCGCCGTTGCTGAGCGTGAACAAGCCCTTCAGCTTCGGAATGAGCACATCGTTCAGGCTGGTGATGCCGCCGAAGATGAAAAACAGCGCGAACACCACCAGCCGCAAGTCCGGCGCGTCGGTGAAGTTGCCCGTACCGCTGTCGGGGGGCGCCCGAGCGCCGGGGGGAGTTCGCGCAATGTTCTGTGAGGTGTCCATGGCCGGATGATGCCATGCGCAGGCGCGGCGCGTGACCCGATCGGTCACCCCGCCGCGTGCGCGTCGCACTCAGAATTTGTACTTCAGCTGGATGTTCTCCTCGCGTCCGAAAATCGGGCGCCCGAGCGCGAAGCCGCCGGAGGTGCCGCTGGTGCCGCTCAGGGCACGCGCGTCCTGTTCCGTGACGCCGAGCTCGTTGGTGAGGTTCGAGCCCATCACCCGCACCTCGAAGTGATCGCCGATCTGAGAGATGATGCCCGCATCGAGCGTCTGATAGGACGGCAGCACCTGGGCATTGCCCGGATCGGAGTAGCGCAGCCCGATGTAGCTGTAGGTCAGCTGGAAGCGCACGTTCCCCCACGGCACCGGCAGGTCGTAGGCCGGCGTCAGGCGCGCCTGGAAGCGCGGCTGGCGCTGCAGCACGTTGCCGTCGGCGCCCTCGCTGCCCGCCAGGATGATGTGCGTGTAGACCGAATCCTGCCAGTTGCCGGTGAGCCCGAGGCTCACGTGCTCGATGGGCTGCCATACCTCGGTGAAATCGATACCGGTGCTGCTCGTGCCGTAGGAAAAGGCGATGTTCTCGATCCCGGTCGACGTGGTCACGAACTGCTGGAACGGCACGCCCGAAAACGTGCGACGGAAAACGTCCACGTCCGCGTACAGGGTCGGCGTCTGGATTCGATAGCCGAGCTGCAGATTGCGGATGTTCTCGGTCTGCGGCGTGCCGCTGCGCAGATCGTCGAAGCTCGGGAAATGCACGCCATAGTCGCCGCGCGCGTAGGCGCTCATGTGATCGGTGATCTCGTAGGTCGCGCCGACGGCGCCCGAGGGCTTGGTCTTCTTGAACTCCGTGCACTCGTGCGAGTTGGCGAGGGCGAGGGTCTGGTCGCAGCTATAGCTGGTCCAGGTGCCGTTCGGAACGCTCACGGAGCTGTTCCAGAGGCTCAGCGGATTCGTGGTGATCGCCTCGTTCGTGTCGTTTTCGATGGTGCCGCTCACCTGCTGCTGCTCGACGCGGAGCCCGGCATCGAGCACCCACTGATCGATGCGCCAGTTGTCCGTGGCGAACAGCGCCACATTGCGGCCCGAGTAGTTGTCGACCAACGTGAACGTCGAGGCGCTGGTGAGGCCGTTCTCGGAGATGATGGCCCCGTTGTTCAGGGTGAGGTCGATCAGGCTCGAGTTCGGCGTCGCCGTCATGAGCTCGTTGTTGCCGAGGTACCAGGTGTCGTCCGAGTGGTATACGGCGAGGTAGCCGCCGACGGTGAGCTTGTTGCCGGGCACGACATCGAAGGTGAAGCGCAGGTCGTCGGTGAAGGATTGCAGCTGCTTGTCGACCACCCAGTAGCCGTTGGTCATGACGTATTGATTCGGATTGACCGCGCCGCCGTTCACATACGTCGCCGTACCGCCGGTCGCAGGCTTGATGCCGGTGCCCGCGAGGGCGGTGTTTGCCGACGTGATCGAGCTCGCGATGAAAGCGGACATGGTTTCGGGCGGTGCGCTGCCCGTGAAGATGCCGGTGGTCGGCATGTCGCCTCCGGTGAATTGCGCCTTGTTCGACAGGTGCACGCCG
>DASYAC010000164.1:0-19502 GCA_036501585.1 Steroidobacteraceae bacterium
ACCACGCCGGTGAATCCCGGCACGGTATCGCGGATGGTCGCGATCTCGCGGATCACCGAATCCTCCGAGCGGCTCTGAATGATGCGTCCCTCGTGCTCGGTGATCGAACAGAAGGTGCAGCCGCCGAAGCAGCCGCGCTGAATCGCGACCGAGAAGCGGATCATGTGATAGGCCGGAATCCGCGCTTCACCGTATTTCGGGTGCGGCCGGCGTGCATACGGCAGCTCATAGATCGCGTCCATGTCGGGCGTGGAGAGCGGCAGCGGCGGCGGGTTCAGCCACACTTCCTGGTTGCCGTGGCGCTGCACGAGCGCGCGGGCATTGCCCGGGTTCGACTCCAGGTGCAGGATTCTCGACGCGTGCGCATAGAGCACCGCATCGGCGCTCACCGCCTCGTAGGAGGGGAGCCGGATGACGCTGCGCTCGCGCTCGGCGTTCGGCACCTTGCGAAAGAATTTGACCACCCGGTGACCCCCGGCCGGCGGCGGCACGAGCGAAGCGTGAGCGCCGGAAGTCCGGCGCTCCTCCTCCCCCGCATAGGGATCGACCGGCGGGGCCGGCGGCCCCGGTGTGTCGAGCTCGCTCGAATCGATTTCGACCCAGCCGTCCGGGACGGTGCGCCGCAGATACACGGTGCCGCGCAGATCCTCGATGTCGCCGATGGTCTCGCCCGAGTCGAGCCGCTGCGCGATCTCGACCACCTGCCGCTCCGCGTTGCCGTAGACCAGAAGATCCGCTTTGGAGTCGACCAACAGCGAGCGCCGGACATGGTCCGACCAGTAGTCGAAATGGGCGATGCGGCGCAGGCTCGCCTCGATGCCGCCGATCACGATGGGGATGCCCTTGTAGGCCTCGCGCAAACGCTGCGCGTATACGATGACGCACCGGTCCGGCCGCTTGCCGCCCTCTCCGCCTGGAGTGTACGCATCGTCGCTCCGCACCCGGCGGTCCGAGGTATAGCGGTTCACCATGGAATCCATGTTGCCGCCGGTGACGCCGAAGTAGAGCCGCGGCGCGCCGAGGCTCATGAAGTCGCGGGTGCTCTGCCAATCGGGCTGCGCAACGATGCCCACTCGAAAGCCGCGGCCCTCGAGCACCCGCCCGATGATGGCCATGCCGAAGCTCGGATGATCGACGTAGGCGTCGCCCGTGACGAGAATCACGTCGCATCGATCCCAGCCGAGCGCGTCCATCTCGGCACGCGAGGTCGGCAGGAACTTCGCCGGCATGGCGCCGGCCGGGTGGGCACTCACCCGAGGTCGACCGGAATGTAGATCTGCGCGTCTTCGCGTTGGATCAGTAGCGCGACGGTGTGTCCGGCGCGAGCCACCTCACGCTTCAAGTCCGCGACCGTCGAGACTCCGGCACCGTTCACGCCGAGCACCACATCGCCGGCCTGCAATCCGGCGGCGAGCGCGGGCCCGGACACATTCTCGACCACCAGGCGCCCATGGGTGTGGAGCTCGCGCTGCTCGCTCGGCTCCAGCGGCCTCACCGCGAGGCCCAGCTTGCCGCCCCCGTCCTCGGCGCCGTTGCGCGCGGCCTGAGCCGGCGTGTCCTCGAACAGCACGGTCTTGACCGTCACCTCGATGGCCTTGCGATCGTGCCAAACGCCGAGCTTCGCCTCGCTCCCGGGACGCAGCTGCGAGATCACCGCCGGGAGATCGTAGGAGTGGTCGATGTTGCGGCCGTTGACGCTGGTGATCACATCGCCGGGCTTGAGCCCCGCTTTCTCGCCCGGGCTCTGCGGCTCGACGGCGCTGATCAGGGCGCCATGTGGAGTCATCAGACCGAAGGTCTGAGCGAGCTGTTGGCCGATGTCCTGGACCGACACGCCGATGCGGCTGCGGGCCACCTTGCCGGTCTTCATGAGCTGATCTTTGACGTTGAGCGCCACGTCGATCGGAATGGCGAAGGACATCCCCATGTAGCCGCCGGTGCGGCTGTAGATCTGAGCGTTCATGCCGATCACTTGACCGTCCAGATTGAACAGCGGTCCGCCGGAATTACCCGGATTCACCGCCGCATCGGTCTGGATGAAAGTCACGAACGAGGTGCCGCTGTCGTCCGGGAGCGGGCGCCCCACCGCGCTCACCACCCCCGCCGTCACGCTGTTCTCGAAGCCGAAGGGCGAGCCGATGGCGATGGCCCACTGGCCCGGACGGATCTTCTCCGGATCGCCGAAGCGCACCGTCGGCAAACCCGTGGCCGGTATCTTGATGAGCGCCACATCGCTGCGCTTGTCGACACCGATCACCTTGGCGCGGAATTCGCGCCGGTCGGTGAGCTTGACCGTCACCTCCGAGGCGTCGGCCACGACGTGCGCATTGGTGAGCACGTAGCCGTCCGGGGTGACGATGAAGCCCGATCCTATGCCGTGCTCAGGCGGCAGGTGATCCGGCATCGGGACCTGGAAGCGATGGAAGAATTGCGACAGCGGATCATCGTCCCCCTGATCGCCGCCGCCGCTCTTCTGCGGCTTCTCGACCACGCTGATATTGACCACGGCCGGACCGTTCTCCGCGACCAGGCCCGAGAAATCCGGCAGCCCGGTCACGCGGCCCGAGGAGGCTTGCGTCGGCGAGGCGGGTACGGCGGGTGCCGTGGTGGCCGGCGGAACCGCATTGGACGCCCCGGCATCCGCGTTCGAGCCCTGATGGGCCACGACCACCACGAAGATGCCCGCCAGCGCCGCGAGCGACCAGGTTCTCATGCTTCCCATTGCAATATGTCCTCTCGATCTCGATTCAGGGGCCCCTCATGGACAGACCGTCCAGTGGGGCCATTGTTTCAATTTTCCAGGCTTTTGGGCGGCCATTTCGAGGCTTTTGGGCCGCCATTTCCAGGATTTCCCTCCACCCGCGGCGAGAACTGTGAATTCCCGACGGGCACTCGGGCCTCGGCAGCGGCTACGCTGAACATCCTATCGAGGTCCAGATCCTCTGTTTATGCCCGATTCGACCGGTCCAGTCCTTTTGGTGGTGGGCGGCGACGCCAAGCGCCTCCAATGGCTGAACCACCACGTTACCAGCCATTGGCCGAGCGCCCACGTGACCACTGTCCCGACGCCCGACTCAGCCTCGCTCACCCGGTTCGTGGAGGAGCGGGCCCCCGACGCGGTGATCCTGCAGATCGACTTCGGCAATGAGGTCCTGGCGAATACCGGTCTCGAGCACTTGAGGCAAATGCTGCGCGCCCAGCCCAACACCTACTGCATCATACTCGCCGAACAAGGCAGCGAGCTATCGGCGGTGAGGGCGCTCAAGTGCGGGGCGAAGGACTACCTGCCGCTCGCCCGCATCACCCGCGATGCCTTGCTGAAAGCCGTCGGGGAGGCCCACGCGAAACCGGCGTCGACCGAGACGGCGGCCGCGGAGGCCATTCTGGCTCCCGCGGCCGATGCCCCCTCGATTCGAGTTCCCGGCTACAGCATCGTCAAGGAGATCGCCACGAGCAATTTCTCCTCGGTGTTCCTCGCGCGCAGCACGCGGCTCCGCCGCAACGTCGTGCTCAAGGTCATGAGCCGTGGAAGCTCGCCGCGCGAGCTGGACGATGCGGAGCGCTTCCAGCGCGAATACGAAATCATCTCGAGCATCGCGCATCGTGCCATCGCGGAGATCTACGACTTCGGTGCGTTGCCGCAGCATCAGTACCTCGCCCTGGAGTACATCCCCTGCGGTGATTTGCGCGACCGGCTGCGCAATCCCATGAGCATCGACGAGAGCCTGTATTACCTGCGCGCCATCGCCGAGGCGTTGCGGGTGATTCACGTGTTCGGCATCCTGCATCGCGATTTGAAACCCGCGAACGTCATGCTGCGCGAGGACAATTCTCCCGTGCTCATCGATTTCGGCCTCGCCCGGCGCTCGATCGACGAGGCGGGTACCACCGGCGCGGGCCAGGTCCTCGGCTCCCCCTACTACATCAGCCCGGAGCAAGCCCAAGGGCAGCGCGTCGACGCACGCACCGATCTTTACAGCCTGGGCGTGATGTTCTACGAAATGCTCACCGGACAGCGCCCCTACAGCGGCAAAAGCGCCTTGGACATCATGGAACAGCACGCCAACGCACCCGTGCCCCGGCTGCCCGACAACGTGGCCCTGCAGCAGGCATTGGTCGATCGGTTGATGGCGAAGCGCCTGTCCGAGCGCTACGTCTCGGCAGACGAGCTGCTCGCGGATCTCGGGCCCTTGATCGCCGCAGTCGCCTGATCGGCCGCCGCGGTCCCCTATCGCGGCCGCAGTCGCCTGATCCCGTGATTGCCGTCACGATCGAGGCTGACTCGGCGCAGCATATGTAAAGAATCGCCTGGAGCTGTGACCGCCTTCACCCTCCGCGAGGCGCCCGTTTGGCACCCTGTGCGGAGCCATGTTCATCAGCGCAAAGCGACACGAGCGCGAGAAGCAGGAGCTTCTCGAGGCGAGCAACCGCATCACCGAGGCGATCCTGCATCACAGCGATCAGGGATTGTTCCTCCTGGACGCGAAGGACAGGATTCAGCCGCAGGTGTCGCAGGCGCTCGGAGCGCTCTTCCGCCGCCAGGACTTCTCGAACCTGAGCCTGGAAAAGCTCGTTGCGCCGCTGGTAACCGCCAAGACGCTCACGGTGGTGCGCAATCACATCGCGCAAGTGCTCGGCGCAGGGCCGCGCGACAATCCGCAACCGGGTCCTGCGGCCGCGTTCTCGGCGCCGGGGTTGGCGCCGGCACCGGGATCGGCGCCTGGGCCTCGGCCGACCGAGCCGGCGCCCCCCGGCAATCTGCCGCAGCTCGAAAGCTCGCTCCGGCTGGAAAGCTCCTTCCGCCTGGAAGGCGCCATGCGGATCGACAGCTCCGCGCGGCCCGACTCGAATCCGCTCAAGGATCTCGAGGTGAGACTGCCGAACGGCGAAGGCGGCTTCGATTCCGCTCATTATTCCTTCGATATCCAGCCGCTCGCCGGCGAGCCTCGTCTCTGGCTGGTGCGCGTCTCGGACATCACCCGGGAAGCGCAGATCGCGCGCGAGCTGGAGGAGCTGCAGAGTCAGGTCCAGACGCAGGGCGAGATTCTGCACAGTGTCCTGCAGGTGGGAGGCGCGCGCTTCGCCGCCCTGGTACAGCGGACCGATGCATCCATGAAGACCATCAACGCGGTACTCAAGAAGCCGGCGCGCGAGCAGGACGCGTTCCGCGCCAAATTGGAGGAAGCGCTCGACGAGGTCGATCGGGTGAGGCGCGACGCCGCGGCATTCAAGCTCTCGGCGCTCGAATGGGCGGCGCGCCAATTCGAGGACTCCCTTCACGATCTGCGGAGCCGCAGCGCGCTCTCGGGCAGCGACTTCCTGCCGCTCGCGGTCAAGCTCGACCAGCTTTACGGACAATTCGCCGCCTTGAAATCCCTGACCGTCGTCGCGAACCCTTCGGCGGCGTCGCCGGGCGGCGCGCCGGCAGCGCCCAACATGACCGAGAACGGCACCCAGATCATCCAGACCCCCAAGTTCGCGGCGCAGCGGTCCGCGCCGAAGTCGCCGCCCGTTCCGGGAACGAGCAGTTCGGCTCCTGCCGGAAGCCTGGAAAACACGCTTCGCGCCCTGACCGAGCACGTGGCCGAGGAGCACAAGAAGACCGTGATTCTCGACGTTCACGGTCTCGGGCTGGTCCCGCACAATTATCAGTCGGCGGTGAAGAACGTCGCCATTCAGTTCATCCGCAATGCGGTGATGCACGGCGTCGAGACCCCGGCGGCGCGCGAGGCGCGCGGCAAACCGCCTCACGGCACGTTGCATCTGGAGTTCAAGAGCGTCGCCGACGGCAGCTTCGAGCTCCTGTTCGAGGACGATGGTTGCGGCCTGGATCCCGATCAGGTCCGCGCCACCGCGATCGCCCGGGGCGTGATCGCGGGCGAAGGAGCGGCGCGCCTGCGCGATCGCGAGGCGATCAAGCTGATCTTCAAGTCGGGTTACTCCACGCTGGAGAGCGTCCCCGGAGAGACCCCGCACGGCAGCGGTCTGTCGCTGGTGCGACGCTACGTGCACGAGGCCGGAGGCAAAGTGGCCCTCGCGAGCCTCATCGGTCACGAGACCCGGTTCAAGGTCACGCTGCCCGCCTTGGCCGATGCCGCGCAGACCGCCGCGGGCGGCAGTTAGAGCTTCCCGACGGCGCCCTCGGCCCGCGGCGCGGACTTCAGCTCGACCAGAACCGATCCGGCGGCGACCCGATCCGCCAACGCGAACGGCAGTCGCTCGACGACCCCCGCATGCGGCGCGGTCACCGTGTGCTCCATCTTCATCGCTTCCAGCGTGATCAGCGGCGCGCCGCGGCTCACGGACTCGCCGACGGTCACGTGCACCGCGACCACGGTCCCGGGAAGCGGCGTCACCAGCGAGCCTGAGTCCGCCTCGGCGCTGCCCTGCAGCGCGTCCTCGGTCCGGGCCGCGTAGAGCGAGACGTGCCCGCCGGCGCGGAACAGGTCGAGCCGTCCGTCGCAGAGGACGATCGTCGCCCGTTCGACGCGGCCGTCGAGCTCGACTTCCAGCCATGAGCCGGCACGGCCGATCAAGCGCAGGGCGTACTCCCGGCCTGCGACGCTCCCGCGGTAGGAATCGGGCGATTTCGTCTCGATCCGCACAACGGTGTCGCCGAAGCGCCAGTGCGTCACGGCGGCCGCTCCGAGCCGCCAGCCCGAGGTATTCGACCAGAGCGAGCCCGTGCCCGGCTCCGCGGCGGCGTGCCAAAGAGCCGCGATCAGCAGGTCCTCGGGCGCGGGGAGCCGCTCACCGAATGCGAGCTCGGCGTGGCGCAGGCCGAGAAAATCGGTACCCACCGCTCCGCGCTGAAACTCCGCATCGGCCAGAATGCTGGTGAGCAGCGCGCGATTGGTCGCGACGCCTGCGATCTCGAGTTTGCCCAGCGCCTGGAGCAGCAGATTGCAAGCCTGCAACCGCGTCTCGCCCCAGGCGATCACCTTGCCCAACATGGGATCGTAATAGGGCGAGACCTCATCGCCCGCATCCACTCCGGCGTCGAGGCGCAGGTGCGGGCCGAGCTCCGGCCACTTCAGGTGCGTGAGGCGCCCGACGCTCGGCAAGTACTCGTGCGCGGGATCCTCGGCGTACAGGCGGGCCTCCACGGCGGCGCCCCGCCGCTGGATCGCATCTCCCGGGAGCCGCTCACCCCGCGCGACGTTCAGCTGCCACTCGACCAGGTCGATGCCGGTGATCATTTCGGTGACCGGATGCTCCACCTGGAGCCTGGTATTCATTTCCATGAAATAGAAATTCTGCTCGGGATCCACCAGGAACTCGACGGTCCCCGCCCCCACGTAGCCCACGGCGCGCGCCGCGGTCATGGCCGCCTGCGCCATGGCGCCTCGCACCTCGCCAGGAAGCCCCGGCGCCGGGGCCTCCTCGATGATCTTCTGATGGCGTCGCTGCACGGAGCAATCTCGGTCGTGGAGGGCCGCCATGCCGCCGTGAGCATCCGCAAATATCTGCACCTCGACGTGCCGTGCGGTCGGAAAGTAGCGCTCGAGCAGCAGCCGGTCGTCGCCGAAAGCCGTGCGTGCCAGACGCTTTGCGGACTCCACCGCGGCCGCCACGTCGCCGGCCGCATGCACGACCTGCATACCCTTGCCGCCGCCGCCCGCGCTCGCCTTGATGATCAGCGGGAAACCCACCCGCTGCGCTTCGGCCACGAGCCGTTCCGGCGATTGTTCGGCACCGTGATAGCCGGGCGCCACCGGCACGCCCACCGCCGCCATCGCCGCCTTCGAGGCGCTCTTCGAGCCCATGGCGCGAATCGCGGCCGGCGGCGGGCCGACGAACACCAATCCTGCATCGAGGCAGGCCTGTGCGAACTCGGCGTTTTCCGACAGAAATCCGTAGCCCGGATGCACCGCGTCGGCATGCACCCTCACGGCAAGCTCGATCAGCTTGCGCTGGTCGAGATAGCTCTCCCGGGCCGGCGAGGCTCCGAGATAGTAGGCCTCGTCCGCCTCGCGCACGTGTTTCGCGCCGCGGTCCGCGTCGGAGTACACCGCGATAGTGGTCCACCCCAGCCGCCGGGCGGTACGCGCGATACGGCAGACGATTTCACCGCGGTTCGCCACCAGAAGCCGCTTGAGTGTCTTGGAGGACTTGTGGGTCTTGAAGGTCATGGTGCCCGCCTACATCCGGAAGATGCCGAACTGCGTGCTTGCGATCGGCTGCTGCCGGGCGGCCGCGAGCGCAAGTCCCAGGGCACGCCGGGTATCGACGGGATCGAGCACCCCGTCGTCCCAGAGCCTCGCGGACGAGTAGAAAGGATGTCCCTGGCGCTCGAACTGCTCGCGAATCGGCGCCTTGAGCCGCTCTTCCTCCGCCTCGGAGAACTCCCCGCCGCTGCGCTTCACGGCGTCGCGCTTGATGGTGGCGAGCACGCTCGCGGCCTGTTCGCCGCCCATCACCGACGTGCGCGCGTTCGGCCACTGAAACAGGAGACGCGGACCGTAGGCGCGGCCGCACATGGCGTAGTTGCCCGCGCCGAAGCTGCCGCCGATGATGACCGTGTACTTCGGCACGGCGGCGCACGCCACGGCGGTCACGAGCTTGGCGCCGTCCTTCGCGATGCCGCCCGCCTCGGCCGCCTGCCCCACCATGAATCCGGAGATATTCTGCAGGAACACGAGCGGAATCCCCTCGCGGCAGCAGAGCTCGATGAAATGAGCGCCCTTCACGGCGCTCTCCGAGAACAGAATCCCGTTGTTGCCGAGGATGCCGACCGGCATGCCGTGAATGTCGGCGAAGCCGCACACGAGCGTCGCGCCGTAGAGCGCCTTGAATTCGTCGAACCACGACCCGTCCGCGAGCCGCGCGATGATCTCGCGAACGTCGTAGGGCTTTCGCGAGCTCTGCGGCACGATGCCGTAGATCTCGGCCGGATCGTACAAGGGGTCCGCCGCGGCGCCGGCCGCAAGCGCGAGCGGCGGCGGCCTGAGCCGCGCCACCGCGCGGCGCGCGTAGGCGAGCGCGTGCAGGTCGTTCTCCGCGTAGTAGTCGGTCACTCCGGATCGCCGGCAGTGCACGTCCGCCCCGCCGAGCGACTCCGCATCGATCTCCTCGCCGGTCGCCGCGCGCACCAGCGGCGGACCGCCGAGGAACACCCGGCCCTGGTTGCGCACGATCACGGCGTGATCCGACATCGCCGGCACGTAGGCGCCCCCGGCCGTGCAGGATCCGTGAACCACGGCGATTTGCGCAATCCCCTGCGCGGAGAGCCTCGCCTGGTTGAAGAAGATCCGCCCGAAGTGGTCGCGGTCCGGAAACACCTCGTCCTGTTTCGGGAGAAAGGCCCCGCCGCTCTCGACCAGATAGATGCACGGCAAGGCGTTCTCGCCGGCGATCTCCTGCGCACGCAAGTGCTTCTTGACCGTGAGCGGATAATAGGTCCCGCCCTTCACCGTCGGATCGTTCGCCACGATCATGCACGGCCGGCCGCTGACCTTGCCGATGCCGGTGACGATTCCGGCGCCCGGCAGATCGTCGTCATAGACCCCCTGCGCGGCGAGCGGCGAGAGCTCGAGGAACGGCGCGCCCGCATCGAGCAGCGCGTCCACCCGCTCGCGCGCGAGGAGCTTCCCGGCCTGCGCGTGCTTGGCGCGCGCGCTCTCGCTTCCTCCGAGGGCATTCCGTTCGAGCGTCCGGCGCAGCTCCGCGACCAGCGACCGCATCGCCGCATCGTTGGCCGCGAATTCCGCGGAGCGAACATCGATCTTGGAGGCGATCTTGGCCATTGTCATTCCGGATGGTTGGGCGCAGAATTGTCGGACAGTCCGATTATCCAACGATTCGATGTCCGAAAACAATGGGGTCTTGCCGATGCCGGGTGCCGCCTATCGCGAGTTCAATTTCGGCCTGGGAGAAACCATCGACGCCGTGCGCGACCAGGTGCGCCGGTTCGCCGACGACCGTATCGCCCCGCGCGCCAACGAAATCGACCGCAGCAACGTGTTTCCGCGCGACCTGTGGCGCGAGCTCGGCGAGCTCGGGCTCCTGGGCCTCACGGTGCCCGAGAGCCACGGCGGGGCCGGCATGGGCTATCTCGCCCACATCGTCGCCATGGAGGAGGTCTCCCGCGCTTCGGCGGCCGTGGGTCTTTCGTACGGGGCGCACTCGAACCTTTGCGTGAACCAGATTGCCCTGAACGCGACCGACGAGCAGAAGCGGCGCTACCTTCCTCGCCTGTTGAGCGGCGAGCACGTGGGCGCGCTCGCCATGTCCGAGCCCGGCGCAGGATCGGACGTGGTCTCGATGCAGCTCCGCGCCGTGAGGCGCGGCGAGGTCTACGTGCTCGACGGACGCAAGATGTGGATCACCAACGGTCCGGAGGCGGACGTGCTGGTGGTCTACGCGAAGACCGACCCCGAAGCGGGTGCGCGCGGCATCAGTGCCTTCCTGATCGAGCGCGGCTTCGAGGGCTTCAGCCCGGCTCAGAAGCTCGACAAGCTCGGCATGCGCGGCTCGAGCACGAGCGAGCTGGTGTTCGACGGGTGCGAGGTCCCCGCGGAGAATCTCCTGGGGCAGGAAAACCAGGGCGTGCGCGTGCTGATGCGCGGACTCGACTACGAGCGCGTGGTGCTGTCGGGCGGTCCCCTCGGAATCATGGCGGCCTCGCTCGACGTGGCCGTCCCCTACGTGCGCGAGCGCAAGCAATTCGGTCAGCCGATCGGCACCTTCGAGCTCGTGCAGGGGAAGCTCGCCGACATGTACGCCTCCTTGAACGCCTGCCGCAGCTACGCCTATACCGTGGCCGGCGCCTGCGATCGCGGCGAGGCGACCCGCAAGGACGCCGCCGCCTGCATCCTGTTCTGCGCCGAGGCGGCGACGCGCGCCTCGCTCGACGCCATTCAGCTCCTCGGCGGCAACGGCTACATCAACGACTATCCGACCGGACGGCTGCTGCGCGACGCCAAGCTATACGAGATCGGCGCGGGTACCTCGGAGATCCGCAGAATGCTCATCGGCCGCGAGCTCTTCGGAGAGTCGATGTGAGTGCCGCTTCGCGCAACGGCGGCTCCGGCGCTGCTGCCGTCGCCGTTGCGACGTTCGAGCCGCTGGATGATCACCCCGCATATCGTCAGATCGCCAACCTGATCGAACGGCGCATCGTCGACCGGGTGCTCAGGACCGGCGATCCCTTGCCTTCGGAGACCGATCTCGCACGCCAGTTCGGCGTCAACCGCTCCACCGTGCGCGAAGCCATCCGCGAATTGGAGACCCATGGGCTCCTCGGGCGCGGCCGCGGCGAAAAGCGTCTGCGCGTCACGCGGCCGGAGCCCGGCCGGGTGAGCACGGGGGTGAGCCGGGCGCTCGCGCTGCACGACGTGACCTATCTCGAGCTGTGGGAGGCGATGATGGCCATCGAACCGGCCGCGGCGGAGTACGCGGCCGCCCGCCGCACGCCAGCCCAGCTCGAGGAGCTGATGCGCACCGGAACCCGCTTCGCCCGCGCGATGGGCGATACCGGCAAAGCCGTGTCCGCGGTGGTGGACTTCTTCACGACGGTCGCGGCCGCGAGCGGCAATCAGGTCCTCGCGCTGTCGCAGGCCCCGGTCAACCTCTTGCTCGAACCCAGCTTGAGCGAGATCATCGACCGCGTCCCTCAGGCGAGCGAGCGCATTCTCGAGGCGCAACGCCGCATCATCGCCGCGATCAAAGCCAGGCGCAGCGAAGTGGCGCGCAGCTGGATGGGAAAGCATATCCAAGATTTCAGGCGCGGGTATGAGCTAGCATTCCCCCTTCGAAGCCACTCCGAAGGTCGACGCCATGAAAAAACCGCTCGATGATGCCGCACTCGACATGCTGTTCCGCGACGCCCGCTCCTACAATCGCTGGACGGCCGACACAGTCCCCGAAAAGACCCTGCGGGCGCTCTACGATTTGCTCAAGCTGGGGCCGACCTCGGCCAACTGCAGCCCGGCTCGCTTCGTGTTCGTGTCGAGCCCCGCGGCCAAGGCCAAGCTGGTCGGCTGCGTGTCGCCCGGAAACGTGGTCAAGGTCGAGCAGGCGCCGGTCACCGTGATCGTCGGCATGGACGAGAAGTTCTACGAGAAGGTGCCTTTTCTGTTTCCGCACAAGCCCGAGATCGCCGAGATGTTCAAGGATCCCGCCCACGGCAAGGTCCACATGATGCGCAACGCCACCCTGCAGGGCGCGTATCTCATCCTCGCCGCTCGCTCGCTCGGCCTCGACGCCGGCCCGATGTCCGGCTTCAGCCCCGAGAAAGTCGATGCCGAATTTCTCGCCGGCACGGCGGTGAAGTCGAATTTCCTGTGCGCGCTCGGCGTCGGCACCACCGAGGCGCTGTTCCCGCGGAGCCCGCGGCTCGCCTTCGAGGACGCCTGCAAACTCCTCTAACCTGCGCATTCCAGAAGCCCGATCATTCAAGAAGCGCGACCCCCATCCCGGCTCCGAAGCATGAACGAGTCGTTCTTCTTCTCGAGTAAAGCTGCCTAAAGTATCTGCTCGCGCCGCGTGTCGCTGCCGTTCGGATCGTGCACATTGGTGCTGAAGGATACGAGCACCATCATCGCATCGCCGGTATTGCGATAGGCGTGCACGACGCCCGGCGGGATGACGAATTTCCAAGTTTCGCCCGCCGGGACCTGGACATCGCGGATCGTGCCGGCTTCCTTCAGGCGCACGAGACAGGGCCCGACCACGGTGGTGATCTCCGTCGCGGTCGCGTGCACGTGGTTGCCGCGGACCTCCTTCGGCTCGGTGAGCACCACGTGCACGTTCCGTTGCGCCGCAAGCTCGGCATCGTCGAGCGGCTCGAACAGGCTTCCGCGAGGGTCGCGATGGGTCTTCACCGATTCGATGCGGGTGCGCATCGGACTGTCATCGTTCATGGCCCGCATTATAGACGACGGCGCGGAGCGCGAATGATCAGCGCGAGCCCGGCCGCCAGCATGAAATCCCAGACATCGAACGCGCCGCCTCCCCCGCCGCTCGGCGCGCTCACCGTCAGACTCGCGGTGGCGGCTTGCGTGTTGCCGCCGGCGGGAGCGGTGGCGAGCGCCCGCGCCGCGATCGAGGCCTTGTAGCTGCCGGCGGCCGCGCTCTGCAAGGGGAGCGTAATGGTGCAATTGCCGTCCGCCGTGATGTTCGCCCCGCTCAAGGAAACGGTGCTCGAGGTAGTGGTGAGCGAGCGGGCGGCGCCGGTGCAGGAGGTCGACGGGGCGGGCGTCGGGGCGAGCGTGAGCCCCGAGGGCAGAGTCAACTCGAGGCTCGATTGGGTGAGAGCGAAGCCGTTGGCGTTGGCAAGCGTCACGGTCAGCGTCGATGCCATGTTCTCGGCGACCGTCGCCGGAGAGAAGCTCTCCGTCACCGTCGGCGGCAGCGGCGATACGCCGAGCGCCGTGGGGCAGGCGCTCTTCGGGCCGCCGGAGGTCGACGGCGCCGTGGTGATTGCCGTGCTCGCCGTCAGAGTCACGGTCTCGGTATCCGTGTGCCCCGCGCTATCCGTGACGGTCAGGGTGAGCGTTCCCGGCGACGGATCGATGGTGACCTTGGAGGCCGCCGCTCCGCTCACGATGAGACTCGATGGCACGGCCGACCAGGCGAATGAAGCGATGGCCAGAGGGGCGGGCGTCGCCGCGCTCGTATTGCATCCGGCGACACTCGCACCCGCGTCGATGACGCTTCCGGCACCGATGGTCGCCGGAAGCGCGATCACCGCGATGGGTTTTTGCGCGGCCTCGACCGCCGCGAGCGCGTCGACCATGCCCGCACCGCATTGGCTCCCGTCGTTCGGACAGACGCATTCGCCGCCGGAGTCGGTGGCAGGACAGGTCGGCACACCCGCCGCGCCGGCCGGAAATGGACTTGCGGCCGCCTGCATGCGGACGATGATCTGCGCCGGAGTGAGATTGTCGTTCACGGATTTCATGAGCGCCGCGATTCCCGACACGATCGGCGCCGAGAAGCTCGTACCGAGATTGGAGTCGATCTCGTTCGTATAGCTGTTCTCACCGGGCGTCGTGGCGCCGAGATTCGTGGTGGTATCGATGGAGCGCAGGCAATCACCGCTCACGGTGACGCAATTGCCCGCCGGCGCCGAGAGGCTCACCTGCGAACCGAAGCTCGAGTAGCCCACCTTGGTGCCGACATTGCGAAGCCCCGCCACGGCCATGACTCCCGGCACCACGGTGCTGCAGGTGGCGGGCAACTCGACCGGCCCGTTGGAGTTGCCGGCGGAAACGACCACCAGAACGCCCAGGGCGGTCACCGCCTGCAAGGCGGTTTCGTAAGCCGCGCCGTCCGAGCTCGTGCACGCATCGGTCCCGCCGCCCAGACTGAGGTTCACGATGTCCGCCGGATAGGGATTCGGCGGTACCGGCGGGCCGTCGGCGTTCACCACCGACATTCCGGCCGCCCATTCGATTCCTGCGATGATGTCCGAATCGTACCCGCCGCCCTTGCCCAGGGCGCGAACCGGCAAAATCCAGGCCCCCCAGCTCATGCCCGCGATGCCGACGCCATTATTGCTCAACGCGCCCATCACGCCGACCACCCGGGTCCCATGCCAGGAGCTCGATGCCACGGTGTCGTTCGCGAACAGCGCGTTCTGCATGTCGGTGGCGCTCACCCAGTCGCCGGGATCGGACGGATCGGGATCCCAGCCGTCGCCGTCGTTCGCGACCAGAAACGTTCCGAGGGGAGTTCCGTCGGTCGGATCGTAGTCCTCGCCCACGAAATCGTAGCCCGGCAACAGGCGGCCCCCGAAGCCTGCACGCAGCAGGTCCGGATGATCGAAGCGCACGCCGGTATCCACGTCCGCGATCACGATGCCATTGCTCCCCGTGGTGATGCCCCAGGCGGACACTGCATCCGTCGCCGACAGGTCCATGGTGGCATTCCCCTCGAGGGTAATGACCGTCGAGCTCGGCGTGTTCATGAACCACTGGCCGCTCGCGGGTCCGCTCGAGCTCGTATTGGGGCCGAACAACGGATCGTCGGCCGTCACCGCAAGCGGGTAGCGGCGACGGTCGACCACGGCAAATTGCACCGCAGGATCGGCACGGAGCTTGGCGAGAGCAGTCTCGACCGCCGTCCCATAGAGAGTCTTCGGCAGAAAGAGGACGTGCATGCCGGGGGTGATCTGGCGCGATCGCACGATGGCCAGGCCCGCCCTCCCGGCCGCCGCGGCAGCGTCCGCGGCAGAGGTGTTCGCGAGCGTAACGGTGCGCCGCTGCGCCCGAAGGCGCGAGCTCACGGTTTCGATCACGGCATTGGCGGCGGTGACTCGGAAGCCGACCAGCAGTCGATTCGCCTGCGGTCCCAAGGACACCGGTTCGCTTCGGATAGGGTTGTATTCGGCGAGCCCGGAAGGCTCGGTGCCGCCGGCCGCCGGGCGAGGGCCCGCAAGAAAAGCGACGCAGCAGGCCATGCCCGCCGCCGACGCGAATGTTCCCAACCTCGGCATAGATGAACTCCGGCGGCGTCTCCCCGGGATGTCGCCCCGGACCCACCTGCAAGGCTAATCGCTATGCCGCCCTCCATCATCGGCGAATTGCGAAATTGCGAACTAGGACCGCTCTGCGCGGCCCAACCCTGGGATTGCCACGCCTGAGGGTGGGCTTGCGGGGCCGAGGGCGGGGCTTGCCCGCCTGAGGCGGCCTGAAAACCGGCCGCCGGCCGCTCGTCGCCGGATGGCGACAGGTCGAGGCCCCGAGCGTGCTTCGGCGACGTAGAATGGAGCAGCATCCCACGCATTCCAGAGGACCAGAAATGACATACGACAATCGGCAGTTCTACATCGATGGCGCCTGGGTCGACCCGGCTGAGCCCAAGGAATTCCAGGTGATCAACCCCGCCACCGAAACGGTCGCCGGCCTGATTTCCATGGGCGGCCCGAAAGATGTGGAGCGCGCCGTTGCGGCTGCCCGCCGTGCCTTCGACGGCTTCTCCCGTACCTCCCCGGCCGAGCGGCTCGCCCTGATGGAACGCATCCTGGCCGCCTACAAGACTCACTACGACGCCATCGCCGAGGCCATCTCCACCGAAATGGGCGCCCCGGTGACCCTGGCCAAGGGCTCGCAGACCCGGATCGGAGTCGGCCATATCAGCGCCATGATCGAGGTGCTCAAAACCTTCAAATTCGAGGAACAGCGCGGCAGCGTGCGGCTGGTCCAGGAGCCTGTCGGGGTGTGTGCGCTGATCACTCCCTGGAACTGGCCCATGAATCAGGTGGCCGCCAAGGTGGTCCCCGCGTTGGCCGCCGGCTGCACCATGGTACTGAAGCCCTCCGAGTATTCGCCATTCAGCGCCGTGCTCTGGGCGAAGGTCATGCACGAGGCAGGGGTACCCAAGGGGGTCTTCAATCTCATCAACGGCGACGGGCCGAATGTCGGCGCGCCCCTCTCCTCCCACCCCGACATCGACATGGTGTCCTTCACCGGCTCCACGCGCGCGGGGACGGAGGTCGCCAAGAACGCGGCGGCGTCCGTGAAACGCGTACATCAAGAGCTCGGCGGCAAGTCCCCGAACGTACTGCTCGAGGATGCGGACTTCGAGCGCGCCGTGAAGAAGAGCGTCCTGCACGTGTACCAGAACTCCGGACAATCCTGCAACGCGCCGACCCGCATGCTGGTGCCGGCCTCCAAGCTGGCCGAAGTCGAGGCCATCGCACGGCGCGTCACCGCCGGGGTGGTCGTGGGAGATCCCTCGTCCGAAGCCACCAACGTCGGCCCCTTGGTGTCCAAGCTTCAGTTCGAACGCGTCGAGCGCTACATCGATAAGGGTATCGCCGAGGGCGCCAAGCTGGTCGCCGGCGGCGCCGGCCGGCCGGAGGGGCTCTCCAAAGGCTATTACGTCAAGCCGACGGTGTTCTCCAACGTGCGCAACGACATGACCATCGCGCGTGAGGAGATCTTCGGGCCGGTGCTCTGCATTCTGCCCTACGAGAGCGAGGAGCAGGCCATCGCGATCGCGAACGATACGCCGTATGGGCTCGCCGCCTATGTGTGGTCGAAGGATCCAAAGCACGCCGCACGCGTGGGCGCCCGCATTCGGGCCGGTCAGGTCGCACTGAACGGCGCCTCCGGCGACATGCAGACGCCCTTCGGCGGCTTCAAGATGTCCGGCAACGGGCGCGAGTACGGTGAATTCGGGCTGCGCGACTTCCTGGAGGTCAAGGCCGTCATCGGCGTCGACGCCGCCTGAGGCGCGGTGACAGCCTTGGCCGAGAGCCCCGTACTCAGGCTCGAGAATCTCGGGAAGCGCTACGGGGCCGGCCGGCCGCTGTTCGAGCAGTTGAATCTCGAGCTCGCTCCCGGCGCCTATGTCGCCATCATGGGCGAGTCCGGGGTCGGCAAGTCGACGCTGCTGAATCTCCTCGCGGGTCTCGATGAGCCCGACGCCGGCCGCGTGATGCTGGACGGCAGGGATCTGGCCGTGCTCGGCGACGATGAGCGTACGCTCCTTCGGCGCCGCTCCGTCGGATTCGTGTTCCAGGCATTTCACGTGCTGCCCTACCTCACGGCGGAGCAGAACGTGGCGCTGCCCCTCGAGCTTCTGGGTCTCGACAGGACCGAACGGGCGGCGCGCATCGCCGAGATGCTGGACGCGGTCGGCCTCTCGGCCGCGGCACGGCGTTTTCCCCGGGAATTGTCGGGTGGCGAGGTGCAGCGCATCGCGATCGCCCGCGCCCTCGTCCACCGCCCGCGGCTGGTGCTGGCGGACGAGCCCACCGGAAACCTCGATCCGCGAACGGCCGCGCTGACGCTCGCGCTGCTGCACGACCAGATCAAGGCGAACGCCGGCGCGGGAATCCTGATCACGCACTCCAGGGCCGCCGCCGACACGGCCGATCGCATCTACGTGCTGGATTCGCTCGGGCTCGCGCCTGCGGCGGCCGGCCCTTGATGGGGGCGCCGCGCCCGACCGGAGGATGGGCCGTGTGGCGCGTTCTCGTGCGCTCGCAGCTGCGCGTGCAGCCGCTGCGTCTCGCGGTCACCGTATTCGCCGTAGCGCTCGGCGTCGCGCTGGGCGCCGCCGTCTATCTGGTCAACACGGCCGCGTTGAACGACTTCACGCTCGCGGCGAAGCGGCTCGTCGGCGAGGCCGATGTGGTCATCCGCGGCCCCCGCGAAGGATTCCCGGACGGTTTGTTCGCGGAGTTGGCGCGCGATCCGGAGGTTCGTCTCGCGAGCCCGGTACTCGAGCTCGAGGCCGCGATACCGGGGCATCGCGATCCCTTGAAGGTGCTGGGTCTCGATCCGTTCCGTGCGGCTGCCCTGCAGCCCGCGCTGATCGGCGACCTCGAAGCCAAGGCGGTCGAGCTGTTTGCGCCGGACGCCATTGTCCTGAGCGCGAGTGCAGCCCGGGATCTCGGATTGAAGGCCGGTGGGATGCTCCCGGTGCTGGTCGGTCACGACACGAAGCTCCTGAAGGTGGTGGGTGTGCTGCCGGAGAGCACCTATGCCCAGGATCTTGGAATCATGGATATCGGCTCGGCGCAGTGGACCTTGCAGCACGTCGGACGGCTGAATCGCATCGATCTCAGTCTGCGCGCCGGCACCTCCGCGGCCGCCTTTCGCTCGCGCCTGGAGGAGCGGCTGCCGGCGGGGACGGTGGCCGTCGCGCCGGAGGTGGAGCGCGGCCGCGCCCTCACGGTCACCCGGGCGTACCGCGTGAATCTCAACATGCTGGCGCTGGTGTCGTTGTTGACGGGCGCATTCCTGGTGTTCTCCACGCAGTCCTTGTCCGTGCTTCGCCGGCGCTCTGCGTTGGGACTGATGCGCGCGCTCGGGGCGACCCGAGGCCAGGTCGAGGCTGCGCTCATCGGCGAAGGCGCGCTCATCGGATTGGCGGGCTCGCTCATCGGCATCCTGCTCGGCGTCCTCTGCGCGGAGGCAGCGCTGCGATTCACGAGCGCCGATCTCGGCAACGGACAGCTCCATGCGCAGAGCGCCGTCCTCGAGACGTCGCCGTCGACCTTCCTGGTATTTTTGCTCATCGGCACGGCCGTGTCGGGATTCGGCGCCTGGCGGCCGGCGCGCGCCGCATCCCTGCAGCGCCCCGCGCAATCGCTCAAGGGCGGGGATGCGCGTTCGGGCAGCCAGGCGGTCAAGGGCTCGATCGGCGGCGGTGCGCTGCTGATCGCGGGTGCCGCGCTGGCCTGGCTCCCGCCCCTCGGCGGGCTCCCGGTCTTCGGATACGCCTCCATCGCCGCATTGCTGTTCGGCGCGGTGATGCAGGTGCCGATGCTGACCGTGAGAACGCTCAGCCTCGCGCCGCGCCTCGGCCACGTGGTCCCGGATACCTCGCTCGCGCAGCTCCGGGACGACATCGGCCTGTCGACGCTCAGCTTGTCGTCGATCATCGTGAGCTTCAGCCTGATGGTCGCCATGGCCATCATGGTGTACTCATTCCGCGTGTCGTTCGAGCGATGGCTGGACAAGGTGCTGCCGGCGGATGTGCAGCTCCGGGAACCGCTCGGCAACGACACTGCCTATTGGACGGCGGCCGATCAGGCGGCGGCGGGC
>DASYAC010000165.1:0-3788 GCA_036501585.1 Steroidobacteraceae bacterium
AGATCGGCTACGATCCGGTGCTCGACCAGGAGCGCTTCTTCGTCACCAAGCGCGGGGTCGTGCTGGTGACGCAGGACATGCTGCGCGCGCTGCGTTAGTCCTGGGTCTCGCGGCTAGTCCGGGGTCTCGCGGCGTCTGAGCGACGCCCATGCATCGGTCACTTCCGTCACCGAGATTCCGAGCATGCTCGGTTCGCCGTCCATCTCACCCGTCAACACCCGGACATCTGCGCCGTCCGCGCCCCAGGGCCGGTAGAGGGAAGGCGAGGCCTTCCCGAAAAGCACGACCTGGGGGCAGCCGACCGCCGCGGCGGCGTGAGCGGGTCCGGAATCGACCGTAATGAGGCCCGAGGCGCGCGCGAGCAGCGCGACCAGCCGGGGAATCGGCAGATCGTCCGCGGCGTTCACCACTCCCTCCGTGCGCGCTGCGGCGATCAACTCCCGGTTCAGCTCCTGCTCGGGGCCGGTGCCGAGCAGGACCACGCGATGCGCCGGATGGCGGTCGCGCAAAAAGCGGATCACGGCAGCCCAGCGCTCGGTGGGCCAGTATTTGTGATTCACCGCCAATCGGCGCAGACCCCGACGCATGGTTCGCTTGTTGCCTGCCTGCAGGAGCAGCAGCGGGACCGCCCCCATCCCTCGAGCCCCGAGCCAGGCATCGAGCTCGGATCGCTGTTCGCCGCTCACGGAAAGATGGCAACCGGGCGCAACCGCCGCCGGATCCCCGCTCGGCCGCGGGGCTTCCATGGCGGCCGGCATCGCCGCCGCGAACCGCCTCCACTGCTCCACCGTGTGCTCCCCGGGATGCCGGGGATGATCTCGGACATCGACGATGAAATCCTGGGCAATTCCCACGCGCCGGAGCATCGGCCAGACCGCGTCGTTGGCATCGCAGAGCCAGGTGGGTCCCGGCGGCCGGGCGCGCAGCCGGCGAACGACGCGGCGCTGATCGGGCGCCAGCCAATACGGAGTCTTGCGGCTGCGGATGGTCAGGATGTCGCCCACACCCGGCTGGCCCGAGAGCAATGGGCTGCTCCACGGGCCCGAGGTGACGATATCGATGGGCATGCCGAAGCGCGCATACAGCGGCCGGATGAGCGCGGTCAAAAGCACCATGTCGCCGAAAGCCCCGCAACGAACGACGAGCGGGCGTGCGAGCGCGTTCGCGGCGGAAACCGGCCTCAGAGGGGAATGTTCCGCGATGGTCAGAACCTCATCCGGACGCTGCGAGGTCCGCGAGTATAATTCATCATCATGGACCCATCATTGCGTGACGGGGCGCATCGGCTCTGGAGCACGTTGCAGTCGACGGCACCCGAGAGCACGGCGCTCGCGAGATTCCTGGCGGACTGGCCGGCTGCGCCCCCGCCGCCGCGGCCGAAGCCGCTCGATGAGTCGGCGGAGTCGCGCGAGCCGGCCGGATCGCGCGAGCCGGCCGGGCAGCCGCTCGCGGTGCTTCGTTGGCTCCCGCGAATCGCGGCGGACGCCGAGCGCTTCGGCGCGGAATTCGTGGCGCTTCTCTGCGGAGCGGCCGCCTCGCTCCGCTGGCGGCAGACCTATACGCTCGCTCAAATCAGCGGGCAGGTCGGCGCAGGAGCCGGCGCACGCTTTCTCGACAACTACGGCTGGGCGGAGCTCGTGAGTCCCGGCGCCGTCACCGGCGCAGCCCAAATCTCCTGCGGGGTGCTAGTGCTGGGACCGGACACGTTCTATCCTTCGCATCGTCATGAAGCCGAAGAGATCTACCTGCCGCTGGCGGGAACGGCCGAATGGCAGCAAGGCGAGCACACCGCCTCCTGGCGGCGCCGCTCACCGGGAACGTTGATTCATCACTCGAGCGAGGAGTCCCACGCGATGCGCACCGGCGAACAGCCTTTGTTGGCGATGTATTTGTGGCGAAGCGCAGATCTCCGTCAAGGTGCCCGCCTGGATCGCCGGAGCGCCGAATGAATCCCGCCCCGTCGATTCGGCTTTGCGTCCTGTTGTGCGCGGTCGCCGGATGCGCGAGCCACAAGCCCCTGGCGCCCACGGATGTTCCGGCGGCGCTCAAAGTCGCCGACGGGCAGGTCCTGACCGCCGCCCTGCACGGTACGGGCGTGCAGATCTACGAGTGCCGGGCGAGTGCGCAGGATCCGAAGCGGTTCAGCTGGATATACCACTCGCCGGCTGCGGAGCTGTCCGATCGGTCGGGCAAGGAAGTAGGTCGGCACTACGACGGTCCGACCTGGGAGGGGGACGACGGCAGCAAGGTCGTCGGCGAGGTGATGGTACGCGACAATGCTCCCGATCCCGCGGCAGCCATCCAGTGGCTGCTGCTGCGCTCGAAATCCAATTCAGGGAAGGGCATTTTCGGCAAGACGCAGTTCATCCAGCGCCTGCATACCATCGGCGGCATCACGCCGACCGCAATCTGCGATGCGGGCCACGCGGGACAGCGAACTCGGGTGGCCTACTCGGCGGACTACTACTTCTACGCCGCACGTCGCTGAGAGCGCTCAGACCGGCTTCACCAGGTAGCGCACGACTTTCTCCGCGCCAAACAGGGCCGCCCGGCCGACCTCGGCAAACCCGAGCGCTTCGTGGAAGGCATCCGAAACGGGATTCGGCGGCTCGACGTTCACCTCGCAGCCCACGAGCGAGTGCCCCGCCTGCGCGGCCGCGGCGAACAGATCGCCGTACAGGCCGCGGGCCAGGCCGCGCCCGCGCTTATCGGGCGCCACGATCACGCGATCGATGTACACGAAGCGCTTGTAGCGGGATTTGAACCATTGGAAATTCGGGCTCGCCGATATGGCGTCCTGATCGAACGCGATGAGAAACGCATCGCGTCCCCCGTTGCGCAGCCCCACGTGGAAGCCCTGAGCGATGAGCGCATGCAGCTTCGTGGCGTCGAGCTCCGAGGTTTCCTCGCGATGCTCGTTGTTGAGGGCCAGCATCACGTTTTCGTCCATCGATTCGTTTTGCAGGTTCATGGAAAAAGGTCCGCTGCCGCCGCTCCTCGGCGATGATAGGATGCACCCGTGGATTCCGTCAGCCGGAGAGATTACGCCCATGAAACCGCCGCTTCCACGGGCGTCGCGCGCCGCCGCCCGGCGCATTGCCGTCGCACTCATTCTGTCGGCGACCGCTGCCTTGCAGGGCGGCCTCTCGTTCAGCGCCGATGCAAACTCGCCCGCAACCTCGCCCATCGGAGAATGGAAGACCTTCGACGACAAGACCGGCCAGGCGCGAGCCATCGTGCGGATCTATGAGCAGGACGGCAAGGTCTTCGGGAAGATCGAGCGCAGCTTGACGCCGGGCGCTGAACACCGGGTCTGCACGGCCTGTACCGATTACCGGAAAGATCAGCCCATGCTCGGTCTGATCATCATACGCAACATGAAGCCGACCGACGATGGCTATGCCGGAGGAGACATACTCGATCCGGAATCGGGCTCCGTGTACCGCTGCAAATTTCATCTCGAGGAAGGCGGCGCCAAGCTCGTCCTTCGCGGATTCATCGGCATATCGCTTTTGGGGCGGACGCAGATCTGGCAGCGGCAATAACAGCGTGTCCATTCTCAACGTCGTCATTCTAGCCATCGTTCAGGGCCTGGCAGAGCTCCTCCCGGTCTCGAGCTCCGCACACGTGGTCGTCACCGAGAAACTCCTCGGTCTCGACCCCTCCTCGCCTCCCATGACCCTGCTCCTGGTGATGCTCCACACGGGCACGATGTTCGCGGTCATCGCGTATTTCTGGCGGCAATGGCGCGGCACTTATTTCAGCAGCATCGCCGCCTTCAAGTCCGT
>DASYAC010000166.1:0-9903 GCA_036501585.1 Steroidobacteraceae bacterium
GGCCGATGCCGGCCCTCCAGGACTTTGCCGCCGCCGCCTCGCCGTTGGAGGGCCCGGCGGTAGTAGGCGATCCATTGCCCGGGGCTCACGCTGCGCGGGCGGTCGAGAGGGGGCAGCGCATGCACGCGCCGCACGAGCAGCGCGACCTTCCGGATATTCCCAGGCGATGAGGCTTCCTCGACGGTCCAAGAGCTTCCCTCGGCCCAACGCGTCACCAGAACTCCTGCGCGGGGCCGGCAGCACGCCACGGCGGGCGCCAGATTCGCCCCAGCCGCGCAGCGCAGCACGCGGCATTCCCAGCCGCGATCGAGACCGAGCTCGCGCGCCCGCGGCGCCGCGATTCTGAGAGAGAACAGCTGCCCATCGCGCCTGACCCGGTAACTGCGGTTCGTGAGCCCCGATCCGAGCGCATCGATCCGCGCAGTGCCGGAACCCGGGACGTAGCGTTCCGCAAGGCGCTGGAGGCGAGCCGCCGTTCCTTCCATGTCGGTGGGCGGCACGAGCCTTCCGGGATTCAGGCCATGCGCGCCGACGGGAGGCTGCGGCGCCACTCGCGCATGCCGATCAGGATGAGCGCGAGATACACGGCGAACAGGAGCATGGTGAGATACAGCCGGCGTGTGAAATACAGGTACAGGCTCGCCGAATCGATCAAGAGCCACCAGTGCCAGTTCTCATAGACTTTCCGGGCCACGAGAAAAGTGGCGAACACGCTCGCCCAGGTGACCATGGAATCCACGAAAGGCCACGCCGCCGGTGTATACCGGCGCAGAAAAAACGAGCTGATCGCGGAGAGCGCGACGACCCCCGCCAACCCCCATACGTTACGCGCGGCCGTCCAGCGGCTCACGCCGAGCCTTGCACCGTCCTTGCGCCCCCGCCATTGCCAGAATCCGTAAACGGCCATGGACGCATAGAACAGATTGAGCACCGATTCCATGTACAGCCGGGCGCCGAACAGCACCCACACGTACAAACAGGAGCTGACGAACGCCGCGATCCAGCAGGCAATCGACTGGCGGATGGCGAGCAGCAGATAGGCCACCGCGAGCACGACCGCCAGGATCTCGACCCAGCTCGTCCCGCGCCACGCCGCGGCGAGCTGGGCCCACAGGGGCTCGATCACGGCGGGGCCAGGCCCGGCAACACCTTCATGACGAACACCAGCTGGGGACCATCGGCGGCGGAGCGCTCGATCTCGGCCGCCACCATGGCCAGCACGCGATCCAGGGGTCCCCACACCTGCGTACTCAAGGAATTGGTCCGTACCGTCATGTCCGGATACGTATTCAGGCGATCGATGAACGCCTGAATCAACGGCAGATACCCGCCGGCCAACGGATACATACTGATTTCGACTGCGCTTCGCATGGCACCTGCTCCCTACGCCGGTACTAACCGGGTCAGGTTCAACGGGTTCGCGAGCTTCGGCCGTAGCCGATATCCCGCATCTCAGGCCCTCAAAGGACCACCCCAAGGTTCGGCCAAGTGTAGCGTGCCGTGCCGAGGCGTGCAAAACTGCCGCATCGGCCACCGCAGGGGCATCCGGAGAATCGCGTGCGAATTTTTCAGGTGGATGCATTCACGCACGAGCGGTTCAGCGGCAATCCGGCGACCGTGGTTCTCGACGCGGATGGGCAGAGCGAGGAGTCGATGTCCGCCATCGCGCGCGAGTATTCGCATGCCGAAGTCGCTTTCGTGAGCACCGCCGATGCACCGGATCACGATGTTCGGCTGCGCTTCTTCAACGCACGCAAGGAGGCACCGTTCGTGGGACATGCGACCATCGCGGCTCACGCCGTGTTGCTCGCCCTCGGCCGGCGCGGTACCGCTCCGGTTCGTCAGGCCTCCGGCACGGGCGTGGTCGAGGTCCGGATTCGCGAGTTCCCTGCTTCGCCGGGGCGCGCGCCGGTCATCGAGTTTCGGCAGACGGTTCCTGAACTGGACAACCCGCTCCCCTTCAAGACGACTCTCCGGGTGGCCGAAGCGCTGAAGCTGCCGGCGACGTCGCTGCACGAGGTCATGCCGGCGCGCATCGCGCGCAAAGGCAGCACCCGCCTGCTCGTGCCCATCGCCGATGCGCGCGCGCTGGATCTCCTGGCGCCCAACGCCGATACCTTGATGTCGCTCGGCCAGGAGCTCGGGGCGGACGGATTTTTCATCTTCGCGGTCGATAAAGGCTCGGCGCCGGACGAGCTCACGACCGAGTCACGCATGTTCTGCCCCGCGCTCGGCATCCCCGAAGATCCGGCGAGCGGCAATGCGCACGTCATGCTCGCGTCGTACCTGTTCGAAATCGGCCAGTTCGGCAAGCACGCCTCGGGATTCGTCGGGCGGCAAGGCCGCCACATGCGCCGCCCTTCGCGAATCGAGGTGCGCCTGGAGATGGACGATGGCGCGCTCGCAGCGGCGCACGTCGGCGGCGGCGCCGTCATCGTCAGCGAGGGACGATTGGCCGGCTAGCTCGCGGGCGCCGCGGGAGGAGCGGCGGCACCTGCCGCGCCCGGCAAGTCGACCTTCAGCGTACCCGCCACCGTCTGGAGCTTGGACTTCGCGTCCTTGCCGGACGACACTGCCTCATCGAGGTTGCCGTTGCCGAAGGCGCCTTGCGCCTTGGACCACTGCGACGTCGCATCGTCGAGAGCCGACTTCGCCGCCGCGAGATCGACGCCTTTGGCGAGCTTGCGGTTCTTGCGCTCTCCCAGCATGTCGATGCGTTTCTGGACGGCGGTCACATCGTCCGGCACGCTGCTCGCCAGCGAGCTCCACTGGTCATTCAGCGCCTTCATCATGTCGGCCTTCTTCGCGGCAGCAGCGCTCGTCAGCCCTTGAGCCTCGGCGAGCAGGGCAGGGCCGCGGGCAAGCACACCCTTGTAGTCCTGCGCGTTGAACGCGGTCTTGAGGTCGTCCAGCTTGGTCTGGACATCGTTCAGCTGATCGGGAACGTACTTCGCGGCGTCGGCGGACGCCGAGCTGACGGCGGCCTCGATGTCGTTCATCATCTTCTGAGCGGGCTCGCGCTGGCTCGCGCAGGCCGCCAGGAGCAGGAGAACGAAGGAAAACGATGCGAGCTTCTTGAGCCCGGATGAATGCGTCATGGCAGAGCCCTCCTGCCGGGTTCGACCGCCTGTGCCGGCATTCGTTCCCGGGATCAATCGAGCTCCCGGCGCGCGAGATCCAGCCACTGCGCCTGTGCCTTGCGGTAATGCGCCGGACCGAGCTTCGCCCCGTCGAGCAGATCCTTCAGGATGTCGCGCGCCGGGCCGGCCTTGCCGCGGCGCTTCAGGAACAGGGCATGGCGCAGGCGCGCTTCCGCGCCGGGAAAGCTCGGAGCGGCGGCCTCGTAGGCACGCTCCGCATCGTCGAAGGCATTCAGCGCCTCGAGCGTTCGCGCCAGCAGCAATTGCGACTCGGGCGAGTTGAAGTCCGGATTGTGCTCCGCAAGCCGCTCGAGCGTCGAGCGCGCGGCGCTGAAATCGTTCTTCGCGAATTGCGCCTTCGCCAACCCGGCGAGGAGCGTCGGATCGTGCTCGAAAATACCCCGAAGGCCGCCCTGGTAGGCCTCGATGGCGGCGTCGAATTGGCGCCGCTCCAGCAATTCATCGGCCAGGCGCCGGCGCGCATCGACATTGCCGGAGATCTCCACCTCGGCGCTCGCGCGGCGCAGATCCCGGTCGGGATCGATCATGCGATGCATGCTCGACCTCGCCCGCCGGCCCGTCCTTCCGCCGAACAGGTCGGGCAGGATCTCCACCGCGACGTAGGCGAGCGGTCCGGCCAACGGGAGGAAAAAGATCGCGAGTATCCACAGCATGTTCCGGCCGGTCTTGATCACGTGGGCAATCAGGCCCGCTTGGATCGCGATGGACAGGACGATGATGATCAGGGACACGGGGAACTCCAGGCACGCCACCCGGCAACGGAGCTCCCATTGTAGGCGGGATCGACCCGATCTAGCGCTCGGCGACCCGGATCTTGCGCTCCACCTCGCGGCATTTCGACCATCCGATGTTCGACAGCGAATAGCCTAGAACGTGCTCCGAGCGCGCATCGACGGTGACCTCCAGCTCGCAGCCGTGGAAGCCGTCGGGCGCGCCGTCGGGCTTCTGCGCCAGGAACCACACGTACACTTCCTTGGTCGGCGTGGTGTCGATCTTGCGCGGCTTGCCGAAAGCTTCCTGGAGCCTCGCGACCGGCTTGCCGACGCTGTCGGCGGCGATTCGCGGAATCGGCCGCACTGCGTAGGCGCCGTGGCATCCGATGAGGGCCAGGAGCGCGGCCGCCAGCGCGCAACTGCCGAAGACGCGAGACATAATACGAACCCCATGCCGGACGTGAGGGGTCGAGTGTCTCGCAACCGCCTGCGCGCGCCTCTGACTCAGTTCGCAAATTGGTAATCCTCGGCACTCGCCCGTCCCCCCGAGAGCCGCAACGCGTGGGTCATGCCGGCCGGCAAGTCCTCGGGATGATGCACGGCGACGATGATCGTCAACCGCTTGTCCATCAAACGCCGCAGCAGCCCCTTGATGGCCGCCCGCTGTTTCGGATCGAGACCGGTCAGCGGCTCATCCAGCAACAGGATATCGGGGGCCGCCGCGAGAGCCCGGGCGATGAGCGCCCGCCGCACTTGGCCGTAGGACAATTCGCCCGGCCGCCGGTCGGCGAACGAAGCGAGCTTGAAGAACCTCAGCCAGCGCTCGGCAGCCCTCGCGTCCGCAGCGGTCGGCGCATCGGCGAGGCCGATGCTGGCATGGCGCCCGCTCGCGACCAGATCCCGCACCGTCACGTTCACCGCATAATCGGTTTGCAGTTCCGGCGACACGTAGCCGATCCGGCGTTTCCAATCGGCGATCGGCGTTCCCCGCGGATACCCCGCGCGCTCGATGCTGCCCCCCAGGGCGGGCGAGAGGTCGCCGTGGAGGAGCTTCAAGAAGCTGGTCTTGCCCGCGCCGTTCGCACCGATCACTGCCCAGTGTTCGCCGGTGTGCAGCTCCCAGTCGACATCGCGAAGCACTCGACGGTAATCGACGTACAAACTTACCTGCCGGAGCCGGATCAATGGCGGCTGTTTCGCCGCGGGCGGCGGCCGGCGCGCCGCCCTTCGAGGCCGGAGGGGCGGGCGATGCTCGCCGGCATCGCGCCTCAATCGAGCGAGTTCGGCGGGTCTCAGCGACCGGACCGCGCGAAGCCGCCCCCCGTCGAGCTCGATCACTCCGCGGGTACCCCGGGGAACATCGAGCGCGCGGTGCGCCGCCGCGATCCACGATGCGCCCCGGGCGCGCGCGGCGTCGAGCATCCGGTCGATGCGCGCGCGGTAATGCCCGTCGAGCCCGTTATAGAATTCGTCGAGCAGGAGCCAATCCGGCGATTGGCAGAGCGCGCGGGCGAGCAACGCGATCCGCTTCTGTCCGTAGGACAGCGACGCGAACCGTCGATCGCCGAGCGCCGTGAGACCGCATGCCGCGAGCGTCGTGGAGATTTTCCGGCGCTCGTGCGCGGCGACCGGCGCGAGCTTGAGATCGGTACGGTGCAAACCGGTGGCGAGCAGCTCGCGCAGGCTCGGATTCCAGCCATAGCGCGCGTATTTGTCCTGCAGCTCGCTGCCGAGATAGGCGATCCGCTGCTTCGCCTGGTCCGGAAAAATGGAGTGGCCGCCCAGGCGATAGGCGAGCTTCTCGCGGCCGGTGGGAGTCGGCCACACGTCCGCCGCAATCAGTTTGAGGAGCTGCGTCTTCCCCGACCCGTTCGAGCCGACGAGCGCCCAACGCTCTCCTCCCTTGAGTTCGAGCGATATATTTTTGAGCGCCCACTTCTTTCCGCGCCGCACGCTCACCGCGTGCAGCGAGACGGACAGGCACGCCCTCATGCGATGCGCCGCCAGAGACCGCCGGCCTCGGCGACCTTCCCTTCACGCCCGAGTTTGATCAGGTGCGCCTCCAAGGTGAGGCGCGCCCACGGGTGCCGGTCCTTCGGCACATCGTCGTAAACGGCCGGGGTCAGCGTATCGAGGGTCGCGGGCTCGGTCAGGCGGGCGAGGACCTTGCGCTCGCGCGCCATCCGATGGGCCCGCAGCATCTCGAGAACGCGCTTGCCGCGGCTCATGATCCCGCCATGTCCGGGGGCGATGTACTCGAAATCGTAGGCCTCCAGCTTGTGCAACGAATCGAGGTATGCGGCCATATCGCCGTCCGGCGGCAGTATCACGGGCGACACGCCGCCGAGCACGTGGTCACCCGTGAACAAGAGCCGCTCGCCGGCCAGCAGATAGCACACGCAATTGGAGGCGTGCCCCGGCGTCAGGATGGCGGTCAACGCAACCTCCCCGAGTGCCAGCACTTGCCCGTCGCGAGGCTGTTCGTCGGGCCTGAAGGTATCGTCCTGCCGTCCATCGCCGGGCGCGGCCAGACCGACGATGCGCGCGCCGGTCTCCCGGCGGAGCGCCGCGGCGAGCGGCGAGTGATCCCGATGCGTGTGAGTCGTGAGGATCCAGCGGATCGGGCCGCCGGCAGCGGCGAGGATGCAGCGCAGGTGGTTCGCTTCGTCGGGCCCGGGATCGAGCACCGTGATCTCGGAGCTGCCGAGCAGGTACGTGTTCGTCCCGGGACCGGTCATGAGTCCGGCGTTGCCGGCGACGATGCGCCGTACGCCGGGCGCCACGTCGACGGCCGTCCCCACGGTGAAATCGTCGGGAATCATGATGGGTCGTACTTCATTAAATTTTTCGGTCCGCCGGCGCGCGGATGGCGCGCGGCACGGGTCTTTTGCAGGGAATCGTGGCGTGTCAGTGAACCTGGTCCCATTTTGACATAGTTGCGATGGGCCGCGGAGCCGCTACACTAAAGGCATGTCGAACTCTCCCAACGCGAGGCGGGTGGGCGGACCCAGGGTTTGGGCCGATCTAGCTCGTCCGGACGCCGAGCAGAGCCAGCGATTTTTGGCCGAGGAACTCGCCCTGCTGCTGGCCGATCTGCTGCGGTCGGTATTGTCGGACGCGAGTCCGGCGCTGCCCGCTGATGAAGCGTCGGTCGAGCGCTACCGGCACCTGGCCGATTCGCTGGCGGATGGTGAGACACGGCGGCGTACGAGCCTCGGCATCACCCGCGCAGGGCTCGCCAAACGCTGCGTCACTTGGTTGAAGCTTTTGCTCACGCCGGCACCCAATGCCCAAACGAGCGCGCCGATGCGCGAATTCATCGATGCGCTGGGATTGTTTCCGGCGCTGTTCGACAGCGAGCCCTCGGCTCGCTCGCGGCGTGCCAGGCTGACGTGGCTCCTCACGCACGACCGGCGGCTGGATGCCAGCACCCGCGAGGCGGCCACCGCCCTGATCGAGGCCTGCGAGCATTTGGGGGTGCTGCTCTGGCCGGATGCCGATACGGACTGACCGTGTTCACGTTTTGAGTCGCCCTCGGCGGCGTTTATGGCGTATATAATGGGCGGTCGCGTCGCCGCCGGAGCCTTTCATGTCTTCATTGCCCTCTGCCTCTGATCCGCCCGTTTCCGTCGAAGTGGTGCAGGCACCCATGCCGGATAAATCGCGGTTCAGATTTCAGAAGCTTCTGCAGCCGTTCACGCTGCAGCGCGGCATCGCCACCCCCATCACCTGGTTTTTCCTGGACTGGGTGGTATTCGGCGTCGCGATCGCGAGCCTCCTGGTGGTCGAGTCGTGGTGGATCCGCGTCTTCGCCTCACTGGTGGCAGCTCTCTGGATCGCGCGCCTGTTCGTGATCGGGCATGACGCCTGTCACGGGTCCTACACGCCGAGCAAGGTGCTCAACGGATGGATCGGCCGAATCGCATTTCTGCCCTCGCTGACGCCCTTCAGCCTTTGGGATGTGGGTCACAATCTGGCTCACCACGGATTCACCAACTTGAAGGGCCGCGACTACGTCTGGACCCCCTATTCACCGCACGAGTTCGCGCGGCTCCCCTGGGTGCGCCGGCTCCTCGAACACATCTATCGGAGCGGCGTCGGCCAGGGGATCTACTACATGATCGAGATGTGGTGGAAGAAGCTCTACTTTCCGAGCCGCAAGCACGTCGGGCATCGGCGCGGCAGCTATCTCTGGGACTGCGTGCTCGTGACCGGATTCGGAGCGGCTTGGATCGGCGGCCTGGTCGTTTGGTCTCTGTACAGCGGCCGTCCCATGTGGTCGCTCCTGGTGTTCGGATTCGCCATTCCGTTCTTCGTGTGGAACTGCCTCATGGGCTTCGTCATTTACGTGCAGCACACGCACCCGCGGGTCGCCTGGTACGACCGTCGCGACGAGTGGAGCGCGAACGCCGGCTATGCGACCACCACCGTGCACGTGAAGCTCATGCGTCCGCTGGACGGGCTCATCCATTACATCCTGGAGCACGGCGCGCACCACGTGAACATGGGCATTCCGCTCTATCGGCTCAAAGAGGCGCAGGCCCGTCTGAGTGCGACCTTGGACGAACGGTTGAAATCGGAAGTCTTCACCTGGCGCTATTACTGGAACACGGTGGGGCGCTGCAAGCTGTACGATTTCGCCCAGCACGTGTGGATGGATTTCGACGGACGCGTCACCTCCGCGCCCGCCGTGTCCCGCTGATCCGCCGCCAGGCGCCGCTACTTCTTCAGCGCCTCGGCGTGGTGCCGGAGGTGATCGGCCATGAAGCTTTGCATGAAGTAGTACCCGTGGTCGTATCCGTCGTGCATCCTGAGATCGAGCTTCTGGCCCGATTTGGCCGCCGCAGCAGCGAACTTCTCGGGCATTAACTGCTCGACGAGAAACGGGTCCGCCTTGCCCTGATCGATGCGAATGAGTCCCGGGAAGGGCTTTCGCGCCACGAGCTCGCTGGCATCGTACTCCCGCCAGGTCTCCTGATCGGGACCGAGGTAGTTGCCGAACCCCTTCTTGCCCCAGGGACACTGCATCGGCGCCGCGATCGGCGCGAAGGCCGAAACGGACTTGTACACGCCCGGGTTTCTGAGCGCGCACACCAGGGCGCCATGCCCGCCCATCGAATGGCCGAAAATGCCCGTCGCATCGGGATTCGCCGGAAGATTCGCCGCCACCAGCTCGGGAAGCTCCGCGGTCACGTAGCTGTACATCCGGTAGTTGGTCGACCACGGAGCCTGGGTGGCATCGACGTAGAATCCCGCGCCCTGGCCGAAATCCCAGCTATCCGCATCGCCCGGTATGCGCGGCTCGCGGGGACTCGTGTCGGGTGCGATCAGCATGATCCCGAGCTGCGCCGCTGCCTGCTGTGCGTGCGCCTTGATCGGAAACGTCTCCTCGGTGCACGTGAGTCCCGACAGGTAGTAAAGCACCGGCATCTTCTGCGGCTTTCCCCGGCTCGTGTCGGCCTCGGGCGGCAGGTACACCGAGAACTTCATGGTTCCGCGCGTCTCACGGGAGGCATGCTTGTAGAATCGCTGCACGCCGCCGAAACAGCCGTGCTCCGATACCAGTTGAATTTCGCTCATGAGTACACCTCGAGTCCCGCGGTCGATATATTCTGCCGCAAGCCCCCAACCTAAAACATCCCCCTCGCCATGAATATAGAGTTCACGCCCAACGAAGCGCGCGTCATCGGTTGCCTGATCGAGAAGGAAATCACCACGCCCGATCAATATCCGCTGTCTCTCAACGCCCTCACCAACGCGTGCAATCAGAAGACCAACCGCGAGCCCGTGCTCGAGCTCTCCGAGCCCGAAGTCCAGCAAACGCTGGATTCACTCATGAAGAAGTACATGGTCAGCGACAAATCGGCCGGCTATGGCGGCCGGGTGACCAAGTACCGGCACCGCTTCTGCAACACCGAATTCGGGCCTTTGAAGTTCTCCGCGCAGGAGCTCGGCACGCTCTGCGTGATGCTGCTGCGCGGGCCGCAAACCCCGGGCGAGCTTCGCACGCGCACCAACCGGCTATGCGA
>DASYAC010000167.1:0-11853 GCA_036501585.1 Steroidobacteraceae bacterium
ACGCAGCTCCTCGATCGGATGGAGGAAAGGGGCGCGGCCGATGTCGTGCGCGATCTGGCGTATCCGCTTCCGGTAAGGGCGATTTCGGATCTATTGGGGGTACCGGAATCTGAGCAGGATCGATGTGTCGAGCTCACGAACGTGATCTCTGTGTGGTTTGCGAGTGTCTTGAGGACGCCGGAAACTGCGCGGCCTGCGCAAGACGCGATACTCGAGCTCGTCGAGATCTTCAAGACGGTGACTGCGGGTGGCGGGCGTAACCGGGAAGGCCTGATCGGTCTTTTGGTCGATCTTACGGTCGGCGAGTCGGGACTGACGCACGAAGAGCTATATGCGCAGTGCGTCATGCTGCTTTTTGGCGGGCACGAGACGACGCGTCACTGGATCGGCAACAGCGTACACACCTTGCTGAATAATCCTGAAGCGCTCGATGCCGTTCGCAAGAGCCCCGACCTCATGCGTGCAGCAATGGAGGAGGTACTCCGGTACGAGAGTCCTGTGCAGATGTTCGGTCGCGGGGTGACTGCCGATATCGAAATGGACGGTACCCGAGTGCCCAAGGGCAGTACCCTGCTTCTGGTGATCGCGGCTGCACACCGCGATGGTGAACAGTTTTCCAACCCCGACCGGTTCGACATCCATCGGATGCACAATCGCCATTTGGCCTTTGGCGGTGATGCCCATGTCTGCTTGGGGAGCACGTTGGCGCGCTTGGAGGGACAGATCGCACTGCGAGAGCTCACTCGGCGCTTCCCGCGCCTACACCCGGATGGACCCGGCTCTCAATGGGGCTCGTTGGTCGGTTTCAGAGGGCTGCGAGAATTGCGCGTGGGGCTGCGATGACTGGCCGTGTGGCGGGAGCTCATGTGCGCCGAAAAGGGCTCGTTCTCTTGGGCCTGGCCGATGCGGATGTGAAGCGGCCGGGCGTGAAGCCGGTACGCTGAGCAAGAAGGTCGGCGCCGTCTATGCGCTCCCCCAAGCTCTCGATGTCGCGCTGTGATACGCCTGCGTTCTCGAAATGCTCCTCCCAGCCGTTCACGACGTCGATGACGATGGCAACGTCGGCAGCGGCCTCTTGGGGTCGCAAGCCAAAGGCTTCGCACTGTGACATCGCGTTTTCGAGCGTCGAGTCGCGGCCCTGTGCGCCGCAGATTAACTCCTGATAGCCCTGCCCCGAGTTCGTCGGCACGACGTCGTAAGCGGGTGACAGTCTCAGGCGGCCATTCTCGAACGGGTGCACGACCAACAGCGAATGATTTTTCTCATGGTCGTCCGTATTGTCGATCAAGATGTTGAACACCATGCGACGAAAGAGCTCACGCGCGTCCCGCTGGTTGATGTTGTCCTGGGTGATTCCAAGGCGGCGGATGATCCGGGCGAATTCGGGATAGCCCATGTCCGGCTCGGCCCCGGAAGCAGTGGCCGCGCGAATGGCAGTGCCCGCCGAGATGCTGTGAATCCGCAGGCCGCGTTCGCGGTCGAATCGACGGACAGCGAGTGCGTTTGCGCCGGTGAGGCGAATGATCTGCGTCTCCGCTACGGTAATGCCCGCACGTTTGGCAAGAGTCATCGTCGCGTGTTCGATGAGCGGCGTGTCGATGTGCTCCCCATTGAAGAACTTGACGACCCATTGCTCTCCACCCACGTCGATGAGGGCCTTCGGCTTTGCCCCGCCAAGGCTGCCTCCGGCGCGTACGATCTTCGCTTCCACCTCGCTCAAGGGCTCCGCGGCTTCGATCTTGGCGACCACCTCGCTCAGTCGCTGTGCCTGCGAGAGCCGAGGAAGCGGGCCGCCGGCACGCGGGGTGTACGAAGCCGCCGAGATGGAGACGCCGAGCGCACCGAATCGCTCGTCGCCGGCGTAGTAGAGATACTCCATGAGGGAGAGACGCTTCGGCCTGTCTAAAAAGCGGATCACCTTCTCGCCCCAACGATCCGGACGAGCATCATCGACCGCGCCAACCGCTCGCTCGGCGTCGGAGACCAGGCGGGCTGGGGGCAGGAACTCCGTGTCGATGAGCGGCAGATCCTCGCTCAGCGCGAATCCCGTACGCAACCACTCCTCGTGGTAGCGCAACGAGACGCCCTTGCCCGCGGCGATGAGCCGCAGTGCGCCGACGTAGCGCGGCGAGGCCGGGTCCCCCAGATACCAGAGGTGCAAGTCATCGAGCCGCATCTCAAGGTTTCCCTCGTTTCGCGCGCGCTTCGGCGGAGGCTTTGGCGCGCGCACGCCCGAGTTCGGTGGCCGCACGGACATCCATCTCGATGGCGCCTCGATCATGCTCGGGGGCCGCGAGACTCTGCAGCTCGCCGTCACGCTGGATGAGCCATAGCGCCGTCGCCACGATGCCCATGCCCACGGACGGGTCGCCGGCTTCCAGCCTCTGCAGCGTCGCCACGGAGACTCCCAGGCGCGTCGCCCACGACCGCAGCGATTCCTTGCGGCGCAAGCGCGCCACAGCGAGGTCAGCCCCGAGCTTCTCGAGGGCGGCCGCAGTGCTGGGCGGAAGTTGGATCAGCGCACGCGCGGTCTTTGGCATGCTTATAGAATAGGACAAAAACCCATTTATTGTCAATATCTATAAGTATACCGCTCGCGGGAAGCGCCGTTGATTCCGATCCCTACTCTCGCCCGCCGGGCAACGCCCGTCACTCCACCGTCACGCTCTTCGCCAGATTCCGCGGCTGATCCACGTCCGTGCCCTTGAGCACCGCCACGTGATACGCGAGCAGCTGCATCGGCACGGCGAACACCGCCGGCGCCTGCAGGACACTCGCCGGCGCGGGCATCTGAATGACCGTGACGCCCTCGGCGCCTTGCATGTGTGCCTGCGGATCGGCGAACACGTAGAGCTGGCCGCCGCGGGCACGCACCTCGTGCAGGTTCGATTTCAGTTTTTCCAGCAGCTCGTTGTTCGGCGCCACGGTGATCACCGGCATGGCCTCGTCGACCAGCGCCAGGGGTCCGTGTTTGAGCTCGGCCGCCGCATAGGCCTCCGCGTGAATGTAGGAGATCTCCTTGAGCTTCAATGCGCCTTCCATGGCGATGGCATGGAGCGGGCCTCGCCCGAGGAACAGCGCGTGCTGTTTGTCCGCAAAGACCTCGGCGAGCACGCGGATTTGTTCATCGAGCGCGAGTGTTTTCTCGACCAATCCGGGTAGCTGCAGCAGCTGCACCATGAGCTCGCGTTCGAGCTCGGCTCCGTTGGCCCGGTTCTTCGCCAGCGCCACGATCAACATCCCGAGTGCCGTGAGCTGCGTGGTGAAGGCCTTGGTGGAAGCGACGCCGATCTCCGGTCCCGCACGCGTCAGGAGAGTGAGCTCGGAATCGCGCACCATGGAGCTCTCCGCGACGTTGCAGATGGTAAGCGTCGATACATAGCCCGCGTGCTTCGCGTTGCGCAGCGCCGCCAGGGTATCGGCGGTCTCCCCGGACTGCGAGAGCGTGACGAAGAGCGTATCGGCCGGGACCACAGGGTCCCGATAGCGATACTCGCTTGCGATCTCGACCCGCGCCGGGATGCGGCAAATTTGCTCCAGGAAATAGGCGGCCACGAGGCCCGCGTGGTAGCTCGTACCGCAGGCGGCGATATGCACGGCTTTGACTCGATTGAAAACGTCCTTGGCGGCCGGCCCGAACGCGGCTTCGAGCAATCGGGCTCCGGATACACGCTCCTCCAGGGTTTGCGCAATGGCGCGCGGCTGTTCGTGGATCTCCTTGAGCATGAAGTGCCGGTACTGGCCTCGCTCCACCGCGTCGGCCGGCAGCTCGCTTTCCACCACCGCCCGCGCCACCGCCTTTCCCGCCGCGTCGGTGACGGTGACCGATTTGCGCCGGATCTCCGCAACGTCCCCTTCCTCGAGAAACATGAAGCGCCGCGTGACCGGCAGGAGGGCGGCGACGTCGGAGGCCACGAAGTTCTCATCGATCCCCAGGCCCACCACCACTGGACAACCCTCGCGCGCCAGCACGATGGCGTCGGGATCGGCCTCCGCGACCACGGCCAGCGCATAGGCACCGTCCAGTTCCGCCACCGTTTTGCGCACGGCCTCGTACAGACTCGAGGAACTCGCCAGGTGATGATGGATGCGATGGGCGATGACTTCGGTGTCGGTCTCGGAGCTGAACTCGTATCCGAGATCGATGAGTCCGGCCCGCAGTGTCTCGTGATTCTCGATGATGCCGTTGTGTACGACGGCGATTCCGTCCCGCGAAATATGGGGATGAGCGTTGCGGGTGGTGGGAACGCCGTGAGTCGCCCAGCGCGTGTGCGCAATGCCGACCTGGCCCGCGATCGGGTCGGCATCCAGCGTGTCCTCGAGAACCTTGACCTTCCCCAGGGCGCGACGGCGCGCCAGTCGTCGATCGGCACCCAGAATCGCGATGCCCGCCGAGTCGTAGCCCCGATATTCGAGACGTCGCAGTCCCTCCATGAGAATGGGCACGGCATTGCGCTCCGCGACCACGCCGACGATTCCGCACATACGGGTACTCCGCCTGGGGGTCAAAAAGGGCGCCTAGTGTGCCCCAGCGGGGTCGAAAATTCACCCGCGATATGCGAAGGCGTTGCTGGTGGCGCCGGCGTAGCGGGCCCGCGCTCCCAGCGAAAGCCCGGGCCCCCAGCGAGGCCCCCGCACCTCCCTCAGCCGCCGGTGCCCTTCCGCTCCGCAAAAAATTTCTGCACCCGTTTCGCCGCGTCCGGCGCCAGCCCCTCGTTCTTGAACAGCTCCAGCGCATGCGCATCGTGCAGACTCAACCCGTCGGTCCCGATGAGCGCGCGCTTGTTCACCTGATTGGCGTACCAGGAGTTCGCGAGAATATCGCCGCAGAGCCGCACCAGCTCCGCCTCGAAGACATCGTCCGGGAAACAGAAATTCGCGAGATGCATGGCCTGCGCCTCCTTTGCCGTGTAGCTGCGGCAGGTGAACATCATCTCGCTCGCCTTCGCCCTTCCGATACGATGCGGCAACCTCAGGGAAAGACCCCACACCGGCGTCAGCCCCCATCGCGCATACACGTCGGAGAACCGCGCCGATTCCGAGGCGAGGATCAGGTCCGCGGCCAGCGCGAGTTCCAGGGCACCCGTGGAGCAATGACCCTGGACCGCCGAAATGACCGGCTGCGGCAGATCGGCGAGTTTCTGAATGACCTCCGAGTGAAAGTGCGGCTTGGCGTGCGCCCGGACGTGCTCGAGGACCTCCTGCATGTCGTAACCCGAGGAGAAGTTCCCGCCTGCGCCGCGCAGAATCACCAGGCCGATGGTGCGTGTCTCGCGGGCGATCGCGTCGACGTGCTCTTCCAGATCCTCGAACATGCCCTTGCACAAGGCGTTCAGCTTTCCCGGACGGCTCAGCGTCAGGATCGCGGCGCCGTTCTTATCTTCCCGCAGGACCAGGTTGTTCATAGTGGGGTTCCTCCTCCCGTCGATTCCACCACCCGCCGCCGAGCGACTGAAACAGCCCGGCCGTATCGGAAAATCGGTTCGCTTGCGCTTGACTCACCGCGAGCTCCGCCTGAGCGTATGCCAGCTCCGCATCCATCACCGCCACGGGGCTCAGCGTGCCGAGCGAGTGCTGCTGGCGCGCCAGTTCCCAGGTTCTCAGCGCCGCGCGCTCGGCATCGACACTGGCACGAAGCGCATCCGCGTCTGCTCGCAGCGCACGCAAGGTGTCCGCGACATTCTGGCACGCCAGGATGACGGCGGCGCGATACTGGGCGCCGGCCTGATCGAGCGCCGCGTCGGCCGCGCGCTTCTTGTGCAGGAGGGCGCCGGCGTCGAACAAGGTCTGCGTCAACGAGGCGCCGGCGTCCCAGAATCCCGTGTACGGCGAGAACAGCTGGCCGAGCTTCAACGCGCTCGTCCCGAGATCGGCGTTGATCGCGAACTGCGGCAGCATGTCGGCGATCGCGACACCCACCGCCGCGGAGGCGGCATGCAGATTCTCTTCGGCTTGACGAACATCCGGCCGCTGCTCGATGAGCTTCGAGGGCACGCTCACCGGCAGCTCTTCGGGGAGCGTCAGGTCGTCGAGGGCGAACGTCTCGGCCGGCTCTTCCGCCGGCAGCCTGCCGAGCAGCGCCGTCAGCGCATCGCGGGTCTGCCCCAGCTGTTTCTCGAGCGGCGGCAGGGTCTGCGCCAGCTGGGCTTCCGCCGATTGTTGGGCGAGGACCTCCAGGTCGCTGTCGGTACCGAGCGCGCGCTGCTTCTGTGCGGTATCTGTGAGCTGATGCTGCAGCTCGAGCAACCGCCGGGTGCTCTGGATCTGCCCGCGGAGCGACGCTTCGGTGACCGCCGTGACCACCACATTGCTGGTCAAGGTCAAATAAGTGGCTTCCAGCTGAAATCGCGTGCTCTGTTCCTCGGCCTTGGCCATCTCCACCGCGCGCCGGGTGGCGCCGAACACGTCGGGCATGTAGGTCAGGTTCAGCTGCGCGGTATACAAGCTGTAGGTGGAGCTCGACGCATTCGTGGGTGCGGTCAGCGTACCCGTCGGATACTCGGAGCGGTCCGCGCCGAAGCTTCCCTGGACATTGGGAAAGAAGCTGGTTTTCTGTGCCAGGTACAACTCGTGTGCCTGCTTGAGCGCCGCCTGCGCCGCCCCGACGCTGGGATTGCCCTTGAGCGCCTGCCCGACCAGACGATCGAGCTTGGGCGACTTGAACAGCGTCCACCACTCGCCCGGCACATCCATGCCGGCGACGAAACGCTGGGCGTCGCCGGCGGGCGCCTGCACCGCCTGGGTGGCCCCTGAGGACGGGGCGGCGCCATAACCGGAATCCGCCGGCGGCGCGGGGCGTTTGAATGACGGGCCGACGGCGCAGGCCGCAATGCCTGCCGCGGCGGCGGCCATGCAGAGCGCGAGCGACCATCGGGCGGCGACCGCGCGTGCGCCCCGGACCCGCCTCGGGCGAGGGCCCCTCATTGTCCCCACCTTGCCTGGCCGTGACGCCGTTCGGCCCAATGCTCGATGACGTGGTACATCGAGGGCAGCACGAACAGCGTGAGTATGGTGGAAATCGCGAGGCCCCCCACGACGACGGTGGCGATGCCCCGCTGCACGTCGCTCCCGACGCCCGTGTGGATGGCGGCGGGCAACATGCCGAGCGTCGCGACGGTCGCCGTCATCAGCACCGGGCGGAGCCTTTCGGTCGCGCCCTGCATGATGGCCTCGTGCAGGTCCAGGCCGGATTTTCGCATACGGTTCAAATTCGACACCATGATGATGCCGTTCTGCACCGCCACGCCGAACAGCGCGATGAAGCCGACGCCGCTCGCCACGTTCAGGTTCTGGGCGGTGAGGTGCAGCGACACCAGGCCGCCCAAGGTGGCGAGCGGGACCACGCCGAGAATCAGCAGCGCCTGCCGAAAGGACTTGAGGCCGATGGTGAGGAAGATGAGCATCATGCCCATCACCAAGCCGAGGATCACCAGGAGCCGCGCCTCCGCGCGGCGTTGATTCTCGAACTGGCCGCCCCATTCCAGGCGGATCTTGCTGTGGTCGAAACGCACGCGCTCGCCGATCTTCTTCTGCGCGTCCTCGAGATACGAGGTGAGATCCCGGTCGCGGTTGTCGATGCGGATGGTGAGGTTGCGCTGGCCGTTCTCGCGCGTGACCGTACTCTCCCCGGAGCGCATGCGAATGTCGGCCAGCTGGGACAGCGGCACCTGCACGCCGCTCGAGGTATTCACCAGGAGATTGCCCAGCGCCTGCGGAGAATTGCGCGTGTCCTCCGTGTACCTCACCGTCAACGGGTAGACGCGCTCGCCGACGTACACGGTCGAGACCGGCGCCTGGCCGACCCCGGTCTGAATGACGTTCTGCACGTCGGTCATGTTCACGCCGTATCGCGCGGCCCTTTCGTGATCCAGCTTGACCTCGATCTGCGGGATCGGCGGCTCCTGGAAAATGGATGCGCTCGAGGTGCCCTGAATCGTGTAGAGCACGTCCACGATCTCGCCGCCGATGCGGCGCAGCTCATCGAGATCGTCGCCGTAGATCTTGATGACCAGTGGGCTGTGCGCTCCGCCGATCATGTCGTTCACGCCGTCGATGATGGGTTGGCTGATGCCGACGGAGAAGCCCGGCAGGTCCTTGGCGAGATTCGTGGCCAGCTTGTCCACGAATTGCTTCTTGGATTCGCCCGCGGGCCAGGTGTCGTAGGGCTTCAGCCCCACCGGGGCCTCGATGTGCGACATCGTCCAGGGATCGGTGCCGTCGTCGTTGCGGCCGGTCTGGGTAACCACATAGGAGACCTCCGGGTACTTCAAGACGGCGCGCCGGAGCTCGCTCGCCATGTCGCTCGCCTTGTTCAAGGCCAGGCCGGTGGGCATCTGTACCTGCAGCCAAAGAGCCCCCTCGTCGAGGTCGGGCAGAAAGTCGCGGCCCACCGTCGCCCCCAGGCCGACCACGGCGAGCAGCGCGAATATCACCACGCCGTAAATGATCTGCGGCTGATCGAGACAGGCGGCCAGTATCCGGTCGTAGCGCACCGTGAGCCACTCCAGCCAGCGGTTGTGATACACGCGGCCGGGATTGCGGAACGCGATGTAGGCGAGGCCGGGCACCAGCGCCAGCGCCGTCAGCAACGCGCCGAAGAGGGCATAGCCCATGGTGTATGCCATGGGCGTGAACAGCTTGGCCTCGGCGCGCTCGAAGGAGAAGAGCGGCAGATAGGCGGTGATGATGATCAGGCTCGCGAAGAAGATCGGACGGGTGACCTGAAGCGTCGCCGCCTTCGCCTCGCTCTCGCTCAATTCCTCGTTGGGCAGCGCCTCGCGCCGCCGCAGCACGGCCTCGGTGACGACGATGGCGCCGTCGACCAGAATGCCGAAGTCGATCGCGCCCAGCGACAGAAGGTTCGCGGACACGTGGGTGAGATTCAACAGCGAGAACACCGACACCAGCGCCAGCGGAATGCTCACCGCCACCACCACGGCGCTCTTCGGACTGCCGAGAAACAGGATCAGGATCAGGAAAACGAGTGTCACGCCCTCGAGAATGGTCCGGCCGACCTTGTGGATGGTGGCGTGAACCAGATCGTCGCGATCGATGTACGGCACGATCCTCACATCGCTCGCCGCCAGCTTGGCGTTGAGCTCCGCGACTTTCGCGTGAACGCCGCGCAGGGTCTGCGAGGGATTCTGGTACTTGAGCATCAATACGATGCCTTCGATGGTATCGGGGTTCGAGTCCTTGCCCAGGATGCCCTCGCGCTCCTGGTGGCTCAGCGTGGTGCGCCCGAGATCGCGCACCAGCACCGGCGCGCCGTTGACCTGGGTCACGACGATCGAGCCGATCCCTTCGAGATCATGGATCAGGCCGACCCCCCGGATCACGTAGCTTTGATCGCCTCGCGACACCCGGCCGCCGCCGGCATTGGTGTTGTTGTTGTTGATGGCGCTGATCGCGTCGGTGATGCCGAGGCCGTAGTGCACCAGCTGCTTCGGGTCCAGGTCGAGCTGGTACTCCGTGGTGAAGCCGCCGAAATTGGTGTCGTCGACCACTCCCGGAACGGACTTGAGCGCCGGGATCACCGTCCAGCGCTGAATTTCCGACAGCTCCTGGAGATTCTTCGTGCCGGATTCCAGGGTGTAGCGATAGATCTCGCCGCCCGGCCCCGCCACGGGATCGAGCGACGGGGTCGCGCCCGCGGGCAGCACTGCCTGATTGATGCGTTCGGTCAGCCGTTGGCGCGCCCAGTAGTCTTCATAGCCGTCCCGGAACAGCACCGTGATGAGCGAGAGGCCGAAGGTGCTCGAGGAGCGCATCAAGAGGAGCCCCGGAGTACCGTTGATCTCGCGTTCCAGGGGCACGGTGATGAGCTGCTCGACTTCTTCCGCGGCGAGCCCCGGCGATTGCGTGGTCACCTGCGCCGCCACGTCGCCGAGCTCGGGGTAGGCCTCGACGGAAAGCGTCTCCCACGCATACACGCCGAATCCCGACAGGAGCACCGCGATGATGATGATCGCGATGCGCCGGTGCAGGCAGAAGCCGACGAACTGATCAATCATTGAGGAGAATTCCGCCCTTCACGACGACTTGATCGCCCGCGGCGAGGCCTCCGCGGATGGGGACGGTCGCGCCGTCGCCGAGATCGGGATCGACCGTGCGGCGCTGGAAGGTCCAGGGGGCCGTCGCGACGAATACGCTGGTCCTGTCGTTGTTCATGAGGAGCGCGGAGCTCGGCACCACGACCTCGGTCTTGTCGGGCCCGATCACCGTGACGGTCGCGAACATGTTGGGCTTGAGCGCGTAATCGCCGTTCGGGAACGCGATTCGGATCTTGTTGCGCCTCGAGTCCGACTCGATCACGTCGGAGACGAACAGCACCTTGCCCCGAAGCACCTTGTCCGGATAGGCGGAGAGGGTGACCTCGGCGCTCTGGCCCTTGTAGACGGCCCTCACGTCCTTCTCCGGAACCAGGGCGGTCACCCACACGGTGCTCAAGTCGGCGATGGTCATGAGCGCCTGGGCCGGATCGTTGATCATGTCGCCGGGCGCCACCGACAGCGCGGTGACGCTGCCGCTCATGGAGGCGGCGACGCTCAGCAGATGCGGCTTGTCGGCAGAGGCGCCCAGCATCCGCAGGCGGGCCTGGGTGCGGGTGTATTCCGCGAGCGCCTGGGCGCGGTCGCTCTTCGCCTGGTCGAGATCCTTGTCGGACGCCGCGCCGATCCGGTGCTGGCCTTCCTGGCGCTCGAGATTCTTGTCCGCGAGCTTCAAGCTGTCCCGGGCCTTGTCGTCATCGTCGTAGGCCTGACCGAGATCCGGGGAATCGACGACGGCGAGCACCTGGCCCTTTTCCACCCGGTCGCCGAGGGAGACCTTGAGCGAGATCAATCGGCCGGAGAGCGGCGTCAACACCGCCGCGGTTCGCGCGGGATCGGACTCGACCACCGCCGGCAACGCGATCTTGGCGTTCACCGGCCGAGCCGCCGCCGGCTCCACGGTCAATGCCTTGCGCAGGGCGGATCCCTCCGGAACGAGGATCTGGTCGCCGTGGCGGACCATCAGGGCCGGAGGTTCCTCGTTCTTGGCGCCGCCGCCGAACAACCCGAAACCGTGCGTGAGCAGCGCCGCCAGGAACAGGACGCCCAAGGCGATGCCGCCCCACAGGAAGGCCTTGCCGCGGAACGACGGCTCGTGATCGTGAATCGGCATGACGTACCCTCGATGGCGGTCGCGATCCTAAGCCGTTTGGAGTATCCTGTCTAGGGGGATAGGATATATGACGGAGATGTTACAGATGCATAAATTTCCCGAGATCGCGACCCGGTTGAAGCGGGCCCAGGGACACCTGGCGGGCGTCATCGAAATGATGGAGGAGGGCCGCCCTTGCATGGAGCTGACGCAGCAGCTGCACGCGGTCGAGAAGGCGGTCGCGAATGCCAAGAAGGAACTGATCAAGGATCACATTCATCACTGCATGGAGGAGACCTCGGAATCGATGCCGAGGGAGATTCGGGCGCTGATCAAGGAATTTCAGGGGGTCACGAAGTATCTATAGTTCGCAGGAGGTGCACCATGCAAATTCGTCCGCTGCTGATCAAGGCCGCCGTCGGCGCGCTGGCCGCAATCGCGGTCGGCTGCGCGACTACGGCCCAATCACCACAGGCCAAGGCTCTGGACAATCTTACGAAAGTCGAGAATCTTCCGGGAAAGGGCGGCTGCTTTTGGAAGTCGAACTTTCAGGGGGACTGGACCGTACTCAATGACTCGACGCTGATCGTGCATGCTCCGCTGCCCAAGGATGCCTATGTGATCAAGCTGTTCGAACCGGTGTTCGACCTGAGCTTCAAACAGGGCCTCGGCTTCGAGGACAGAGAGCACACGGGCCAGATCTGCAACGAC
>DASYAC010000168.1:0-45538 GCA_036501585.1 Steroidobacteraceae bacterium
TCGAATTTGATGGTCGCGGCGAGCAGGAGCGACGCCGCCACGGCTTCGCCCAGAAGATCGAGTATCGCGTCGGGGTAGGCGCGGTGCTCGATCAACGCCCGCCAGGCGGCGTCGAGATGCACCAGGTGCCCGCGGATCGGATAGTGCTCGAACACGAATCGATGCAGGCAGTCTCGGTCATGCATCAGGAGAAAGCGCCGCCGGTCAACTCGGGCCGCCGCCGGCGAGCTTGACCCCGCCGCCGGCAAGCTTGACCTTGAGCAATTCGTTGAGCCGGGCCGGATTCACCTTGCCGCCGGTCGCCTTCTGCACCTCCCCCACGAAGAATCCGAACAGCTTGTCCTTGCCGCTGCGATACTCCGCGAGCTGCTTTGGGTTCGCGGCGATCACGGAGTCGATCATCCCCTCGATCGCGCCGCTATCGGTGATTTGCTCGAGGCCCTGGGACTCGATGATGGCATCCGCCGGCTTGCCGTCCGACCACATCGCCTCGAACACGTCCTTGGCGATCTTTCCGGAGATGGTCTCGTCCACGATGCGCTTCAACAAGCCCGCGAGCGCCGCGGGCGACACCCGGGAGTGCGCAATCTCGACGCCGTCGCGATTCAAGGCGCTCGAGAGCTCGCCCATGACCCAGTGGGCCCCGAGCTTCGCGTGCGGCGCACCGAGCGCCTCCACCACGGATTCGAAGTACGCGCCCAGTTCGCGGCTGGCCGAGAGCACGCCCGCATCGTAGGCCGTCAGGCCGAAGTCGCGCGCGAACCGCGCGGCCTTCTCGTCCGGAAGCTCGGGCAGCGTCTCGCGCACCGATCCCACGAACTTCTCGTCAATCTCCACCGGCAGCAGATCCGGATCCGGGAAGTAACGGTAGTCGTTCGCCTCCTCTTTGGAGCGCATGGAGCGCGTCTCGTTCTTGTCGGAGTCGTAGAGCCGCGTCTCCTGCACCACCTTGCCGCCGCTCTCGATCAGCTCGGTCTGCCGCGCCACTTCGTACTGGATCGCCTTCTCGACGAAGCGGAACGAGTTCAGGTTTTTGATCTCCGCGCGGGTGCCGAACTTGGAGGTGCCCGCCGGCCGCACGGAGACGTTGGCGTCGCAGCGAAACGAGCCCTCCTGCATGTTGCCGTCGCAGATTTCGAGGTAGCGCACCAGGGTGTGCACCTTCTTCATGTAGGCGACGGCTTCCTTGGCCGAGCGCAGATCGGGCTCCGAGACGATCTCCAGGAGCGGCGTACCGGCGCGGTTCAGGTCGATGCCGCTCGCGTTCGGGAGCCCCTCATGGAGCGATTTGCCGGCGTCCTCCTCGAGATGCGCGCGGGTGATGCCGACGGTCTTCACGGCGCCGTCGTCGAGCATGATGGTGATCGCGCCCCTGCCGACCACCGGCTGCTCGTACTGGCTGATCTGATAGCCCTTCGGCAAATCCGGATAGAAATAATTCTTGCGCGCGAATATGGACTTGGGCGCGATCGCCGCACCGATGGCGACTCCGAACTTGACGGCCATGCGCAGCGCCTCCTCGTTGAGCACCGGCAGCACCCCCGGGTAGGCGAGATCGACCAGGTCGGCCTGGGTGTTGGGAGCCGAGCCGTAGGCGGTCGAGGAACCCGAGAAAATCTTCGATCGGGTCGCGAGCTGTGCGTGAATCTCGAGCCCGATCACCACTTCCCAACTGGACGCCATGGCGGCCATCACTGATACCCGCCCGGCGTCTTGAGATGCCAATCGGTCGCGCGCTGGAAATGGTGGGCGGCCGAAAGGAGCCGCGCCTCCGAGAAATGCGGCCCGATCAACTGCATCCCCACCGGCAATCCGTCCACGAAGCCGCAAGGCGCGGAGATGCCCGGTAGACCCGCGAGGTTCGCGCCGATGGTGTAGATGTCGTTCAAGTACATGGTGACCGGATCGTCGATCTTGGCGCCGATGGCGAACGCTGGGGTCGGCGTCGTCGGACCGACCACCAGATCCACTTTCTCGAAGGCCGCGCGAAAGTCGTCCGTGATCAGGCGCCGCACCTTCTGCGCCTTCAAATAATACGCATCGAAATAGCCTGCCGACAATACGTAGGTACCGGTCATGATGCGCCGCTTGACCTCCGGGCCGAACCCTTCGCCGCGCGATCGCTCATACAGATCCTTCAGATCCTTGGGCTGCTCGCAGCGGTAGCCGAAGCGCACGCCATCGAAGCGGGACAGATTCGAGGAGCATTCGGCCGGCGCGACCACGTAATACGTGGGCACCGACAGCGGCAGATGCGGCAGACTCACTTCGACCGTTTCCGCCCCCATCGAGGTGTAGACCTCGAGAGCGTCGCGGATGAGCGCGGCATTGCGGCTCTCCAAGCCGTCGAAGAACTCGCGCAGCAGGCCGATTTTGAGCCCCTTGAGCGGTGCATCGAGCAGGGCCGGATAATCCGGGACCGGCGCATCGACGCTGGTGGAGTCCCGCGGATCGAACCCCGCCATGACCTCGAGCACTGCGGCCGCATCCTCCGCCGAGCGGGCGAGAACCCCGGCCTGATCCAGGCTCGAGGCAAAGGCGATCATCCCGTAGCGGGACACCCGCCCATACGTGGGCTTGACCCCGGTCACGCCCGTCAGCGCGGCGGGTTGGCGGATCGAGCCGCCCGTGTCGGTTCCCGTGGTGAACGGCGCCAATCGGGCGGCGGAAGCCGCGGACGAGCCGCCCGATGAGCCGCCGGGGACCTTGGTGGTATCCCACGGATTCCTGACGGGGCCGTAGTAGCTGGTCTCGTTCGAGGATCCCATGGCGAACTCGTCCATGTTGGACTTGCCCAGCATGACCGTACCGGCCGCCTTCAGCCGGCTCACGATGGTGGCATCATACGGGGAGATGAAATTGTCGAGCATGCGCGATCCGCAGCTCGTTCGCACCCCCTCCGTGCAGAAAATATCTTTATGAATGAGAGGGATGCCGAGCAGGCGTCCCCGCTCTCCGGCGCCGAGCCGAAGATCCGCGGCCCGAGCGGCCTCGAGGGCCCGGTCGGCCGTGAGGGTAATCACGGCATTCAGGTTCGGGTTCAGCCGCTCGATCCGCTCCAGGAAATGCCGGGTGAGCTCGAGGCTCGAGATCTCTTTGGCAGCCAAACGGCGGGCGAGCTCGCCGATCGATAGGGTGTGCAACATCGTCGCTGGACTCAACTGAAGGCGTTACTCGATGACCCGCGGGACGACATAGAGCCCGGCTTGCACCTGCGGGGCGTTCGCCTGGTACTTCTCATGATGGTCCGTCTCCGACACCGCGTCCGCGCGCAGCCTCTGGCGCTGACCTTCGAGCGGATGAGCCATCGGCTCGACGCGGTCGGTTTCCACCCGCGAGAGATCGGCGACGAAGTCGACGATGCTCGAAAGACTGGTGACGTACACCGGCATCTCTGTCTCGGTGATCGACAGCCGCGCGAGGCGCGCGATTTTTTCGACGTCTTGGCGGGTCAGGCTCATATCAGGTGTTCAAAAGTGCGCGCGAGTGCGCAAAAAAAGGCCTTGCCGATGATACACGTTGCCTTGCTGAAAGTCCCATCGGTTGTTACATTAGCGCAACTTTTTTCACCCCCTTTTTGCACCCGAAAAATCCCCCATGTTCAAACGCCTTAGAGGTTATTTCTCCAATGACCTCTCAATCGATCTTGGAACCGCGAACACGCTGATCTACGTGCGCGAGCGCGGTATCGTGTTGAACGAGCCGTCGGTCGTCGCAGTGCAGGACGAGCCCACCCGCGGCGGTAAAATCATCGTGGCGGTCGGGGTGGAAGCCAAGAACATGCTCGGCAGGACCCCGGGCCACATCACCGCGGTGCGGCCGATGAAAGACGGCGTCATCGCAGACTTCACCTACACCGAAAAGATGCTGCAATACTTCATCAAGAAGGTGCATGGCAACCGTTTCTTGAGTCCGAGTCCCCGAGTGCTGGTCTGCGTACCGTTCGGCTCGACTCAGGTCGAGCGCCGGGCGATCAAGGAGTCGGCCGAGGGCGCCGGCGCGCGCAGCGTCGACATCGTGCCCGAGCCCATGGCCGCTGCGGTCGGCGCCGGGTTGCCGGTCCAGGAAGCCCGGGGCTCCATGGTCCTCGACATCGGCGGCGGCACCTCCGAGGTCGCGGTCATCTCGCTGAACGGCATCGTTTACGCCGCGAGCGTGCGCATCGGCGGCGACAAATTCGACGAAGCGATCACCAATTACGTACGCCGCAATTACGGGATTCTGATCGGCGAGGCCACCGCCGAGCGCATCAAGCTCGAGATCGGCTCCGCCTATCCGGGCCAGCAAGTGCGGGAGATCTCGGTCAAGGGCCGCAATCTCTCGGAGGGCGTGCCGCGCAGCTTCACCCTCAATTCGAACGAGATCCTCGAGGCCTTGCAAGAGCCTTTGCAGGGCATCGTCGGGGCCGTGAAACAAGCCCTGGAGCAGACTCCGCCCGAACTCGGCGCCGACGTGGCCGAGCGCGGCATCGTACTGACGGGCGGCGGGGCATTGCTCCGCGACGTCGACAAGCTCCTCATGGAGGAGACGGGGTTGCCCGTCGTCGTGGCGGACGATCCCCTGACCTGCGTCGCCCGGGGCGGTGGCCGCATCCTCGAGCTCACCGAGGAACACGGACCCGGCATCTTCGGACTGGAGTAATGTCAGCGACTTGGAGCCCGTCCGACTGATGAGCGTCTTCACGGCAGGCGCATCGTTCGTCACACAGGCTCCGGTTCCCTCGCATGGTCGCGTTCCGTAATTCCGATCCGTCGGGTCGCACGAGCGGACTGATGCTTCGCTGTGTGCTGTACTCGCTGCTCGCGCTCGGGCTGATCATCGTCGACAAGCGCTATGATCACCTCGGCAAGATCCGCCGCTGGCTGTCCATCGTCGCCTACCCGGTCCAGGTCGCGGTCGAGAGTCCTTTTGCGGGCTGGCATTGGTTCCGCGAAAGCGTCAGCACGCGCGACGCGCTGCGCGATGACAATGCCCGGCTCCAGGCGGATCTGCGCCTCGCGCAATTCAAGCTGCAGCGCTATGAGGCCCTCGAATCCGAAACGCTGAGGTTGCGGGCGTTGCGCGCCAACACGAGCGACGTCGCGGACCGGTTCGTCATAGCCGACATCATGGATGTGGACCTCGACGCATTCCGGGAGCGGGTGCTGGTGGACAAGGGCGCTCACGACGGCATTTTCGTCGGGCAGGCCGTGCTCGATGCGGGCGGCGTATTCGGCCAGGTGGCCCGGGTGGAGGAGCTCACCAGCGAAGTGATTCTGGTCAGCGACCCTGCGCACGCCATCCCGGTCCAGATCAACCGCAACGGACTGCGCACCATCGCGGTGGGCACGGGCGACACCTCCCGGTTGAGGCTGCCCTACCTTCCGACCAGCGCCGACGTGGTGGTCGGCGATCTCCTGGTAACGTCCGGCCTCGGCGGCGGATTCCCGGCGGGCTATCCGGTGGGCACGGTGATGGCCGTCAAACGGGACCCCGCCCAGTCATTGGCCGAGATCGACGTTCGTCCGGCCGCGGCGTTGGACCGGTCGCGCGAGTTGATGCTGGTGTGGCTCAAGCCGAGCGCCGTGCTGACGACGGCGCCCGCGGCGACTTCGGGGGCGACTCCGCCGGCCACCACGCAAGCCGCGGCGGCCCAGCCTGCCGCCACGCATGCGCCGGCGGCTGCGCCCGCGGCCAAACCCGCCAAGGCCCCGGCCGGCAAGACTCCCGCCACCCAGCCCGCCGCCAAGCCGCCCACCGCCAAGCCACCCGCCGCCAAGCCACCCGCCGCCAAGCCGCCGGGAGGCCGAACGCCATGATGCGCGACGATCCCATCCGCCGGGTGCCCATGGCGCTCTCCTCGCTCGGAGCGCTTGCGCTGGCGGTCATCCCGTTGCCGGCGGCGCTCGATGTATTCCGCCCGGACCTGTTGGTGCTGGTGGTCTTTTTCTGGTCGATCGAGTCGCCCCGCGCCGGCGGTCTGACGCTCGCCTTCGTATCCGGGCTTGCGCTCGACGTGATCAACGGCGTCGTTCTCGGTCAGCACGCCCTGGCGCTCACCTTGATGGCCGCCTGGGCCACGCATCTGCGGCTCCGGCTGCGGGTTTTTTCTCTCTTGTCGCAATCTCTCACCATCTTCGCCTTGCTCACCGGCTACCAGTTCATTCTGTTCTGGATCGACGGCGCCACCGGCAATCCGGTGACGAGCTTCAGCCGGTGGTTCGCCCCGGTGGTCGGCGCGGTGATCTGGCCGTTCCTGGCCGGCGCGCTCGGCCGGCTCAATGAGCGCTGATCCAGGTCGAGCCAGGCGATGCCGGAGGCCACATCATGATACTTGACGAATTCTCCACTTCGCGCACACGCCGCACGCTGACGGCCGGCGGCCGTACCCTGCGGGCTCTCGGCCTGGACGGTCCGCTGACCGGCGTGCTGGCGCTGATCGTCTGCATCGGGGTCCTGGTCGTCTACAGCGCCTCGGGTCAGAACGTCAAAATGGTCGAGCACCACCTGGCCAACATCGCCATCGCGGTGACCGCCATGCTCGCCCTCGCGCGGCTGTCGAGTCCGCAATATCTGCGCCTGTTCTCACCCGTCGCCTACATCATCGGAATACTGCTCCTGGCCGTGGTGGCGGTGACCGGGCACATCGGCAAGGGGGCGCAGCGCTGGCTCGACATCGGGTTCATTCGATTTCAGCCCTCCGAGATCATGAAGCTCGCGGTACCCATGATGTGCGCCTGGTACATGCACGAGCGTCCGCTCCCACCGACGTTCCTCGACCTGATCGTGATGGGAATGCTGATCATGATTCCCACCGCCATGGTCGTAGTGCAGCCGGACTTGGGGACTGCGCTCCTGATCGGCGCGTCCGGCCTCATCGTCATGCTGCTCGCCGGCATGCAATTTCGCATCATTCTGATCTCGATCCCCTTGCTCGGCGGCGCGGCATGGGGCGCCTGGCACGTCATCCACGATTACCAGCGCCAGCGCATCCTCACCTTCCTGAATCCCGAGACGGACCCGTTGGGGGCCGGTTATCACATCATCCAATCGCAGATCGCCATAGGCTCCGGCGGTGTGTTCGGCAAAGGCTACATGAACGGGAGTCAGGCGCAGCTCGAATTCCTGCCCGAGCGCTCCACCGACTTCATCTTCGCGGTGATCGGCGAGGAGTTCGGCCTTCTGGGTCAGCTCTTGATTCTCTCCCTGTACGGCGTGGTGATCGGGCGGGCTTTGTACCTCTCCATGCAGGGCCAGGACACCTTTACCCGGCTGACCGGAGGCACCATTGCGCTCTCCTTCTTCGTGTACGTATTCGTCAATTCCGGCATGGTGAGCGGCATTCTGCCCGTGGTCGGCGTACCGCTGCCGCTGATCAGCTACGGCGGCACCTCCATGGTCACCCTGTTGGCAGGCTTTGGGATATTGATGTCGCTCAATTCTCACCGCAAGCTCATCGGATCCTGACCGCGTGCGCCCGTCGCCGATTGCGAACGTCCTGCTTCTGGCTGCGGCCCTGCTCGCGGCGAGCGCCCGCTCGGTCGCGCTCGACACCCATCGCGCCGACGTGAAGGACTTCATCGGGCAGATGGCGGAGGAGCACGATTTCAAGAAGAGGAAGCTGCGCAAACTCTTGAAGGCCGCCCAGAGCCAGCCGGCCATCCTCGAGGCCATGGAACGGCCCGCGGAGAAAGCCAAGCCGTGGTACGAATATCGCGCGATCTTCTTGAACGACCGCCGAATCCGCGAAGGCACCGAATTCTGGCTGGCACATCGACAGGAGCTCGATCGGGCCAGTGTCCGCTCCGGCGTCGCGCCGGAATACATTGCCGCCATTCTGGGTGTGGAGACCTACTACGGACGGCTCACCGGGACGTATCGGGTGCTCGATGCGCTCGCGACACTCGCCTTCGATTATCCTCCGCGCGCCAAGTTCTTCCGCGACGAGCTCGAACAATTCCTGCTCCTGACCCGCGATTTCAACATGGATCCTCTGACCATCAAGGGGTCCTACGCGGGCGCCATGGGCGCGCCGCAATTCATGCCCTCGAATTACCGGCGCTTCGCGGTCGACGCGCACTCCGACGGCCGCATCGATCTGTGGAGCAACTGGTCGGACGTCTGCTCGAGCGTCGGGAATTATCTGCGCGAACATGGCTGGAACGAGGGCGAGCCGGTGCTCGCGGAGGCCGCCGTGGACCCCGCCAAGGCGGCCGATCTGGACGGCCGGAAGCTGGAACTGGATGAAACCGTCGGCTCCCTGAAGGCCAAGGGGGTGAGCTTCGACAGCTCGATGCCGCCCGACGCGCCCGCAATTCTGATCGCGGTCGACGACCCCGACGGCGTGCACTGGCGCGTGGGCTACAACAACTTCTTCGTCATCACGCGCTACAACCACAGCGCCCTCTATGCCATGGCGGTGTACGAGCTTGCCGCGGCCGTCAAGCATCAGGTGTTGATGTCCGATGCGCCGCGAGCCGACGACACCGCGACGCCGGGCACACCGCCCCCTGCACCGCCGGGCGCACCGCCCTCTGCACGACCGGGCGCACCGCCCCCCACGCCGCAGGGCACACCGCCGTGAATGCCGCTGGTGCGCGGTCGATCTCGCTGGCGGCAGCGATTGCCGTGGGCCTCGGGGGCTGCCTCAGCACGCGCCACGCGCCTCCCCCGCCACCGGGCACGGCCGCCCCGCCGGCGCCGCCGCCCATTCCCCCGCCGCCACGAGTCGAGACCGTTCCCGACGCGGTCCCCCGCTACGAGCCCCGTTCGATCTACGGCAACCCGCCGTTCTACGACGTCTTCGGCAAGCGCTACTTCGTCCTGTCCTCGAGCGCCGACTATGTCGAGCGAGGGGTCGCCTCCTGGTATGGCCCGGGGTTTCACAAGGTTCTCACGTCGACCCGCGAAACTTACGACATGTATGGCATGACCGCCGCGCACAAGACGCTGCCGCTGCCCTGCTACGTGCGGGTCACGAACCTGCAGAACGGCCGCAGCATCGTGGTCCGTGTCAACGACCGCGGACCTTTCGTCGGCAACCGCATCATCGACCTGTCCTACACCGCGGCCGCGAAGCTCGACATGCTGCGAAACGGCACCGCCATGGTCGAGGTCCGCACCATCGGGCCTGCGGCTCGCCCGGGGGCGATGCCGCCGGTGCCCTCGGCCGCGCCGCCGCTATCGCCGCCGACCGCGCCCCCCGTCCAGCCGCCGGCGGTGGTCACCGCCTCGACCCAAGGCGCGGCGCCCTGGGTCTCCGAGGCGTCCCCGCTGCCGCCCGCGGCCTCGAGTCCCGCCGCGGCCGCGGCGCCGCCCGGTGCTCCGGCCATTGCGCCGGTCCCCGTGACCTCCGCTCCCGTCGCCGCACTGTTCGTCCAGGCGGGCGCGTTCGCCGATCCCGCCAACGCGGAACGCCTGGCTCAAAAGCTCCGGGATGGCGGTTATGGGAAGGTCTTCGTGCGCGCTGATGTGATCGCGGGCCGGCGCATGTATCGTGTTCGTATCGGTCCCGTCCCGGACGTGCCGAATTTCGACCGGATCGTCGCCGCGCTGGACCGTGCCGGCGTCCGCGATGCGCATCTGGCGCTCGACTGAAACACAGGGATCCGCTTGACCGCTTCATTCACTCAACCACCACTCGCAAGGTATCCGTTCATCATGTTTCGTGCCCCGTTCGCTCATCGCTCCTTCTGTGCTCTGCTGGTACTGGCCGTACTCTCGCCGCTCTCCCTCGGCGCCGACATTCCGATCCCCACCCCGCCGACGGTGGATGCGCGTTCCTACATCGTCGTGGATTACCACACGGACAAGACCCTGGCGGCTCTCGATGCCGACGCGCGCATGGAGCCCGCCAGCCTCACGAAATTGATGACGGCGTATATCGTGTTTCAGGAGCTCGCCGCCGGTAAGCTGAAGCTCCAGGATCAAGTGGTCGTCAGCGAGCATGCGTGGCGTTCCGAAGGCTCGCGTACTTTCATCGAGCTCGGCAAGCCGGTGTCGGTGGAGTTCCTGATCTTGGGGATGGTGGTGCAGTCGGGGAACGATGCCACGATCGCCCTCGCGGAGCGCATTGCCGGCACCGAGGAAACCTTCGCGCAGATCATGAACGCGACCGCCAAGCGTCTCGGCATGGCGGGAACGCACTTCGAGAACAGCTCCGGCCTCCCGGCGCCCGATCACTATACGACCGCGCACGACATGTCGCTGCTTGCCATCGCCTTGATCCGCGACTTTCCGCAGTACTACAAGTACTTCTCGGTGCGCGAGTTCGAGTACAACGGCATCAAGCAGCAGAATCGCAACGGTCTGCTGGGCCGCGATTCGAGCATCGACGGCTTGAAGACCGGACATACCGATTCGGCGGGTTTCTGTCTCGTCACCTCTGCGCTGCGCGACGGAATGCGCGTCGTGTCGGTGGTGCTCGGCGCGAAGAGCTTCAAGGGCCGCGAGGATGCGAGCGGAGCGCTCATCAACTACGCCTTCACCTTCTACGATACGAAGCTCGTGGCCAAGGGCGGCGCCAAGCTGGCCTCTGCCCCCGTCTGGAAGGCCGCCTCGACGCCGGTCGACGTCGGCGTGAACGAGGATGTCTACGTCACCTTGCCGCGCAGCGGGTCGAACGACATCAAGACCACGGTCGACGTGCAGCCCAGGCTGATCGCGCCGCTGTCGCGTAACGCCGACATCGGGGTGCTGCACGTGGTGGCCGGATCCCGGACATTGGCGACGGTTCCGGTTCATCCGCTCGCGGCAGTCGCGCAAGGCGGCTGGTGGCGGCGGCTGATCGACACCATTCGCCTGTGGTTCGCGTAAGCTTCCGGCATGCCGCTGCCCGTCTGCTTTTTGAACGGCGAGTACGTCGCGCTTGCGGATGCGCGGGTGTCGCCCCTGGATCGCGCCTTCCTGTTCGGCGACGCGGTCTATGAAGTGATTCCCGTCTACAACGCGCGGCCGTTTCGGCTGCGGGAGCACCTCGACCGCCTCCATCGAAGCCTCACGGCCATCCGCTTGCGGCCCCCGAAGACCCACTCCGAATGGGGCGAGATCTGCCGCGAGCTCGTGACTCGCAACGGCGGAGGCGATCAGTATTTGTATCTGCAGGTCACCCGCGGCGCGGAATTCGGCCGCAACCATGCATGGCCGGAGGGGCTCGAGCCGACGATCTTCGGCTATGCCAATCGGCTGGAAGCGCCGACGCCCGCCCTGCTGGAGGACGGCGTCGCCGCGATCACCGCGCCCGACTCCCGATGGGCGCGCCGCGATATCAAGTCCACGGCGCTCCTCGCCAATGTGCTGCTCAAGCGGCTCGCCGCCGATGCCGGCGCCTTCGAGACCATCATGCTGGAGCGCGGCGAGCTCACCGAAGGATCTTCCACCACGGTGCACGTCGTCTCGCGCGGGCAGATTCGTACCCCGCCCAACGGCCCTCAGATCCTTCCCGGCACCACCCGCGATGTGGTCGGCGAGCTGGCGAAGCGGCTGGGGATCGTCAACCGCAGCGCTCGAGTCACGGAAATCGAGCTGCGTGCCGCGAGCGAAATCTGGCTGGCGTTTTCCACGCGCGGCATACTGCCCGTGACACGCCTCGACGGAAGCCCCGTGGGCGACGGCAAGCCGGGTCCGTTGTTCAGACAAATGCACAAGGCCTTTCTGGATTACGTCCGCGAGCTGGCGACGGCGCCCGACCTATGAGCACGCCCAAGCCGGAGGATTTCCCCGCAGAGTTTCCGATCAAGGTGATGGGCCGCCAGGACAGCGGCCTGCGCGCCGCGACGCGCGAGATCATCGAGCGTCATGCCGGGCCCCTGCCGGACGACAGGATCCGGGTGCGTACCAGCGGTGACGGTAATTTCCTGGCGCTCACCTATACCATCGTCGCCACCGGCCGAGACCAGCTCGACGCCATCTATCGGGAGCTGACGGCCTGCAAGCTCGTGCTGATGGCGCTCTGAGACGTCATCCCTCGCGACGTCATACCGGATGCCAATCGCCGCATGAGGTGCGGCGTGAGCCCCGCGGCCGCGGCCCAGACGTCGCAAACCGGGGATAGATCGGCGAGGCGCGTCACCGCGAGCCCGGGATAGCCGCACACGTCGATGCGCTCGAACGGCTCGGGATCCAAGGACACGTTGAGCGCCATGCCGTGGTAGCTCGCCCCGCGGCGGACGCGCAAGCCGACGCTCGCGAGCTTCGCGTCGCCGACATAGACACCCGGCGCGGCGCGCGATCCGTGCGCGACGATGCCGAGCTCGGCCGCGTAGTCGATCACGGAGCTCTCCAAGGCGACGACCAGATCGCGGACGCCGAGCGAAGCGCGGCGCAGGTCGAGCAGCGGGTAGATCACGAGCTGGCCGGGCCCGTGGTAGGTCACCTGTCCGCCGCGGTCGATCTGCACCACGGGAATGTCGCCCGTGCGCTTCAGATGTTCCCGCCCGGCGTTCAGCCCGAGCGTGAACACCGGCGGGTGCTCCAGGACCCAGATCTCGTCGCGCGTCGATGCGTTGCGCTCGTCGGTGAAGCGCTGCATCGCGCGCCAGGTGGGCTCGTAAGGGGCGAGCCCGAGATGACGAACCAGGGGAGTGTCGCCAGGGCGCGTCTCGTTCGGCGTCTCGCTCATCGGCGGTGCTCTGCGGCGCCGCGCACCTGCCCGTTCTGAAGGCCCGCGTTGTTGCGGGCGAGCGCCTGCTCCGCGCGGTAGCTCGAACGGACCAGAGGTCCCGACACGCACTCCAAAAATCCGCTCTCGAGCGCCCACGCGCGATACTGCGCGAATTGTTCCGGCGTCACGAATCGTTCGACGGCGAGGTGATGCGGGGTCGGGCGCAGATATTGTCCGAGGGTGAGAATATCGACGGCCGCGGCGCGCAGATCCGTCATGGTCCGGCGGATCTCCATGTCGGTCTCCCCGAGCCCCAGCATCAGGCTGGTCTTGGTGATTACCTCCGGCCGATGCGCCTTGGCACCCGCCAGAACGTCGATGCTCTGCCGATAGCCGGCGCGTGGATCGCGCACCGGATGAGTCAGGCGCTCGACCGTCTCCACGTTTTGGGCGAAGACCTCCAATCCCGAGTCGAGGACCGTCCGCACATGTTCGAGGACGCCGGCGAAATCGGGCGTGAGCGCCTCGACCGCAGTGTCCGGGTTGCGCGCCTTGATGGCCCGCACCGCAGCTGCGTAGTGGGCCGCGCCACCGTCCGGCAAGTCATCCCGATCGACCGACGTGAGCACCACGTACTTGAGCCGCATCAGTTCGACCGAACGCGCGACGTTCTCCGGCTCCTCGGGATCGAGCCACCCGCGCGGATTGCCGGTGTCCACTGCGCAGAACCGGCAGGCCCGCGTGCAGACGGCGCCCATGAGCATGATGGTGGCAGTGCCGGCGTTCCAGCATTCGCCGATGTTCGGGCACTTCGCCTCCTCGCAAACGGTGCTCAGGCGGTGCTCGCGGACGATCTGCTTCACCGCCCCGAAGGCGGCGCCCGAGGGCATCGGCGCGCGCAGCCAGGTGGGCTTGCGGGCACCGGGCGGCGCGCTCGCGACACCCGCCTTGATGCCATCCTTGATGGCCGTAAATCCTTGCGGTGTCAGGTATTTTTCCCCGCTCCGGGGCGTGTGGGGTGCCTCCGCGATGGGGATGCCCTTGAAGTCGGCCATGACCCATTGTACCCCACCCGGCGGCCAGCCTACCCACCCGGCGGCCCGCGAGCCTCAGGCCTCCTGGGCCGCAGCGTCGCCGGGGTGGCGGTGATCCTCGGAGCTCACGCGGTCGCGCCCTTCACGTTTGGCGCGATAGAGCGCGCCGTCCGAAGCCTTCAGCAGCTCCGGCGCATTGGATCCATGGGCGGGAAAGACGGCGATGCCGAACGAGGCGGAGGGCGCTGCGAGAGTCTGCCCGAGATGCGTGAGGTTGGTATTGCGGATGGCGAGCCTCATCTCCTCGGCACGCTCGCGGGCGATTTCCATATCGGCCTCGGGCAGCACCACGGCAAACTCCTCTCCGCCGTAACGGCAGGCGAGGTCCGACGGGCGGATGTTGCGGGCGATGGCGCGCGCGAGCGCGCTGAGCACGAAATCTCCGGCGTCATGTCCGTGCCGGTCGTTGAACTGCTTGAAGTTGTCGATATCGATCATGATCACGGCGAGCGGCTTGCCGCTTCGCTCCGCGCGATGAATCTCGCGATTGAGCGCGTCCTCGAGATAGCGTCGATTGTACAGACCCGTCAATCCGTCCCTCAGCGCCATTTCCCGCATGGCGTCGCGCAGTCTCAAGTTCGAGAGCGCGGGACCGACCCGGTCGGTCATCGCCTGAAGGCGCTGCTCGGTCTCGCGCGCCGGGCGCCTCGTGTGCGCATCGATCTCCACGGCGATGTGGAACAGGCCGAGGATCTGGCCCTGGCCGTGGAAAGGAACACACGCGTACCCACGGAGCTCTTCGTGGGAATGCCGGCAGCGGATGGACCCGTTCGACGGAGCGAAATGCGCGCTTCCCAACCGCAGCGCCCAGCATTCCTCGGGCGCCAGCGTCTTCTCGGACGGCGGTCCGTCGCCCCAGCGTGCGACGTGCTCCAGCACGTCGCGCGATTCCCGATAGACGAACAGCGATCCCGCGGACTGCGGAAACAGCTGCAACCCCGTCTCGCGCACGATCTCGTACGCCTCGGCCCGGTGCGCGCAGGACTGGAGGAGCTCCGCCATGCGCGACAGCACCTCGCCGTCGCGATGGAAGGATTCCAGCTGCTGGACCGTGGCCAGGAGCGCCCGATTGTTGCGGCGAATGGCGAGATCGCCCTTCTTGCGCGCGGAGATCTCGCGCGCCAGGCTCCGGTTGGCGTCGCGGAGCGCCACCAGCCGTTCCTGCAAGGTGACTTGCGCGGCGCGCAATGCTTCTTCGTGACGATGCAGCTCGGTCACGTCGCGCGCCACCGTGATCTCGCCGATCAGATTGCGCTTCACGCCGAAAAGCGGAGTCGTCTTGATCGCAACCTTGACGATCTCTCCGTTCTTCTTGCGTCGTTCGGCGGTGCCCGCCGTCTGAGCTCCGGCGCGGACGCGCTCCAGAAGCTTGGCGTAATCCGCATCCGACAGCTCCGCGGCATGCAGTTCGCGAAGCGGCTTCCCCACGGCCTCCGCGGCTGAGAATCCGTAGAGCGAGGCCGCCTCCTTGTTCCAATACATGACGACCGCGTTCAGATCCTTGACGATCACCGCCTCGGCGATGTGCTCCAGCACCTGCTCGAGCTCGAGCGCGTACTCCTTGAGGGTGGACGCGTCTGCGCCGCCGAGCGATCGGTAAGCGATCATGGTGGAAAGCCGGCCCGCATGAGATTTTGCCTTCGAACTCCCGCATCCCGACCCGGGATTGCCTCGAGGAAGTCTAGGGGCGAACCCGCACGGGGGGCCGGTATCAGCGCGCATTTTCGGCAGGGTAATTCCCTGCGCCGCCGGACCCCGATGCTCGAATGTGACCCACGGCGCATTATTTTCCCGTCCTACGGAGTCCGGCTGATTCCCCTGTCCGGCGACACGGCGATCAGCACCGCGTTCGTGCCGCCGAAGGCAAACGAGTTGGACATGACCGCCTCGAGGTCGACTCCGTGGCGCGCGGCGCCCGCCACGTAATCCAGATCGCAGGCAGGGTCCGGGGTATCGAGATGCATGGTGGGCGACGCCATGCGCCGTTCCAGACAGATCACCGCAATGACGAATTCCAGAGCGCCGGCGGCACCCAGCAGATGACCATGGATGGACTTGGTGGAGCTCACGGGGATGGCATACGCCCGCTCGCCGAACACTTGCTTTATCGCACTCGTCTCGGTCGCGTCGTTCTGGGGCGTAGCCGAGCCGTGCGCGTTGATGTAGCCGATCTTCTCGCGCGAGAGCCCCGCGCTGGCGAGCGCGGCCTGCATGGCTCGCGCCTGGCCTTGGACCGACGGACGGGTGATGTGTGAGGCGTCGCTGGTCAGTCCATACCCGGACAGCTCCGCATGGATCGGCGCGCCCCGCTCGACCGCGTGCTGCCACTCCTCGAGCACGACGAACGCCGCGCCTTCGCCGAGCACCAGGCCACTGCGATTCAGCGAGAAAGGCCGGCAGGACGCGCCGGGATTCTCCGGGTCCTCGGTTGCCAGGGTGCGCATCGCCTCCCACGCGCGCAGCACGCCGAAGGTCAACGGCGCTTCCGACCCTCCGGCGATCATCACGTCGAGGTCTCCCCACTGAATCCTTCGGGCGGCCTCTCCGATCGCCACGGAAGAGGACGAACACGCCGTCGAGAACGTGAGGCTCGGCCCCAGAAGCCCGTGCTCGATGGAGATCCAGGAGGCCGGGGCGGTCGTCATGGCGGCAAGCACCGTGTAGGGATTCACGCGATCCGACGCATCGGCATAGATCGTTCGGTAGCCCGCATCGGTGGTCTCCGCCCCGCCCATGCCGGTGCCGACGAAGGTTCCGCACCGTTCCCGCTCCTCGGCGGACAGGTCGAGCCGGGCATCGGCAAGCGCTTGGCCCGCGGCGGTGAGGGCGAGCTGCGTGACCCGATCGAGCTGACGAATGCGCGCCGGATCGAAGTTTGCGGCTCCGTCGAAAGCCGTGGGGGCGCCGATCGGGGATCGAAGTCGATCGCGTAGCGACGAGGAGAGCCTGCACACGCCCGATCGGCCCTCGGCAAGACTTAGCGCCACCTCCTCGATCGAACACCCGATGGGCGAGGCGACCCCGAGGCCGGTCACCGCCACGCGTCGCAGGGTCACATCTTGACCTCGCTCGCCGCGAGGCCGGCAGGCACCTTCGCCGAGCGATTGGCGATCAGGCCGTCGATATACTCGACGACATTCTGGACGGTCCGTAAATCCGACGGCGGCTCGCCGGGAATCTTGACGTGGAATCCGTCCTCGATCTTGAACATCAATTCGAGCAGACTGAGCGAGTCCATGCCGAGCGTGTCGAGTGCGGCGTCGGGCGAGAGACGATCCCGCGGCAGGCCGTAGTCGCGGACCAAGATGTCCTGCAGGGTTTCAAGCGTACTCATGGCGCGTTCTACCTCGCTTCCGATAGTGTCTGGTCTTTCCGGCCCAGCGGGCCGCTCGAGTCAACAAGGCAGGCCAACGCCGCAGCAACGCCTGCGACAACGAGGCAAGTCCCGGTTGCATGGCCGCCTGGGCGGCGGCCGCAGCAAACCGAACTCGCGGCGCAAAGGCCGCTCGCCACGCCTCGGCATAGCGATCGTTCACCCGTCGCGTGCGCGACGGATCGAGCTGAGCGGGCCGATGATCCGACAGATGCGCGGCAAGAATGTGCGCGGACTCGAGCGCCATCCCGATACCCTCGCCGATCAGCGGGTGACTCTCGCCGGCCGCATTGCCGACTCTGAAGATGTGCGGGGCACCCCGTACGCGTATGCCCGGGCGGATGGGGCCCACGCTGAGCCACGGGCCGAGCTGACGCGCCTCGCCGAGAGCATCGCGCACTCCGCCGCACGAGCGATGCAGGAACGCAGCCACGGCGTCGCCGGCCGAGGCGCCCGGCATCGACTCGCGGCAATCACGCAGCCGGTCGCGGCGAATACAGCAGGCGAGGGTCGTTCGGCCTCCCTCGGCAACCACCATGCCCCCGTACCCGCCGCGCAACGCGATGACGGGCAGAAGCCCGGGGGAAAGGCGCGAGTCCTCGAAACTCGCCTTGAAGGCGAACAGATCCGCGGCCCGCTTGGGGAAGTCGGCCGCCGTGACCGCTGCAAAGGGCGCGTTTTCCCAGGAGCCGTGCGCATCGATGACTGCGCGCGCAAAGCGCCTCTGCAGCCGCTTCGGCGCGCGGCCGGCCGGCGAGCTGCCTCGCGGGCGCATCTCGATGTCGACAGCGAAGTCTCCCGGGCCGCCGCGAACACCGCGGACTTTCGCCGGCTGCAGCACCTCGACGCCGGTCGCCCGCGCACGGTCGAGCAGCAGCGCATCGAGGCGATCCCGGCCTGCCGCCCGGCCGTAGGGATAAGCCCCGGCGGAGCACGCCGGAAAATCCGCGGCGAGAAGCGGATGACTGCCCATCCAGCCCACTCGCGAGAGCTCCGGTCCCGCCAGGGTCTGAAACGTCTCCCCGACGCCGAGCGAATCGAAGAGTTCCAGGCTTCCCGCGCTGATGCATTCGCCGCAGACCTTTTGGCGCGGATAGGTGCTTTGTTCCGCCATGATCACGCGCCAGCCCGCCTGGGCCAGCAGGATCGCGCTGGCGCAGCCCGCCGGGCCGGCGCCGATGACCAGTGCATCGGCGATGCTACGCACGGGACATTCCCGCCAATGTGCGGCATCGGCGGACGGCCGCGAAGCAGTGACTGAACGGGAGCGCCCCGAACTCATCCACCCGCCAGTCCGCCTCCGAATGCCCCCAGGCTGCCCCGAGCTCGTTGCCGCGAAAACCCGCCGCCACGCTCTTCATCGCGTCGCCGCGAGTCACCGCATTGGCACCGATCAATCCGACGCCGAGGGCCGCCATGCGGCCGAGCGCATCGCGCCGCGGTTCGCTCGCCACGAAGGCGTCCGCGCGGCGCGCAATGCCTTTCATCAACGATTCGAGCTGCGGTCCGTCGAAATGATGGAGAAAGAGCGAGGTGAGACAGAGATCGTACCGCGCCTGCCCATCGGGCAGCGTCCAATTCGCGACATCCACGCGCTGGGAGCGGACATCCCAGCCGAGCCGTCGATAGGCATCGCGCGTGCGGTCCGTCAGCAGATCCACGCGGTCGAGAAGCGTCAACTCCACGCCGCTCCAGCGGGACTCGAGCGAACGCGCGACCGCCAGCATCAGCGTTCCGTCGCCCGCGCCCAGCTCGATGATTCGGCGCGGCGCGGCGCGGAGGTTCAGCTTCGCGATGAGATTCCGCAGGATGGAGACGGAGCGCATGAACTTATGGATCGTCTGCAGATCGCGGCGGGAGCGCTCCGCCCGCGGATCATCGGGAGCGAGCTCGTCGAGAAGTTCCGGGACCACCAGCCGGGCAGGGGCAGCCATGGCGCATTACTCGACGCACAGCAGTGCGCCATGACACGTGAAGCCGGCTCCGAATGACGACATCCACCACCAGCCTCCGGCGGCCTCTTCGCGCAGCGCCGCATCGAGCACGAAGTAGACGAAGGCGCTGCTCAAATTGCCGAATCGCCGCAGGGCATCGCGGCTGTAGCGCAGCGCTTGGGGCGCAAGAGCCAGGCGTTCCTCGAGCGCGATCAATACGTCCCGTCCGCCGGCGTGCATGATCCAATTGGTGATGTCGCCCTGATCGAGGCCCCTGCGCCCGAGCGCGGTCGCGAGGACCTCCCGGGCATGATCGGCAGCGAGCCCCGGCACGGCGCGCGTGAGGATGTTGCGGAGCATTCCCGCGCGGTGCTCGAACCGCAACGACTCCCGGGCAGCGGGATTTATCAACGAGACGGTGTCTCGCCATTGCACGCTGCGGCGGCCGGGCGGTCGGTTCCGCGACAACACCGCTGCCCCCGCGCCGTCTCCAAAGAGGCAGGCGCTGATCAGAACACCCGGCTCGTTGTCGAGATACATCGCCGCGCTGCATACCTCGACGCAGATCGAGAGCACGTGCTCGCGCTGCGTTCCCGCGATCATCGCATCGGCGAGCTGCCAGTTGGGCAGCGCGCCCGCACACCCCTGGCCCACCAGATCGAAGCACAGCACATCCGGCTCGAGTCCCAGCCGCTCGACTACATGGCCGCTCAATCCCGGGCACATGTAGCCCGTACAGGTGGTCACGATGACTGCGTCGATCACCCGGGGATCGAGCGATGCGCGTTCGAGAGCCGCCCGGCCGGCCTCGGTCGCGAGCGCCGGTGCGTGGAATTCGAATCGTCGCTGCAGGGTGTCGGGATCGATCGCGAAGACCTCATCCAGGGAATCGACGGCGAGCCAGCGTTCCTCGATGCCGTTGTCGCGGCCAAGCACGGCTTTCGCCACCGCGTGCGCCCGCGAGTCCAGGCGACCGAACCACTGGGATTCGCTGAACGCCTGCCAGCATTCGCTTTTCGTGTAGCGCCGGTTCGGCAGCGCGGTTCCGATGGAATTCAAATACACGGCCGTAGGTACCCACCCGCAACATCTGAGTTTAACCCACCCCCGCCGGCCGCTCAGCGGAAAAGATGCGGGCCTTCGTGTCGGCAAGCGCCGACGGGCGCGCACCCGGCTCGTGCGCAAGACGCACGGAATTTTCAGCTCATCAACCTTTCGTTTCGACGGTCGTTTCGCCGGTGTTTTCACCGTTGGAATAACGCCACGCGCGTTCGAACGGCAGCCGCCAGGCGCGGGGTGCGATGAGCTGATGAACGGCGTTGGGACCCCATGAGCCGGGAGCATAGAGCCTCACCGGCGGCGGGGCTTCCTGCAGCGGGGCCGAAACTTCCCACAGCCGCTCGATGCCCTCGGCCGTATTGAACAGCGTGCGATCGCCGCGCATGGCATCGAGAATCAGCCGCTCGTAGGCCTCGAGCACGTCGCCGACGAAGCCCGTGTCGCGCATCGCGAACTGCATGCTGAGCTTGTCCAGGCGCATGCCGGGTCCCGGACGCTTGCCATAGAACGACAGCGACATCTTGGACGCATCGGCAAGGTCGAACGTCAGATGGTCGGGCCCCTGCGTTCCGATGCCGGAATCCGCGGGAAACATGCTGCGCGGCGGCTCCCGGAAGGCGATCGAAATGATTCGCTGCCCCTCGGCAAGGCGCTTGCCGGTGCGCAGGAAGAACGGCACGCCGGCCCAGCGCCAGTTGTCGATGGTGCACTTGAGCGCAATGAACGTCTCGGTATCGGACTCCCGGTCGATGCCCTCCTCCAGGCGGTAGCCTTGATATTGCCCGCGCACCACGTCCGTGGGCTGAATCGGGACCAGGCTGCGAAACACCTTGTTCTTCTCCTCGCTGATGGGAGCGGGCTCGAGCGACGTCGGGGCCTCCATGGCGGTGAATGCGAGGATCTGGAAGAGATGGGTCACCACCATGTCGCGATACGCGCCCGTGGCCTCGTAGAAGGAGGCGCGCTTGCCCAGGCCCAGGGTCTCCGGCACGTCGATCTGCACGTGATCGATGAAATTGCGGTTCCATATCGGCTCGAACAGCCCATTGGCGAAGCGAAACGCCAGAATGTTCTGCGCAGCCTCCTTGCCCAGGAAATGATCGATGCGGAAGATCTGCGCTTCGTCGAACACCTCGTGCAATTTCGCGTTCAGCGCCACCGCGCTCTTCAGGTCCGTGCCGAACGGTTTCTCCATGATGATGCACGAGCCCTCCACGAGACCGGCCTCGGCCAACATTCGAACCGCGGACAGCGCCGCGCTCGGCGGGACGCTCAGGTAGTGCAGGCGGCGGCTCTCCCCTCCGATCGACTTCTCGGCCTTCTCCACGGCGGCCCGAAGCGCCGCGGGGCCGGCCTTCAAGGGCACGTAATCGAGGCACTCCGAGAATTGCTTCCAGTCGGCATCGGTGACCTTGCGGGTGGAGAACTCGTCGAGTGCGCTGCGCGCGACCTTGCGGAACGCCTCCGCGTCCATGTCCTCGAGAGAGACCCCGATGATGCGGCAGCCGGGAATGAACCCGATGCCGCTCAGTCGGAACAAGCCGGGCAGCAGCTTGCGGTGTGCGAGGTCGCCGGTTGCGCCAAAGAGAACCACGACCTGCGGACATCGCGGCCCTACTCCCGGAGGAATCTTTCTCATCGCTCACCCCTTGCCAAAGCGGGAAGTGTACCTCTCAACCCGTGACAGGCGAACCCGCGGGGGGCGGCCGGTTCAGCGCGTCCAGCCGCTCCTTCGTGCCGACATCCTCCCACCGGCCGGGATGGATCTCGGCAGAACACCGGCCCGCCGCCATGGCGCGGATCAGCACAGGCTTGAGCGGAAACGCCCCGCCGGTGCAGCCGGCGAAGAGCTCCCGGCGATAGGCGGCGATGCCGGAAAAGGTATGGCGTACCGGGGCATCCGGCAGGGCGAGACCTCGCTCCAATCCAAAATCCCCGTTGGGATGCTGGGGCGGATTGGGCACGAGTACCAGGTGCGCGTCGCGCCCCGCCGGCAGCCTCGCCTGCGCAAACGGGTAGTCGCAGAACACATCGCCGTTCACCACTAGGAACGCGCCCTCTCCGAGCAACGGGAGTGCCCTGAAAATGCCCCCCCCGGTCTCCAGCGCCTGCGGCGCCTCCTCGCTGTAGTCGATCCGGACTCCGAAGCGCGAGCCGTTTCCCAAGGCGTCGCGGATCATGTTGCCGAGCCACGCGAGATTGATGACGATGCGCTCGATGCCCGCCTCAGCGAGCCGCACGAGGTGATGTTCGATCAACGGCTTGCCGCGCACCGGCAACAGGGGCTTCGGAATCCGGTCGGTCAAGGGCCTCATGCGCTCGCCGCGTCCGGCCGCGAGGATCATTGCGACGTGCGGAGTCATCGCCGGCGCCCCGGAGCTCGCGGCCCCTTCGCTCAAGGACCCCTCGCGCGCGCCTGGGCAGCCTCAAACCTGTCCTCGACGTGAACGGCGAGGTAGTCGGCGAAGTCCGCCGTTTCGGGATAGAGCGCCGCAGCCTCGCGCGTGTAGGCGAGCACGCGCGGCAGGTCCTTGAGATATCCGGACTTGCCGTCGCGGTAGAAAAGTCTCGCGAATATGCCGAGCACCTTGATATGGCGCTGCAGCCCCATGAGATCGAACCAGCGGATGAATTCGTCCTCCCCGGCATCGAGCCCGAAGCCGGCATCGAGCAGCGCCCGCCGGTACCGGCGAAGCCACCCACGTACCCGGGCAACCGGCCAGGAAATGTAGCAATCCTTGAGGAGCGATACCGCATCGTAGGTCACCGCGCCGCGCACCGCATCCTGGAAGTCCAGGATGCCGGGATTACTCTCCTCGGTCACCAGGAGATTGCGCGAGTGGTAATCTCGATGCACGAACGTCGCCGGTTGTGCGAGCGCGCTTCGCGACAGACTCTCGAACAACCGGTCGAGCATGGCGCGCTCGCCCGGGCTCGCGGGTGCCCCGAGATGGCGTCCCAGAAACCACTCCGGCATGAGCTCCATTTCGCGGTGAAGCAGGACGCGATCGTAGGGAGGCAAGCCGCGCGCCGCCTCCGCGCCGCGCGTCTGCATCCTCACCAGTGCGTCGAGCGCGTCCCCGTAGAGGCGATCGACGTCGGGGCCTTCGACGAGCTGGTCCAGGTACTGGCGCGTGCCGAGATCGGACAGCAGCAGCAGGCCCTGACGCATGTCGCGAGCCAGAACCACGGGTACGTTCAGCCCCAGCCCCAGGAGGGACCGCGCGACGCCGACGAACGGCTCGAGCGTCTCCTTGTCCGGCGGCGCATCCATCACGATGTACGTGTCCGATCCGCGCGTGACCCGAAAATAGCGGCGAAAGCTGGCGTCGGCGGAGGCCGGCTCGATCCGGCTGCCCGTGAATCCGAGATCTTCCGTCACCCAGCGAGTGAGCACGCGCAGACGGGAATCGCTTGCATCCGTTACACCCATGCTAGACCATTCGGACCACCGCAAAATGCGACGTCGCAAGTATACCGACTAAGGCGAACGAACTTTGCCCATAGCTTCTCATCGAGCCGCGCCGGTAGCCGCTTTGGCCGCCGCGTGTTCGCTGCTCGCGACGGCGCCGGCTCGGGCGGCCGACATGTGCCCCGCACCGCCCAAGCACAAGCATGCGGCCGCCGAAGCGGCACTCGCCAACGACGACCACCGCATCTGGTTCGACAGCGATGGCGCCTCGTACGACGAGGCCAACGGATTTGCGATACTGACCGGCCACGTGCAGGTTCGCCAGGATCTGCGCACCATCTCGGCGGACCGCGTCACCTACGACCAGAAGACCGGAAAAGTCACCGTCAATGGATCGGTGGACTTCGAAGACCCGCGGCTCGGTGTCACCAGCGAATCGGGCGCCTACGACGCGCTGGGCGGAGCGAATTTCGATCAGGCCAACTTTCACATCTTTGATCGCAACGGCCGCGGCTTCGCCAGGGAAATGGAGGTCCATCCCGACGGCACGGTCCGCCTCGCGAAGGTTCGGTACACGAGCTGCCCGGCCGGCAATCAGGACTGGATGCTGCAGGCTTCCTCGCTCAAGCTCGACACCGACGCCCAGCAAGGCGTCGCGCATCAGGTGGTCATGCGCTTCAAGGACGTGCCGGTCTTCTACACGCCCTACATCGCCTTTCCCCTCGGCGACGCACGACAGAGCGGACTTCTGTTCCCGAGCTTCGGACATTCGGCCAGCAACGGCTACCAGGTGGAGGTGCCGTATTACATCAATCTCGCGCCGAACTACGACGCGACCCTGACTCCCGGCATCTTGTCCCGCCGCGGGGTGCAGCTCGGCGGCGAATTTCGCTTCCTGACCGCGGACTCGCACGGCCAGTTCGAGGAGAATTTTCTGCCCGACGACGCAGTCGAGCACAGCGACCGTGCCTTCGTGCACATCACCGATGTAACCAACCTCGCGCCGGGCCTGCGCTTCGACACCGACATCGCGAGCGTCAGCGACAGCAACTATTTCAGCGATTTTGCGGTCGGCTCGGATCAGACCAGCGTCACCTTCCTCGAACGGCGCGCCGAGCTCCTGTACTACGACGACATCTGGCGGATCCGGGCGCAGGCGCAAAATTACCAGACCATCGACACGAGCATCGATGCGGGCGACCGCCCCTATTCGCGTGTGCCGCGGGTCGAGGCCTATGGCCTGATTCCGCTCGTCGGGCAGCTCGAATTCGCCTTATCGAGCGAGGTCACGAATTTCCTCCGCGAAGTCGGTCCCACCGGCGTCCGCGCGGACATCTCGCCGGAGCTGCGTTGGTCGGCGCGGGGGGCGGGTTATTTCTTCGAGCCCGTGGCCGGCTATCACTATACGCAGTACGACCTTCAAAATGCGGCCGTCGGCGATCCGAGCACGCCCACCCGCACGCTTCCCTATGCGAGCGTAGACACCGGTCTGATCTTCGAGCGCGACTCCGGCTCGCAGGGACAACGCACCGAGACGCTCGAGCCGCGCCTCATGTACAGCTACGTTCCCTACCGCAACCAGAACGAGCTCCCGATCTTCGACACCGGGCTCCCGGACCTGAATCTCGTCGAGCTGTTCCGCACCAACCGGTACGTCGGAGACGACCGCATCGGTGATGCCAATCAGCTGGCCATGGGGCTCACCACCCGCCTGTTCAGCGAATCCACGGGCGCCCAGTACCTGTCGGCGACGCTCGGCCAGATCCGCTACTTCTCGCTGCCGCGGGTGTTCCTGCCGGATGAGATCACCCAGACGCTGCCGGGGCAAACGCTTCTGACCATTCCCGGGCAGCCGAGCCAGGTGATCCTGCCCGGGCAGAATCTGCCCACCCTGCCCGGCCAGACCCTCGCCACGGTGCCGGGACAGGTCGCCCAGTCCTATCGAGCCTCGGACATCATCGGCGAGGTCTCGGTGACGGCGTACAAGAACTGGAGCCTGAACCTCGATTACCAGTGGAATCCCTACACCTCGCAGACCGATAAATCCGAGGTTCTGCTCCAGTACCACCCCGATCCGAACAAGGTGGTGAACGTCGGCTACCGCTTCCAGGAGGACATTCTGAAGCAATACGACGTGTCCTTCGCCTGGCCCATCGCCAGCCACTGGAACACGGTCGGGCGCTACGTGTACTCCCTCCAGGACCGCCAGGTCATCGAGCAGCTGGCCGGTTTCGAGTACAAGAGCTGCTGCTGGCGCATCCAGGTGTTGCAACGGCGCTACTTGACCAATCGGACCGGGGGACTCGACACCTCGATTGCATTACAATTGGAACTGACGGGCTTGAGCTCGGTCGGAAAGCGGTCAGACGCGTTCCTGCAAAAGGAGATCAGCGGCTACACGATTCGCGACCCCACCACCGACACCCCATAGTGGGCAATAGCGGCGACCCCAGCGGAGATTTATGCGACACCTTTCGATTCTATGCGCACTGGTGATGGCGGCTTTGCTCGCCGTACCGCGGGCCGGCGCCCAGACGCGCGACATCGGCGTACACGGCGAATTGCTGGACCGCATTGCGGCCATCGTGAACGACGGCATCGTCTTGAAGAGCGAGCTCGACGATCAGATGCAGGCGGTCACCAAGCGCCTCCAGGAACAGAAAGTCGAGCTTCCCCCCGAGAGCGTTCTCAGGCAACAGGTGCTCGAGCGTCTGATCCTTCAGGAGATCCAGACTCAGCGGGCCAAGCACGTCGGCCTGACCATTTCCGATGAGCAGCTGAACGGAGCGCTTCAGGAGATCGCACAGCGCAACAAGATCCCCTTCGACCAGCTGCCGACCGCGCTGGCCGCCCAGGGAGTCGACTACAAGCAATACCGCGAGAGCATGCGCAAGGAGCTCACCTTGAGCACGCTGCGCCAGCGCGACGTCATCGCGCACATCAACGTGTCGCCGCACGAGCTCGAACAGTTTCTGGCGCGCCAGGCGTCACAGGCGGCCACCGACGAGTTCAACATATCGCACATCCTGCTGTCGCTCCCCCAGGCAGCCACCCCGGAGCAGTTCGAGGCCATCACCAAGAAGGCGAACGAAATCGCCGCGCGCGCCGCCAAGGGCGAGGATTTCGGGCAATTGGCGATCGCGAACTCGAACGCCCAGACGGCGCTCGACGGCGGCCAGCTCGGGTGGCGCAAAGGATCCCAGCTCCCGGAGTTCATCCTGCAGCTCGTCACCAAGATGAAGCCGGGCGAGGTCAGCGCCCCGGTGCGGACCCCCAGCGGCTATAACATCGTGAAGCTCAACGAGCGCAGGAGCGGTCAGGCCCAGGTCATCGTGAACCAGATCCATGTACGGCACATTCTCCTGAAGCCCAATGAGCTGGACGACGATGCGACAGTCAGGGAAAAGCTCGCCAAGCTCCGCCAGCGCATCTTGAACGGCGAGGATTTCGCCGGCATCGCCTCGGCCACCTCCGAAGATCCCGGGTCGGCACCGGACGGCGGCGATCTTGGATGGACGGGACCCGGTACGTTCGTGCCCGAATTCGACAAGGCGATCGCAGATCTCAAGGTGAACGAGATCAGCCAGCCGTTCAAGACACGCTACGGCTGGCATATCGTGCAGATGCTCGGCACCCGCACCTACGACAGCACCGACGACGTGCGCCGCCAGAAGGCCTTCGCGGCCATCCGCGAGAGCAAGGCGGACGAGGAGACCGAGCTTTGGCTGCGCCGGCTTCGTGACGAAGCGTTCGTCGAAGTCAAGATGTAGGGACCTCTGTACCTGCCCCGCATCGTCGTCACTTCGGGAGAGCCGGCAGGCATCGGACCCGACGCCTGCGTGACCCTCGCCCAAAGCGATTGGCAGGCCGACCTGGTCGTGGCGGGCGATGAATCGCTGTTGGCGTCCACCGCCGCGGCGCTCGGCTTGCCGCTTCATCTCGAGGCCTATGACCCGTCCCGGGCTGCCTCCTCTCATCGCGCGGGCACGCTCAAGGTACTGCACGTACCGACCCGACGTCCGGTCAAGGCGGGTGAGCTCGATCCGGGCAATGCCGCCTACGTCATCGAGATGCTGGATCGCGCCTGCGACGGCTGCATGAACGGCGAATTCGCCGCCATGGTGACGGCTCCGGTGCAAAAGAGCACGATGATGGAGGCCGGGTTTGCGTTCACGGGGCATACGGAGTACCTGGCCGAGCGCACCCGCGCGGCATTGCCGGTGATGATGCTGCAAGCCGGCAAGCTTCGGGTCGCGCTGGTAACGACTCACCTGCCCCTCGCCGACGTGCCCAAGGCCATCACGCCGGAGCGCCTGCGCGCAACGCTGAAAATCGTCGCCACCGATCTCGAACGGCATTTCGCGCTGAATTCGCCGCGTATCGGAGTACTCGGGTTGAACCCGCACGCCGGCGAGTCCGGACACCTGGGCCGCGAAGAAATCGACGTGATCGGACCCGTGATCGACGAGCTCACCCGGGAGGGGCTCGATCTGCGCGGCCCGATCCCCGCCGACACGGCCTTCGCGCCGCAATCCTTGAGCTCGGTGGACGTGATCGTCGCCATGTACCACGATCAAGGGCTGCCGGTCATCAAGCACGACGGATTCGGCCATGCGGTCAATGTCACCCTGGGGCTCCCCATTCTGCGCACCAGCGTGGACCATGGCACCGCGCTCTCCCTGGCCCGGACGGGCAAAGCGGACACGGGAAGCCTGCGCGCCGCGTTGAGGCTGGCGGTGGATTTGGCGGGCGCGGGCCATGGTGGTTCGTAAGCGCTTCGGCCAGCATTTCCTGCACGACCCTGCGGTGATTCGCCGCATCATAGAGTCGGTGGCGCCCAGAGCCGGCGAGCGCCTCGTGGAGATAGGACCCGGCCGCGGTGCGCTCACCTGGGGGCTGCTGGAGCGCTCGAAGGCGCTGGACGTGATCGAGATCGACCGCGATCTCGCCGAGGCCCTGCGGGCCGACCCCCGGGGACAGGGCCGGGTGCGCGTGCATGCCGAGGACGTGCTCGAGACCGACTTCGAGAAGCTGCGCGGGGACGGGCCGCCCTTGCGGGTCGTTGGGAATCTACCCTACAACATCTCCACACCCGTGCTCTTTCGCCTCCTGAGCCAGCGTTCCGCCATCGCCGACATGCACTTCATGCTCCAGAAGGAAGTCGTGGATCGCATGACCGCCGCCTCGGGCGGCAAGGAGTACGGACGGCTGACGGTGATGCTCGGCGTGTACGCGGCGGCCGAGCGCCTGTTCGACGTGGGACCCGGGGCATTCAAACCGCCGCCCAAAGTCTGGTCCGCGGTGATACGCGTGCGTCCCACTCCCGGACCGCGGTTCGCCATCGGCAGCGATGCGGCGCTCCGAACCCTGGTCACCACGGCGTTCTCTCATCGCCGCAAGACCCTGCGCAACGGCCTGAAGAGCCTTCTTCGCGAGCCCGACTTCGAATCCTGCGGCATCGATCCGGAGCGCCGTCCCGAAACGCTCGAGCCGGCGGAGTTCGGGCGACTGGCGGCGCGCTACTGTCAAAACGCCGCCGCCCCCTGACACAAAGCGGTCGAATCGTCCCGCACTCCGTTATACTCGATCGGATGGCCGATTATCGAAAAGTGCTGGCGCTGTTGGATCTGTCCGAGGGCAGCGAAAGAGTGTTCAACGCCGCCCGCGACCTGGCCTCGCATTCGAATGCCTCCCTCGTCGCACTCCACGTCGTGGATTACGCGCCGGTCGAGCCCATGGGCGAAACGCTGATGCCTTCGATGGCGATCGAGCAGGAGCTTCAGGAGCGCTCGCGCGCACGGATCGAGCAGCTCATCGCGGGGTCGAAGGCGCGAGGGCGGGTCGAGATGGGCAACACCAAGGCGGAGATTCTGCGCGTCGCCGAGGAAGAGCGTGCGGATCTGATCGTATTGGGAAGCCGCGAGCGCCATGGCCTCGCGATTCTCGTCAACTTCACCGAGGATACCGTGCTGCACGCGGCGCATTGCGACGTGCTCGCGGTGCGCTTGAGCTGACGCAACGCGAGCCATGACCTCCGAACCCGGAAAACATCGCATCAGCGTGGAAGTCGAAACCGCCTACATCGAGGAGCAATCCGATCCTCGCGACAAGCGCTTCGTGTTCTCTTACACGATCACGATACGCAACGAAGGCCAGGTGCCGGCGCGGCTCCTCACGCGTCACTGGATCATCACCGACGCGAACGGCAACGTGAAGGAGACCCGCGGCGACGGCGTCGTCGGCGAGCAACCCTACTTGAAGCCGGGCCAGGGCTTTCGCTACTCGAGCGGCGCGGTCATAGAGACCCCGGTCGGCACCATGCAAGGGAGCTATCAAATGGTCGCCGATAACGGGCAGCAATTCGACGCCCCCATCGCGCCGTTCCGTCTCGCGATGCCCGGAGTGCTGCACTAGGCCCGGGCGCGGGGCCGGTGATTCCCGGATGGCGCTCTATGCAATCGGCGACGTGCAGGGTTGCGACGCCGAGCTCGGCCGATTGCTCGCCGCTCTGCGCTTCTCGCCGGACCGGGACCGTCTCTGGTTCGTCGGCGACCTGGTGAATCGAGGCCCCGCCTCGCTTGCGGTGCTCCGGCGCGTCCGCGCGCTGGGCGAGGCGGCCTCGGTGACCTTGGGCAATCACGATTTGCACCTGCTCGCCGTGGCTCACGGATTCGGCAGGGAGAAACGCGGCGACACGCTCTCGGAGGTGCTCGCCGCTCCCGATCGCGACGGCCTGCTCGAGTGGCTCGCACACCTGCCGCTCTGCGTCGAGGATCCCGCGCTCAACCTTTGCCTGCTGCACGCCGGGCTGTCGCCCCAATGGGATATGCCGGCGGCCCGCCGCTGCGCCCGGGAGTTCGAGCAGGCCCTGCGCCGGGATCCGTCGAAGCTCTTCAAACACATGTACGGCGACGAACCCACGCGCTGGGACGAGACTCTCCAGGGCGCCGAGCGTCTGCGGTACATCGTGAATTGCTTCACCAGGCTCCGCTACGTGCATGCCGACGGCCGGTACGACCTTCGCGCCAAGGGCTCGCCCAGGAAAGCGAAGAGCGGATCGCTGATGCCCTGGTACGAGATTCCGGACGCCCCGTGGCGCGGGACTCGATTGGTGGTAGGACATTGGTCGACCCTGGGCTTCTTTCGAAACGCCGACGTGACCGCGCTCGACACCGGCTGCGTCTGGGGGGGGAGCCTCACGGCGCTGCGGCTGGACGTACCCGACGCGGCGCCGGTTCAGGTGGCGTGCGTGTCGTCCGGCCTCGCGCCGGGGGAATGACTCAGCGGGCGGTACCTGGACGCAGCGCGCGCTGCTCCTCCGCCGGCAGCGGCTTCAATATCTCCCCGCGCACCAGGAACCGGCTCGCGCTCGGCTGATAGGGAACGCAAACGATGTCCTGATGCACATCGCGGACCGTGAGCTTCGACAAGAGCTGCTGTGCAAACTGCTGAACCAGCTCGCAGTCGCCGATGCCCATATTGCGAAACGCGTCGCTCTCGATTCTGAACGATTGAAAACGGGCATCGACGGCGGCGAGATCGCCCTCGCGCAGGGGCCTTGCGCCGGCCGTGGGCAGCGCAGCCGAGGAAAAATCGATCTTGAGCCGAAGCCCCATGGCGCCCCCCGACACCCGATCGTAGCCGGGGCAGCCGATCGCGGCGACGTTGAGATCCCGGCGAACCCCGAGATCGATGAGCATGGCGCGCACCTTGTCCCGCAGCCCGTCGCATGAATAGCGCGACGTGCGGCCCACGTAGAAGAATTCGACGCGCTGAGCCTTCCAGACCGCCGCCCGCGGATTGCCGGCGATCGCGGGCGGCGGAGGGGGCGCGATCGCCGCATGAGCGCCGCGCGCGAAGCTGCACGCGGCCACTGTCAAATAAACGGCAGTTTGTAGGGCCGCAGGCCGCATGAATACCTCCGTACGACTTATCGACACGCCGACGGGGGCCGAAGTTTCACGGCCTCGCTATAATGGACCCATGCACATCATGCCGCCCTTCAACCTGCGCGCGTGGATCGACCGCAATCGAGAATTGCTCGAGCCGCCGGTCGGCAACAAGCTCCTGTTCGAGGACAGCGAATTCATCGTGATGGCGGTGGGCGGGCCGAACTCGCGCAAGGATTTCCATCACGATCCGGGTCCGGAATTCTTCTTCCAGATCGAGGGCGACATGGTGCTTCGAACCATTCAGTCGGGCCGCGTGACGGAGGTGCCGATCCGCGCCGGGGAGGTGTTTCTGCTTCCTTCCGAGATTCCGCATTCGCCCCAGCGCCCCGCCGGGAGCGTGGGCATCGTCGTGGAGCGACGGCGGCGGCCCGAGGAGCTGGACGGATTCTCGTGGTATTGCGAGAACTGCGGCAATTGCCTGTACCTCGAGCGCGTGGCGGTACACGATATCGTGACGCAGCTGCCCGGCATCTTCTCGCGGTTCTTCTCGAGCGCCGAGCGCCGTACCTGCAAGGTGTGCGGCACCGTGATGCCGGCACCCTCTCCGGGCCGCTCGAGTCCCCTCTGAACGCCGCCCTCGATCTCACCTCGGCGGGTGCGGCAGAGCTCGATGCGCGCGACCCTTTGAAGGCCCTTGCGGCCGAATTTCACCATCCTCACGACCGCTCCGGCAAAAGGCTGACCTATCTGTGCGGCCACTCGCTCGGACTGCAGCACGAGTCCACGAAGACCTACGTCGAGCAGGAGCTCGCCGATTGGCGGCGCCTGGCGGTCCTGGGACACCACGCCGCCGAGCGGCCCTGGATCCCGTATCACGAGCGGGCAGCCTCGGGGCTGGCCTCGCTGACCGGAGCGGGCCCGGGTGAAGTGGTTGCGATGAACTCGCTCACCGTCAACCTGCACTTGATGATGGTGAGTTTCTTCAGACCCTTGGGTGAGCGCACCCGGATCTTGATCGAAAAATCCGCATTCCCGTCGGATCGCTATGCCGTCGCTTCGCAACTCGAGTTCCGCGGGCTGAGCGTTCGCGACCACTTGATCGAGATCGAGCCCCGCCCGGGAGAGCAGACGCTTCGAACCGAGGACGTCGCCGAGCGCATCGAGCGCGAGGGATCGCGCCTGGCGCTCGTGCTCCTGCCCGGCGTGCAATATCTCTCCGGGCAGCTGCTCGAGCTCGAGCCGCTGGTCGCCGCGGCGCGCAGCGTGGGCGCCGCCGTGGGCCTCGACCTGGCGCACGCCGTCGGCAATGTGCCGCTCGCCCTGCACGATTGGAATGTCGATTTCGCGGTATGGTGCTCGTACAAGTATCTGAACGCGGGCCCCGGCGCGGTCGGCGGCTGCTTCGTGCACGAGCGTCACGCGAATCGGCGCGATCTGCCGCGCTTCGCAGGATGGTGGGGACACGACAAGGCCGCGCGCTTCGAGATGGGGCCGCACTTCGATCCCATTCCCGGCGCGGAAGGCTGGCAGATCAGCAATCCTCCGGTGCTGTCCACGGCCCCGCTTCTTGCCTCGCTCGCGGTGTTCGAAAAAGCGGGGATGCGCCGCCTGCGCGAGAAGTCCCTGGCGCTGACGGCTTACATGCGCCGCTCGATCGAGGCGCGTCTGCCGGGCGCCGTCGATATCGTTACGCCTCGGGTGGCGGCGGAGCACGGAAGCCAGTTGAGCCTTCGGATCCTTCTTCCTCGGGCCGCGGCCAAACGCTGCTATGAGAGGCTCACGGACGAAGGCGTGGTCGGCGACTGGCGCGAACCCGACACGCTGCGCTTGTCGGCCGCACCGCTCTACAACTCGTTTCAGGACGTGTTCGCGGCCGTGGAGTCCCTGGCGCGCGCGCTCGAAACCCTTCGATGAGCCCGCGGAACGGTGCGGTCAGCATCGTCGGTGCCGGACCGACCGGCGCGCTGCTCGCCGTTCTCCTTCAACGGCGCGGATTCGCAGTGACGCTTTACGACAGCCGGCCGGATCCGCGCTCGAGCGCGGGCGAATCGGGCCGATCGATCAACCTCGCCCTCGCAGAGCGCGGCATGCACGCCTTGGAAATGGCCGGCGTACTCGAGGGGCTCGCGAGCACGCTCATTCCGATGCGCGGCAGATTCGTGCATCAGCCGGACGGATCTGCGGCACTGCAGCCCTATGGGGGACGCCCGGGCGAGGTGATTTACTCGATTTCCCGGCAGCGGCTCAATGCCGCGCTCCTCGACGCGGCCCTGCGGCTGCCGGGCGTCGAGGCGAAATTCGAACACCGGATGACGGAGCCGGATTTCGGCAACGAGATCGCCCGCTTCGAGGACCTGCGCAGCGGCCGGGAAATCCGCGTTCCGATGCACCCGCTCCTGGCGGCCGACGGCGCCGGCTCGTTGATGCGCCGGCGAATGGCGGCCGCGGGCCTGATCGAGGCCCGCGAGGCCCCTCTCGAGCACGGCTACAAGGAGTTGACCATTCCGGCGGGTCCGCGCGGCGGCTACCGGATGGAGCGCGAGGCCCTCCACATCTGGCCCCGCGGCGGCTACATGCTGATAGCGCTGCCCAACGGCGACGGCAGCTTCACGGCCACCTTGTTCCTGCCCGCGCAAGGCCCCTCGAGTTTCGCCAGCCTCAGCTCACCGCAAGACGTGGACCGGTTCCTCACTACGAGCTTTCCGGACGTACGCCCGCTCATGCCGGATTGCGTGGCCGAATTCGAGCGTCATCCGACGGGCTTCCTGGGCACGGTGTACGCCCAAGGATGGCATGTGCGCAGCGCCGCCGCGCTCATCGGCGATGCCGCGCATGCCATCGTTCCCTTCCACGGGCAGGGGATGAACTGCTGCTTCGAGGACTGCGTGGAGCTCGATGCTTGCGCGGGCCGCTTCGAATCCTGGGAAGCCGTGTTCGCGGAGTTCTTTGCGCGCCGCAAGCCGAATACCGATGCGATCGCGGACATGGCGCTGGAGAATTACCTGGAAATGCGGGAACGCGTGGCGGACCGCGGCTTCTTGATGCAGCGGTCGCTTGCGCTCGAGCTCGAGCGGCGTTTTCCGGACCGATTCATCCCGCGGTACTCCATGGTCATGTTCCATCATGAAATCCCGTACCGCGTCGCCGCCGAGCGCGGCGCCGTCCAATCGCGGCTGCTCGAGGAGCTCTGCAAAGGGGTCCCGACGCTCGGCGAGGTCGATTATGCCCGCGCCGAGCGCGAAATCGAGTCCCGGCTCGCGCCGATTCCGGATCTTGCCAGCGTCAGGAAGGTGTAGGCGGCGGAGTTCCTCTCGTCCGCCTCGTGCGCTTCGCGATACGTCTCATGCCATTCGGCGCCGCGCCATGCGTCGAAGAACGCGTCGCCGTCTTCGATCCGGGTATGCACCAGGGTCAGGTGGATCTTGGAGACGAACAGGATGCATTCCCGGTAGATCTGAGCCCCGCCGATGATCATGAGGCCCGGACCGCCGCCCGCCACCTCGCGGCGTGCCGCATCGACGGTCGATACCACGGTACAATCCGCGGGAGCGAAGTTTGCCGATCGGCTCAGAACGATATTGGCCCTGCCGGGCAGCGCCTTGCCGATCGACTCGTAGGTCTTGCGGCCCATGAGGATCGGATGTCCCATGGTCAGCGCCTTGAAGCGCTTGAGATCCGCGGACAGGCGCCAGGGAAGCTGATTGCGGCGGCCGATGACGTCGTTTTCCGAAACTGCGACCACGATTTCCATGACCGCAATGCTATGCGATTTCGCACTTCAACACCCCAGCGTCTCCCGCAACGACACCAACCGATACTCCGTATGCTTCAGGATGGCCGCCAGCTCCTTGTGCCCCAATCCGAGACGTTCGAAGGCGGTCACGCCCACGCATCGCGTGAGATCGCCGGCGCCGTCCAGCAGCGATTCGGCCAGCACCACGCTTGCGATCACCACATCCGCGATGTCCGCGGCCCGGGTGGATGACCGCGCGTAGTCGTTCTGTCTGGCGATGGCCTCGCACACCACCGGCTCGAAGTTCCATTTCTCCAGCACCATCCGCCCGAGCTCGGGATGGCGGTCCGCGAGCACCTCGGGCGGCAGCTCCTCGTATTCGAGTCCGCTCGAGGGTTCGGCCGCGCGGACCATGATGTAGAAGTGTCCGATGCCGTGAAGCAAGCCCGTCAGAACCACCTTGTCGGGCGGCACCTTCAGCTGGTCGGCCAGAACCTGGCAGATCGAGGCCACGGCGATGCTCTTTTCCCAGAGAGCCGACAGCGGCTTCGCCACCGGCCGGAGCGAGGCCTCGGCCTTCATTTGCTGAACGGCGAACACCATCGTCACCGACTGCACCAAATGATGCCCCAGTCGGGTCACCGCCTGGCGCAAGTTCGTCAGCGGCTTGCCGGAGGGATTGAACACCGCGGAGTTGGCCGTCTGGATCAGGCGGGCCGCCAGCCGCGGCTCGGTACCCGCGATGCGCACCAGGTCGTCGGGCGTGCTGCGCGGGTCGTTGATCGCGCCGCGCACCCGCGGGACGATGTCCGGAAAGCACGGCAGATTCAGGGGTCCGCGCGACACGTCCTGACCGATGCGGCTCAGGAACTCGAGCGCCGGAGCCTCCGCCGACGGTGTGCGATCGGGTGCAGGGAGGGCCATCCGGTCTTCATCGGCAGAGAGCCGGAAAGCTTGAGACCACCGGCTGGAAAGCTCGACAGCCCCTTATGTCAGACGAATCCCCTCGATTCGCTCAGCCCGTCCGGCACTCGTTCAAGATCCAGCGGGTGAGCTCCTGCAGATCCTCGCGCTCGCCATCCTGCGGACGATGCAACAGGACATAGCTTTCGTTGGTGGTCAGCTCTTCCGAGAACAGCTTCACCAGTCCGCCCGCGGCGAACCGGTCCGCGCTGAGGCGGGAGGGGACGAGCGCGACGCCGACGCCTTGTTCGGCCGCGAGCACCAGCGCCGACATGGTGTTGAGACGTACCAGGCGATTCGGCTTGATGGGAGCGATCTTCAGGCCCAGCGCCCAGCGCTCCCAGGCGTCGCGGCGCTCTTCATGGAGCAGCAGATTCTTACCGTTCAAATCCTCGTAGGTTTCGATCGGATTCTCGACCAGGAAGCTCGGCGAGCAGGCCGCGATGAAGCTCTGCGCGAACAGCTCGTGGACCGTCAGCCCTTCCCAGGGTCCCGTACCGACCACGATGGAGAGATCGGCTTCCGGCGGATGCGTCTTTGGCGTGTGGGCCGTCGTTTCGATGCGAATGTCGGTTTCTTCGCGCTCCTGCGTGAACGACGCCAGCCGCGGCAGGAGCAGGGCATTCGCGAAAAAAGCGGGTACGTTCAGCCGGATGATGCTTCGCCCATATCTGACCCGAAGCTGCTCGGTGACCGACTCGAGCTTCGAGAAGATATCGCTGATGTGATCGAGGTAATGCGCTCCGGCATCGGTGAGCGTGAGCGTCCGCACGCCGCGCTCGAACAATGCGACCCCCAGCTGTTCCTCCAGCGCCTTGATCTGATGGCTGACGGCCGACGGGGTGAGGAACAGCTCTTCCGCGGCCGCCTTGAAGCTCTTGAGCTTCGCGGCAACCTGAAAGGTCTTCAGAAATTTGAGCGACGGCAATCGCATGCGTGATCTTCGGTCGGGAGCGGGAGCCGCCGCGCGCAATGTCCCTGGCGCGGCTGGTTGATGCATAGTGTACACGAGTGGTGTCCAGCAACATTCATGCCACTCCGGCAGCCCCCCCGGCGCCGCGGCGGACGTGCCGAAGGAAAGGACGCTGCGTTCGCGAGCGCCCCGCCGCGCACACCGCACGGTATTGGCGCAGCGCGCGCGAGCGCCTCGCCCCGCAGACCACACGGTATCGGCGCAGAGCGCGCGAGTCCCTCGCAGCGCACACCGCACGCTGCCGGCGCAGACCGCGCTATTGCCGCCCGAGAAACCAGCCGGTGATGCTCAACCGCTCGCGCGAGGTCGGCAGCACATCATGCTCCCGCCCCTCGGTCAGGAACAGCACCAGCCGGCCGCCCACGGGCTCGATCTCGCGCAAGTCGCCGCCGTCGGTGGCGCAGCGGAGCACTCCGCCGTCCGATTCGCGCCAGCGCTCGTTCAAGTAGACGACCGTGGACAGCCGGCGAGCTCCGCGTCCGCGCGGCTGATCGATGTGGCGCGCATAGCCGGCGCCGGCGGGATAGCACGCGTAGTGCTGCTCGAGGTCGTAGAGACCGAGAAACAGACCTTGATTGAGGTGTCGACGCATGTTCTCGAACAGCGCCAAAAGTCGCCGCTCGGGCGCAAACAACGGCTCCTCGAGCCAGCAAATCGAATCGCCGCGGATATCCGCACGGCGTTGCAGGCCTTTGCCCGTTCCGATCCGCGCTTGCGAGAAATCGCCGCGATCGCGGCGCGCCGCCGCGCAGCCGTTCAGCGCCTCGAGATGCGATGCGCTCAGGTATCGGTCGCGGACGGCGATGCCGTCCGCGCGCAGGCTTTCTATCAGTTCGTCGGCGCAAACGGCGCCGTCAGCGTCCACGGCGCGCGGACGGCTTCGACGTTCGCGCCCTGGCCCCGGCGGCCGCCGCGCCCGCTCGTCGTCCTGGGCGCGCTTTGCCGGACGTTGCTGCGGAACGTGCGCCTGCCTTGCCGCGCTGCGACCTCTTGGTGCGCGACGCACCCCTGCCGCGCGAGCCCGCGGCAGATTTCTTGCGGGCGGCGGCGCGGCCTTTGGCCCGGACCCGAGGCTTCTTGCGAGGCTCCAGCATGCTCCCGCGGCAATTCGCCGCGCCGCAACGGCAGGCGAAGATCTCGTCGACGTTGGGCGCGTCGTCCGAATCGCGCCCGATCGCATAGTCGTAGCTCAACTCCTCGCCCGGCTGGATCGTGCGGATGGCTTCGATGAACACCCGCTTGTTCTTGATGGTGCTCTCGCAGTTGGGATCGCAGGCGTGATTGATGAATCGCGCCTCGTTGCCGTTCCGGCCGGCATCGATGACGATCTTGGAATCGACCGTGAACAGGAACGTGTGGCTGTCGGTCTCCAGCTTGTCCGCATAGCGCTCGTCCACTTCCTCGTGACTGACCCGGTCGCCGAGATACTCGACGATGATCGTACCTTTTCTGATCCGGCGCAGCGCGAATACGCCGGCGCCATGGACGGGAGAGTTGCGGACTTCGATCATCGATTGTGCTTGTTTCATTGGCCTTCAGTGTGGGTCTATACGGCGATGGGAGCTTTGATCGGCGGATGGCAGCGGTAGTTTCGGATCTCGAAATCCGGGAAATCGTAGTCGAACAGTGTCGGCGGACGCCGACGGATGAGGAGCTCGGGCAGCGGATACGGCTCGCGCGAGAGCTGCAGATCCGCCTGCGCCAGATGATTCAGGTACAGATGGCAATCGCCGCCCGTCCAGACGAAATCGCCCACGGCGAGGTCGCACTGCTGCGCCACCATGTGAGTGAGCAGCGCATAGGAGGCGATGTTGAAGGGCACGCCCAGCAGCACGTCGGCGCTGCGCTGATAGAGCTGGCAGGATAGACGCCCGGCGGCGACATAGAACTGGAACAGCGCATGACAAGGCAGAAGTGCCATCCGGTCGAGCTCTCCCACGTTCCATGCGCTCACGATCAGCCGCCGCGAGTTCGGGTTCTTCTTGATTTGCTCGACGACGTTCGCGAGCTGGTCCACGTCGCCGCCGGCTGTCGGCCAGCTGCGCCACTGCTTGCCGTACACGGGTCCCAGGTCCCCGTGGACATCGGCCCACTCATCCCAGATGCTCACGCCGTGATCGCGCAAATAGCCGATGTTGGTGTCGCCGCGGAGGAACCACAGGAGCTCGTAAATGATGGACTTCAGGTGCAGCTGCTTGGTGCTCACCAGGGGAAAGCCGGCGGCGAGATCGAAGCGCATCTGGTAGCCGAACACGCTCTTGGTTCCGGTCCCGGTGCGATCGCCCTTGGACGCGCCGTGATCGCGGACGTGGCGCAATAAATCGAGATATTGCCGCACGCGAGCGATCCTAGGCCTTGACGGCGCCCAGATTGCCGCTCGGCTGGTCGCGCCGATAGGCAAAGGCCATGGTGATCGCGCCGACCAGAATCATCGGCATGGTGAGGAGCATCCCCATGGTCAACCAATCGCCCGCCAGATAGCCGATGTTGGCATCCGGCAAGCGAACCCACTCGACCGTGAAGCGCGCCAATCCGTATAGGACCAGGAAAAGCCCGGTAGGCGCCAATCGCGGCCGCGGCTTGCTCGTGAACCACCACAGGACGAGGAACAGTACCAGTCCCTCCAGCGTCGCCTCGTAGAGCTGGGAGGGGTGGCGGACGACCATCTGGCCGTCGGGATCCATCACGCGAAATCCCCAAGGCAGCGTCGTCGGCTTTCCCCACAGCTCGCCGTTGATGAAATTGCCGAACCGGCCCGCCATGAGCCCGATGCCGGGAAGCGGAGCCACGAAATCCAGCACGTCCGCGAAGTGCTTCTTCTTGATGCGCGCGAACAGCCAGACAGCCGCCATGACGCCCAGCATGCCGCCGTGGAAGGACATGCCGCCGTCCCAGATGTGGAAGATATTGAGCCAGTTCTCGGCAATCACGTCGTGGCCGTAAAAAATGCACCACCCGATGCGGCCGCCGAGGATGACGCCCATGGCGCAGTAGAAGATGAGATCGTCGATGTCGAGCGCCGTCCAGGTCGAGCCGGGCTTGCGCGCCCGATGGCGCGCGAGCAGCCACGCCGCCACGAAGCCGATGAGGTACATGATCCCGTACCAATGAATCTTGAGCGGGCCGATGCCGAACAGGGGACCGATGGAAATGGCGATGGGATTGATGTGGGGATAGGTCAACATGGCGTTACTTTAAACTGTCGGTCACACGACAGAAATAGGTCTTGAGGTAGCGCGTCTCGGGAATGGCGGGATGGACCGGGTGATCCGGCGCCTGGCCGCCCGCTTCCAGCACCTGCAGGTGCCTGCGCGCGGCACGCGCCGCTTTGGCGATGACGTCCTGCAGCTCCGGGGCGCCGATGTGCTGGGAGCACGAGCAGGACACCAGGATGCCGTCCGCGGACAAGAGCTGCACGGCCAGCTGGTTCAACCGTTTGTAGGCCGCCAGCGCCTTCGGCACGTCTTTCTTGCGCTTGGCGAAGGCCGGAGGATCCACGATCACGATGTCGAATTGCGCACGCTCCCGCGCGAGCGCCTCGAGGACGTCGAAGGCGTCGCCCTTGCGCACGGCGATCTTCGACCCGTTGCGCGCGGCGTTGCGGAGCGCCAGATCGAGCGCCGCGGCCGAGCTGTCGACGCAGGTGACCTCGCCCGCCCCGGCGTGCGCCGCCCGCAGCCCCCAGGCCCCGACGTAACTGAATACATCGAGCACCCGGGCGTTCGCCGAGACGTACTTGGTCAAGGCATTGCGATTGAAGGCCTGATCGAAGAACCAACCGGTCTTCTGTCCCTCGATCAGCGGCACCTCGAAGATGAGACCTCCCTCCCTGACCACGCCCGCCTCGCCGGCATTGCCCTTGACGGTCTCGACATACGACGGCAGGCCCTCGAGCTCGCGCGCACCGCTGTCGTTCTTGAAAACCAGCGTCTCGCAGCCGAACACCTCGATCACCGCGTCGCGAATATTCTGCTTCAAGAGCTCCATGCCCGCGGTACCGATCTGCACCACGCACTTGAGGCCGTAGCGATCCACGACCAGTCCCGGCAGTGCATCGGCCTCGCCATAAACGGCCCGGTAATAGGGCTCTTCGTACAGCCGCTCGCGCAGCGCGAGCGCGATACGCAACCGCTCGACGAACCAGCCGGTGTCGGGAATGCGCCAAGTCTCGAGGAGCCGGGCGCTGATCAGCGATTGCGGATTGACGTAGGCGAGTCCCAAGGCGCGATCGTTGTGCGCCAGCACGCGCACCAGCTCGCCCGCCTTGAACTTGCCGAGGGGCGTCTGCTGCGTGTCGACTTCGTTGCTGAAGACCCACAGATGCCCGGCTCCGAGGCGGCGATCTTCGTTGCGTTTCAGGCGCAGTGCGGGCAGGTCCGAGGGAGTGTCAGTATCGGCCATGGTCTCGGCGTCGGCGGGTCACAGGAGTTAAGATGGCGCGCATTCTATGCGCAATCACCTCGCCGCCGAAACCAGCCCGTACCTTCTCGCCCACGCGGACAATCCGGTGGACTGGTACCCCTGGGGCGAGCAAGCGCTCGCGCTGGCCCGGCGCGAAAACAAGCCCATCCTGCTGTCGGTGGGTTACTCGGCCTGTCATTGGTGCCATGTGATGGCGCATGAGTCCTTCGAGGATCCGGCGACCGCGGAGCTCATGAACCGCTGGTTCGTCAACATCAAGGTCGATCGCGAGGAGCGCCCCGATCTCGACAAGATCTATCAGCTCGCCCAGCAGCTCATCACCCAACGGGGCGGCGGATGGCCGCTGACCATGTTCCTGAGTCCGGAGGATCGGCAGCCGTTTTTCGGCGGCACGTATTTTCCCCGGGATGCCGGTCATGGCTTGCCCGGGTTCAAGGAGCTCTTGCGGCGCGTGGCGGAGTACCATCAGGGCCACCCGCAGGAGATCCGCGAACAGAATGCGCGGCTGGCCGGCGCATTCGCCGAGATCCTGCCGAAGGCGCCCGAACACGACGCCGTGCTGGACGATGCGCCCCTCGATCTCGCCCGCGAAGCCCTGCGCGGCTCTTTCGACCCGCACTTCGGAGGATTCGGCGGCGCTCCGAAGTTTCCCCATCCCGAGAACATCGAGCGCTGCCTTCGTGACGGCGCGTCCGGTCGCGAGGGCGCGCTCGGCATGGCCTCGTTCACGCTGAAGCGAATGGCCCAGGGCGGCATCTACGACCAGCTCGGGGGCGGCTTCGCACGCTATTCGGTCGACGCTTCCTGGACCATCCCCCACTTCGAGAAAATGCTGTACGACAACGGACCTCTGCTCGGCGTCTATGCAGCCGCCGCCGCGACGACGGGCGAGTCCGAGTTCGCCCGCATCGCCGGGGAGACCGCCGATTGGCTGCTGCGCGACATGCACTCCCCGGAGGGCGGATTCTTTTCGAGCGTCGATGCAGACTCGGAGGGGCACGAGGGCAGGTTCTATGTGTGGAGCCGCTCCGAAGTCGAGCAGGCGCTGAGTCCCGCCGAATATCGGGCATTCGCGCCCGCTTTCGGGCTCGACCAGCCGCCCAACTTCGAGGGGGCCTGGCACCTCACGGTGCGCGCGGCGGCGCAGGACGCGCCGACGCCGGACGCGGCCGCATTGATCCAGTCGGCACGGGCGAAGTTGCTCGCGCGAAGGAATCTGCGCATCTGGCCCGCGCGGGACGAGAAGATACTCACGGCCTGGAACGGCCTCGCCATCAAGGGGCTGGCGATCGCCGCCCGTATCCTCGACCGGCCCGAGCTCGCCGACGCCGCGACCCGTACCGTCGACTTCATCCATCGCACGATGTGGCGCGACGGACGGCTCCTGGCCACCTACCAGGACGGTCGGGCGCACCTCAAGGCTTATCTCGACGATTACGCCTTCCTTGCCGAGGCGCTCATCGAGCTGCTGCAGACGCGCTGGCGAAGCCGCGACCTCGAGTTCGCACGGGCGCTCGCGGAGGTGCTCCTGAGCCGCTTCGAGGACACCGAGTCAGGCGGCTTTTTCTTCACCGCATCCGACCATGAATCGCTGATTCATCGCAGCAGGACCTTCAACGACGAGTCGGTGCCGTCGGGGAACGGCGTCGCGGCCTCCGTGCTGTGCCGGCTCGGTTACCTGCTCGCGGAGCCGCGCTATCTTAAGGCTGCCGAGCGCACGCTGAAGGCGGCACGGACCTCCATGGAGCGCCACCCGCAAGCCCATTTGACGCTTCTGGCCGCGCTGGAGGATTACCTCGAGCCCCTGCAGATCGTCATCGTGCGCGGGGCGGCGGCCGAGAGCCGGCGCTGGGCGTCCTCGCTCCGCGCGCACCATTCCCGTTGCCGCTTGATATTCGCGATTCCCGGCGATGCGGCGGATCTGCCGCCCGCGATCGCAGCGAAGCGGATCGGCGGCGATCGCATCGCCGGAGATCCCGATCCCGTGGCCTACGTCTGCACCGGTACCTCGTGCTCGGCGCCGCTCACGAGTCTCGAAGAGGCGGAGCGCGCGCTCAGCCGCCCAGCTCGGCCCCATTCAGCGCGGCGCGATTGAGCATCGATCGGGTTCCCGCCGGCGCGAGGCATTGCGTGCGCCATCGCGCTACGTCGCCGTCTGCATCGCTACGTCGCCGTCTGCGTCCGTGCGTCTTTCCCCACGGGGTCGGCCACTACCTGATCGAGCATCTTGCGGCGCATGGGAGACAGTACGAGTTTCGCCAGCACGGCCGCGAGAATAGGCAACGCGCCCGCGATCCACAACACGGGCACCCAGCTGCCGGCGGAGGCCTTCAACACGTTGGCGAGCGGAATGAGCAGCGAAGACGTCCCCTTGGCGGTGTACAGCAGACCGTTGTTGGTCGCCGCGTACTTCGGCCCGAAGGTGTCGCCGCTCGCCGCGGGGAAGAGCGAGAAGATCTCGCCGTAGCCGAGGAAAATCAGCGGTGCGAAGATCAAGAACCCTGCAGTGCTATGACCGAACTGCATCAGGCCCCAGATGGCCACCCCTTCGACGATGAACACCAGCACCATCGTGTTCTCGCGGCCGAGATGGTCCGAAACCCAGCCCGTGAGAGGTCGAGTGAAGCCGTTCACGAGTGAATCGATCGACAGGGCCATCGTAAGGAGCGGCAGCGTGGCCCAAAGCACCGTGACCGGGGTCGTCGCAACACCGTAGTCCTTGGCAATCGGGCCAATCTCTGCAGCCGCCATCAATCCGCCGGAGGCGACCAGAACCATGCACAGGTAGAGCATCCAGAACACCGGGGTCTTGAGCATTTCAGCCGGGCCGATATTGCGCCGGCTCATCGGATTCGCAGCGCCCTTGAGCGCAGCGACTATCGCGGTAATGGGCGGTCGGATCAGGAACAACGACATCAACACCACCACGATTCCCTGGATCAATCCGAAGTTGAAGAATGCCTTATCGTAGCCGCCTGCCTTCACCATGTTGGCGATCGGAATCACCGTCAGCGCGGCCCCGGCGCCGAACCCCATGGCAGTCAGCCCGGCCGCTAGACCGCGCTTGTCCGGGAACCACTTGAGCGCGTTGCCCACGCACGTTCCGTATACGCAGCCGGCGCCGATACCGCCGATGACGGCCGAGAAATACAGCATCCCCAGCGAGGTCGCGTAAGAATTCAGGACCCAGGAGAGTCCCGCCAGAATGCCGCCCACGAGCACCACCGGACGCGGGCCGAACTTATCCATCAGCCAGCCTTCCACCGGAACCAGCCACGTTTCACAAAGCACGAAAATAGAGAACGCCACCTGAATGGCTGCCTTGGTCCAGCCGAACTTGTCGTGCATCGGATTCACGAAGAGCGTCCAGCCATATTGCAGGTTGGCCACCATCGCCATGCAGATGATCCCCATGACCAACTGCGCCCAACGGTTTTTCATTCCAGTGTGCTGGATGGGTGCTTCTATCTGAGCCGCGTTCATATTTGTATCCCCCGAAGAGCCTTTGAGAAAGTCCCCGAATGCCGTGACGCCAGCCTCGCGTCGCCAATTCTCAGTACCGGGAACCCAATTCCTCGCATTCCCGGTCAGCGCATCCTCTGTCAGCGCATTGACCTTTCTGCACATATATCATATTTCTGACGCGAGGGCAGTATATACATTTACAATCTTTCCGTCCTTCCGCAGAACCGGGGAGGCCCCGGGTCCTACGCGCCGCTCCCGCCGTGTTCATGGATTCATTCTCCCAGCGCACTCGCCACGGTTGCCGCATCCACCGGCGGCGCATGGTTGCCGAAATTCGAGCGAAGATACGTGAACAGGGCGGCGGCGTCGGCATCCTTGAGCCAGCCGAACTGCGGCATCGAGGTCGAATAGCCCCCCAGCGGCATCGACGCAGCCCGCTGCCCCTTGACCACCCAACGAGCCAGCGCCTTGGGATCGCCGAGGACCGTGGGGGACCCCGCGAGACTGGGATAAATTCCCGGGATGCCCTGCCCGCTTTGCTGATGACACGCCGTGCAATTGCCGTTGAAGAGGTCTGCACCGATCCGACGCGACGCCGCGCCGACGCTACCGGCCGCCGTACCGCCGGTGCCGCCCGC
>DASYAC010000169.1:0-7548 GCA_036501585.1 Steroidobacteraceae bacterium
ATGGCACCGAACCTCAACCCGCTTCTTGGTGGAGGGGGTAGGATTCGAACCTACGAAGGCATAAGCCAGCAGATTTACAGTCTGCCCCCGTTGGCCGCTTGGGTACCCCTCCACAAAATGAGCCGCGTATTTTGCGGCCCACACCCTCTGCTGTCAATGTCAAACGAGCAGCGCACGGCCTGACCAAGCTCACCCTCCCCATTCGCCGATCCGAGGCCCCTACTCGGGGCTCGCCGCAACCGATCCTTGGCACACTGCCGTCCCCGAGCTGGGTCGCTTGACATTATCGTAAGATGTAGGCACAGTATCATACGATAGGTTTTACGATAGATTATAGGAGCTAGACATGCATCGTCATCATCATCATCATTTTTCCCATTTCTTCGGCAGGCCCCCCGGGGGCCGAGGCGTTGGAGGCCGGTTCGGCGGCTGGTTCGCGACCGGCGGCGAATTGGGCGGCCGCGGTTTCGGCATGGGGCGCAAATTAGCTTCCTCCGACCTGCAGCTGCTGATTCTCGGTCTGCTGGCCGACAAGCCGCGCCACGGCTATGAGGTCATCAAGGCGCTCGACGAGCGATCCAAGGGCTTCTATGTGCCCAGCCCCGGCATGGTTTACCCCGCGCTCACCTACCTCGAGGAAATAGAGCACGCCACCGTCGAGACCGAGGGCACCCGCAAGCGCTATCACATCACCGAGCTGGGACGCCGGTACCTGGAGGAACATCGATCCGCCGCCGACTCCTTGTTCGCCCAGTTCGGACGTGTCGGGGAGAGGATGGAGAGCCTGCGCAAAGCCATGCGCGCCGGCGAGCAGGAGCTCGGCGCCGACGGCGGCGGATCGGCGTCCCTGACGCGGGCGCGGCAGGCGCTCAAAGCGGCACTGGCCGCCAAGTGCCACGGCTCGGCGGAGGAGCAGGAGCGGATCGCGAAGATCCTGCAACGCGCCGCGGAGGAGATCGGCGGCGGGAAAACGCCGGAATAAGGCGCCCTCGTTCGTTCGGTTCCCGGCAAATCGCGCGGTCGCGGGTGGACCGGCGGCGCCCGAGTTGACACAATGAATCGGTAGATCTCCGGCATGAGGCGGCCTTCCGGGCAAGAACAAATCCGCGAACCCAAAGTCTAGTAGGTAATGAATATCCCTGCCGCGACGCTGGAACAGCGATCGACACGCCGATGGCCAATCCGATGAACTCCAAACCCTCCCCCGCGGCGTCCATGTTCGAGAAGGTGCTGCGCGCCTTCGAGACTCGAGGCATCGCCTACTCGGATGTTCTCGCCCGGCTCCGGCGGCTGCTCGCGACCGGCGCATCGCCGAAGGAGCTCCTGGCCGTCCTGAGGCGCCGGGAATCCACCGAGCGGATGCCGGAATACGCGCGCGTTGAGGCTCTGCTCCTCGAGGCGTTGGAGCGCGCCACGCAGAACGAGAGCCAGGACCTCGCACCGGACCCGGCTCCCGCGGACTCGCCGGCCCCCTCATCGCCGGCCCCCTCATCGCCGGCGGCCCCGTCGCCGGCCGCCTCATCGACCGTCGTATCGATGCCGGCCCACCCGCCGGTACCGCCTGCGATCGAGCCGGAGCCGCACGAGGATGAAGTGGTCGTCGATTTGGATTTCAACGCTACCGGCAAGGAGCTCGAGTCACGCAGAGGGCTGCGCGCCTCCGAGCTCGATCTATCTGCCCTCGCCAGGCATTTGCGCTCGGTCGAACAGCGAACGCCCGCGCGCGGCGCCAACCTCGAGGCGCTGACGCGCTCCTACGAACGGGCCAAGGAAGGGGAGTCGGCCGCCGCAGAACGTGCCGTCTCGCTGGCGGCCGACTTGCAGGCCGCCCACGCTTCACTGCAGGCGGAACAAGGGAAGCTCCGGGAAATCGAGCAGAGGCTGGCGGAAAGCGTCGCAGCGGAAGAGGCCGCGCGCGAAGCGGCGTTGGCGGCAGTTCGCGAGGCGCAGCAATACCTGGCCGAGTTGACCTCCTTGCGCGCGACGATAGCCAAACGCGATGCCGCCCTCGAGCAATTCCGGCAGGCGCTCGGCGAACGCGAGGCTCAGATCGCGAGCCTCTCCCGGGACCGTACGGCGCTCCAGACCGCCCTCGAGGCGAGCGCAAAGTCCGCAGCAGGGCTCGAGGCCGATTTGCGTGCCGCGCAAGCGCGCGCGGAAGCGGCCAGGCCGGAGGCCAGGGCGAGCCGGGAGCCGGAGCGCGAAGCTGCGGCAATACCGCCGGCCGCAATACCGCCGGCCGCAATACCTAAGCCCGGGATCCCGCCGACGGCGAAGTCATCGGCGGCGAAACCCGTGCCGCAGCGCCCGAGCGCCCGGTGGCTCGGCGGACCCATCCGCGCGATCGGCTGGAGCGCGGCGGCGCTGTCGGTCGCCGGATTCTTCTGGCTGTTCGTGCAGCACTCGTCTCGACGGCCTGCGCCGGCGACGCCCTCCGTGGCAGTCCCGATTGCCGGGACCGCGATCCGCGACTGTCCCACCTGTCCCGAGATGACGGTGCTGCCCGCGGGTCGATTCAAACAAGGGTCCGCGGGTGCTCCCGGATATGAACAGCCGCAGCATTGGGTGGTGATCGGCCATCCGATCGCCATGTCGACGGCCCCGGTTACCGTCGAGAATTTCCAGCAATTCGTCACCGCGACCGGCCGCGACATGCAAGGCTGCGATACCTACGATGGCGAGTGGAAACATCGCCCCGCGGACAGCTGGGAACAGCCCGGATTCGCACAAACGGGAGCGCACCCGGTCACCTGCGTGTCGTGGAACGATGCCGAGGCCTACGCGAAATGGCTATCGTCCAAGACCGGGCATCGCTATCGCCTGCCGAGCGCCTCGGAATGGGAATACGCAGCCCGAGCAGGCGCCGACACGCCGCAACCTTGGAGCTCGGGCGGTCAGGATGCCTGCGCGAACGCCAACGTCGCGGATGAAAGCGCGGAACGCCGTTATCCCGGATGGGCCGTATTTCCGTGCGACGACGGCTACGTCTACACGGCGCCCGTAGGGGCGTTCAGGGCGAACGCGTTCGGCCTCGACGACATGCTGGGCAACGTCTTGCAATGGACCGAGGATTGCTGGCACGAGAATTATGCGGGCGCACCCATCGACGGCAGCGCATGGACCGATGGCGATTGCTCCCTGCATGAAATTCGCGGAGGCTCGTGGTTCAGCAATCCCACCTATGTCCGGGCCGACTACCGAAATCGCTTCCCCGCCGAGTATCGCACCAGCAGCGTCGGCATCAGACTGGTCAGGGACATCGGACCGTGAGGTCACCTCGGACCATGCAGTCACCTCGGGCCGCGAACTCGGCGGCTCGGCCGCTGTGCGTGACCCTGCTGTTCCTGTTCACAGCCTGGGTGACCTCGGGACAGGCTGCATCGGCCTCGGAGGACCAATTCGCGGCAAGGGAGCGTGCCCGTTACGCCGCGCTTTGCCACGCGCACAGGAATCTCGACTCCTGTTCCGACGCGGTCCGCTGGAATCCGGGTGATCCCGCGCTGATCGTGGCCCTGGCGGACGCCCTGGCCCGCGCGGGGCGTTTGCCCGAGGCACTCCGCGACTACCGCCGCGCCGAAGCGCTCGAACCCGGCATCCGCGGGGTCGACGCAAAAATCAAAGCGACCGAAGCCAGGTTGAGCGAGCGGCGAGCGCCGAAAAAGCCGGCGGCCGACCACGCCTCCGTCGACCCGGCGGCCGGCAAGCGCTATTCGAACGCCGATCCCGAGGCGCAGTCGCACTGATTCGGGTTCGCGAGATCGAGCTCCATGTAAACCACGCCCGGCAGCGGATTGTCATAGTAAGGCGCGGTCTCGCGGAACCCCAGCGAAACATAGAGCTTGCGCGCCGGATGCATGTCGACGAGCGTGTCCAGATACATCCGCACATAGCCCAGCGCCTTCGCCCGGTTCACCAGCCGCTCGGCCAGCGTACGGCCGAGCCCCGTCCCCCGGGCCTGCGGCCGAAGGTACAAACGCTTCATCTCGCAGGCATCGCCCGACAGCCGGCGAATCGCGCCGCAGCCGATCGGACGCCGGCCGCGCCGCGCTAGGAGCAGGCACCCGGAGGGTGGCGCGTACATGGTGGCCAACTGATCGAGCTCGGCGGCAAATCCCTGGAAACACAGATCGATTTGCAGCTGCGCCGCGTATTCCAGAAATAGCTCGCGCGCCGCGGCGAAATCCGGCGCCTCCGACGCTTCCGTCAACTCGGGACTGTCTTCATCCTTCATCTGCAGTGTCGCGCAGGTATCGGCCGGCGATGAGAGTGGAATCGACCAGCGTCGTGAGCGAGGCCGGCGCGATGGTCGTGTCGATTTCCAGATCCAGGACAGCGGCCGCAGCCGCGAGCCGCCGGAGAGTGTACCTGCGCGGAAGCATGGATCCCGACCCTAGCCGTCGAACAGATGGCCGATGGCGTGGATTCCCGCCGCGACCAGATCGAGGCCGAGCCGGGGCCCGCTGCCCGGCGCCTCGATGCCGCCCATGAAGATTCCATTGGTGAGACCGGCTGTCGCCGAAGCGGGCTTGTCGTCGTGGTGCAGTCTGAGCGCGAGCATCGCATCCGCCACCGCCCCGGGCGTCGGACCGAGGTGGCGGCGATCCTCGGCGGCGGACCACAGCTTGACCGCCTTCTCGACCGCGTCGGGATCCAGGAAGGACACGGGCGCATGGCAGTACTTGCATTCGCTCGAATGCTCCAGATCGATGGGGGCACCGCACTCGGAGCAGGTGATCTGCCGTACCTGCGCGCGGACGCGCTGCAGCTCGGCCGCGTTCAAGGTGCGAACGAACTGCTTCTCACGCAGGAACTGGAAGAATGGTGTGAATCGGCCATCGCCGCCCACGCATCGGAAATAGGAAAACCTGCCGGATTTGCCCAGGTCGAAGCTCTGCACGAGGGCGTCGTCGCAGCGCGGACATTGGAGGCGGCTCTCCCTCGGCCGGCGCGCGTCGTCCTTGTGCGCATAGATTTCCTTGAACAGGCTGATCACCGCGCCGGGCGCGAGCTGCACGCTGGCCAGATGATCGAACCAGATGCCCGCGCAGCCGAAGCACAGATCCACCCGGACGGTGCCCTCATCGTGGCGATCGAACTCCTGCGGCTGCATCGGCCCGCGGCAATTCGGGCAGACAATCGTGGTCGGTGCGGGGGTGACTGACACGGCGGGTTAATTCCGGGCGCCCGACTCGGCCGGAACGAATTCCTCGAGTACGGCTTTGCGCATCAGATTCGGCGGCAACAACCCTTGCGCGAGGATGAAGTCATGAAATTTCTTCTGGTCGAATTTCTTGCCCAGCGCCTTTTCCGTATCGCGGCGCAGCTCGAGCAGGCGCGTGTATCCGTAGAAGTAGCTGTTGGCCTGGCCCGGTGAGCGGAACGTAAACCGCTCGACCTCCTCTTCGGCAAATGCGTGCGACAGCACCACGTCCTTCTGCAGCACCCGGAAGGCCTCGGCGGTGTCGATCCGTCCCGATTGCAGCTCGGGATCGAGGAACGCTCTCGCCGCGCGCAGAAGCCTCAACTGCAGTGTCATCAGCTGTCCTTCCAACGGAATGTAGGGTTCGATCAGATATTCGGAATAAAGCCCCCACCCCTCCGCGTTGGTCGAGTTGAAAGCATATTGCACGCGCGCCTGCGAGACGCCGTGCTCGACCATGGAGTCGAACTGCAGCTCGTGTCCCGGGCGAGCCTCGTGGGCCGTCAACGTCCAGGACACGGCGTCGAAGGTGAAATCGTCGTACTTGTCCTCGGCGCCGCCGGTTGCGGAGGGAATGTTGAGCGGCAGGACGAACTCGCCTCGCTGGCCCGTGTTGTTGAGGAAAGGCGGCGGCTTCATGTGCGGCGCCGGCTGACGCGCGGTTTCCGCCGCCGTCGCCAGGCGGATGATCGCCGGCCGGTCGGGAAGGCTCACCAGGCGCTCTTTGACGATGATCGCCTCGATGTCCTTGAGGCGCTTTTCGTAGAACGGCAGAATCGCATCCCCCGTGAGCTGCGCTTTCTTCAGCTCCGCGATGACGCTGCGGTAATCGCTCGATGGCAGATGGCGCTCGAGGGCGATCTTCGCGGCGATCGGCGCCATTTGCGACTGGTATTGCGTGAATGCGGCGTGCGCCATCCGCGATATCTCGGCGGGCGGTATGTCGATGCCGTACTCCTCGAAATTCAACGCGTATTTTTCCGGCGGCAACCTAAAATCCGTGCGTGCGTGCGGCAGCAGGTTCTCGCGCACCCAGGTGTCGTACCCGGTCAGCTGCATCTTGAGGGCCGCGAACGCGTCCTCCCATCCCGTCAGCCGGTACTTCTCGAACAGTTTCGGAATCTCTGCGAGGACGCTCGAGTTGCGCCCGAGATCCGTTTCGATTTCGGTTCTCGCCGGATAGATCACGCCCGGCTTCGCCATCTGCTCCTTGACCCGCTCGATCAAAATCTGGGTGATGGGCGCGAAGCCGCTCTCGGCCCCGGCGTACTTTTTCAGCCGTTCCACGGCCGCAGGGCGCCGCGCCGCGGGCGTCTGATCATCGAGCAGCATCCTCAGGCCGCCGAATACCCGTTGGCTCGCATTGATGAAGGGCACCTCGCGGGCATTGCTCCAATCCTCTTTCCGGTCGTCGAGATCGACCGCGTGGATGAGGATCTGCATATCCTCGGCGACGTGGCGATTCTTTTCGCGGGGAAGTTGCGCCTTGATCTTCTCGGCGACGGCGTCGCGCTCCCTGCGTTCGGCCAGCTCCTCCGCCAGCGTGGGAATCCCGATCTGGTCGTCATAGCGGGCCAGGCCCTGAGAGGACCCGTACTCCGGTGAGTGTGCGAGATGCACGTCGATCAGCATGCCCGTGTAACGGTCGCTGTCGGCGATCCAGGCTTCGGCTCCCTTGGAGGCGCGTGCCGCTACGACCAGCCCCATGGCCGCAAGAAACAAGGCGAGTTTGCTACGCTTTATGTCGATCGCTCCCGCCGCGATGGCGCCTAATTGCCCGGCCCCGGCTTGTTGTCCGGTGGAGGCGACGAGGGACGCGGCGCCGGTTTGATCGACGGGCGGGGAGCCGGCCGGGTAGAAGGCTGAGACGGGCCGCCGGCACCGCCCGGCCGGCCAGGCCCAGCGGTCCCGCCGGCACCGCCCGGTCTCCCTGGCCCAGCGGTCCCGCCGGGCCCACTCGATCCACCGGGCCCACCGGGTCGTCCCGGCGAACCTGGATTCGACGGCCGCTCCGGCCGCGGGCTCGGCGAGGGTCGCGACGGGCGAGCCGGCGGCGGCGGTCTCGAGGGAGTGGGCCTCACGGGTCTCGGAGGCGGCGGTCCGCCGGGACCCCCATGCGGCGGTCGCCCCGGTATATGGGGAGGCCTTGGACGAGGCGGCGGGCGGCGCGGCGGCGGGCGGTTGATCCAATACGAGCGCCGCGCATACCAAGGCCGGCCGACGTAGTAACGGCCCCAGTAATCGCCGAGATTGAAGGCAATGATCCCGATCCCGAGGGCCGCGCCCGCGTCGAGCACGGGCACCCGCCGATCCTGATAGTCGTAATACAGATAGCTTCCGTAGAGCCA
>DASYAC010000170.1:0-10496 GCA_036501585.1 Steroidobacteraceae bacterium
GCGGCGCCTCGGGTCCGCGGCGCCGTGAGCGCTCGCGAGGAGACTCAAGGCGGCGCTCGCCAAAGGGACGAACATGGTTTTGTTGTGAAACGAGCCTCGATAATGCTCGACGACGCTGTCCGATAGTACGCAGGCCGCAAGCGTTCCCGCGGCACGGTTCAAGCGCCGGGCGGCATGCACGGCGGTTGCGGTGCGTACGTTGCGCCGATCCCACGCCCGATGGACCGCGGTCCATCCCAGGACGCCCAGCCCGACAGCGCCGATCACCGTGAGGAGCGCCGCCGCCGGTCCGTCTTCCGATCGGGCTTGGGCTTGATTCTCGCTCACAGCCGGTAGCGCTCCGCGTCGCGTTCTTTGAATTCAAGACCCAGTCCCACCCGTGAGAGATCCGGACGGATGAGGCCATGCTTGGGGACGGGGGCGCCGTCGAAGAACAGCTGCTCGATGCGCACGTGATCGTGAAACCATTCCAGGTGCCGAAATCGCGGCGCTGCGCACGCCGCCGGCAGATGGAGCGAGGGCGCGCAATGGCCGGACAGATCGACGTGATGGGCCTCGCAGAGCGCGGCCACTTGAAGAAATCCAGTGATGCCCCCGCACCGGGTCACATCGGCTTGTTGCACATCGATCGCGCCCGCTCTCAACATGTGCCGAAAGTAATCGGTGGTATATCCGTACTCGCCGGCGGCGATCTCCATGGGTGCGGGAACAAGCCGTTTGAGGAGTTTCAGGCCTTCGAGATCATCGGAGGAGACCGGCTCCTCGAACCAGAGCACCTGATCTTGCGCAAATGCGTGCGCCAGACGAATGGCCTCTTTGACCGAGTAGGCCCCATTCGCATCGACAAAAAGTCCACGATTACCGATTGCCCTCCGCGCGACCTCCACTCGGTGCGGATCGCGGTCCGGCTCGGTCCCCACTTTCATTTTCACCCAGCGACAGCCCTCCCGCTCGACCCACCCGCGGAGTTGCTCGCCCAGTCGCTCGTCGGTGTAGGTTGTAAAGCCGCCGCTTCCGTAAATGGGCACCGAGTCTCGAAAGCGACCGAGGAGTTGCGTCAAGGATAGATCGAGTAATTTGGCCTTAAGATCCCAGAGGGCAACATCGACGGCCGAGATGGCGGTGGCGGCCAGTCCCTCGCGACCCAAATTGCGCACGGCCCTTTGCATCGCACGCCAGGAGCCAAGGATATCGAGGGCCTCGTGATGTTCGATCGCTCGACTGAGCGTTCCCTGAATGAGCTCCACGATGGATGCGTCCGAATACGTGTAACCCAACCCGAGTGCCCCGCCCGCTTGCACCTGCACGACCACCATCGTGGTCGAATCCCACCGAAAGGTCCCATCCGCTTCCGGTGCATCGGTCGGAACTCGGTAGGCCCTCGCCCGTACGGCTTCGATCTTCGCTTCCGGCGCGCTCACGTGGGACTCGTCGGCTATCTTTTATGACCCGGGAGCAAGCTGCTGAGCAACTCCTTGGCCGCTCCCGCGATCACACTGCCTTCCTGCGGGTCGCCGTGCAGGAGCGTCGACATGAAGTGCTTCGCCTGCGTCAAGGTGATATGCGGGGGCAACGGCGGCACGTTGGGGTCGGTGCGGATTTCCAGAACCACCGGCCGGTCGGCGGCGAGCGCCTCGACCCACGCCGGCCCCACCCTTTCGGCCTCATCGACGAAGATGCCCTTCAGGCCGATCAGCTCCGCAAATTTGTGATAAGGGACATCCGGCAGATCTTGGGAGGCATCGAACTTGGGATCGCCTTCCTGAACGCGTTGTTCCCAGGTGACTTGATTGAGGTCCTGGTTGTTGAAAACACACACCGTCCATCGGGGGTTCTCCCACTCGCGCCAGTACTTGGCGACCGTGATGAGCTCGGCCATGTTATTCATCTGCATCGCTCCATCACCGACCAGGGCAATGACGGGCCGGTCCGGATGCGCGTATTTGGCGGCGATGGCGTACGGAACCGCGGCACCCATCGAGGCCAGTCCGCCTGACAGCGAGCACGACATGCCGCGCCTGATTTTCAGATCCCGCGCATACCAGTTCGCGCAAGAGCCCGAATCACTCGTGATGATCGCGCGGTCGGGAAGCCGGGATGAGAGCTCCCACGTCACCCGCTGCGGGTTGATCGGCTTGGCCGAGGTGTGCGCGCGTGCCTCGAGCACCTGCCACCATTTGGCAACGCTATTCTCGATCTGCTCTCGCCATGCGCGCTCGGCCTTGCGGGCTAGAAGTGGGAGGAGCGCTCGCAACGTTTCGGCGCTATCGCCCACCAGGTTCACCTCCATGGGGTAGCGAAGACTCAGCATGTCAGGAGCAATATCGATCTGCACCCCCCGCGCCGCCCCCTCCTTGGGCAAAAATTCTGCATAGGGAAATCCGGAGCCGATCATGAGGAGCGTGTCGCACTCATTCATCATGTCCCAACTGGGCTTCGTGCCCAAAAGCCCGATCGACCCCGTCACCCAGGGTAGATCGTCCGGAAGCACCGCCTTGCCGAGCAAAGCCTTGGCGGCTCCGGCGCCGAGCGCATCGGCAACGGCAATGACCTCGTCGGTCGCATGCAGCGCCCCGGCTCCGACCAGGATCGCGACCTTCTTTCCGCTGTTCAAGACGTCTGCCGCGCGGCGTAAATCTTCCTCATACGGCACTATTTTCGGCGCCGTGAATCCGATCCCCGAGTGAAGCGTGCCGTGTGCGCGCGGAGGTTCCTCATAGGGCTCGTCCTGCAAGTCGTTGGGGAGGATCACCGCGGTCACCCGGCGCTCGCCCCGCGCAATGCGGATGGCGCGATCGACGAGATGACGCACTTGGGGGGCAACGCTCGCCTGCTGCACGAACGCGCCGGCGACATCCTTGTAGGCACTTTGAAGATCGATCTCTTGCTGATAGTGGCCGCCCAAGCCGGCCCGCGCCTGCTGGCCTGCGATCGCCAGAAGCGGCATGTGGTCGAGCCGCGCATCGTACATGCCCGTGATGAGGTGGGTTGCGCCGGGCCCCGAGGTCGCCAAGCATACGCCCAATTGGCCGCTGAACTTGGCGTAGGCCGAGGCCATGAACGCCGCCATTTCCTCGTGGCGCACCTGCACGAACTTGATCTTGCCTTTCGCCCGGTTCATGGCGCCCAAAAGACCGTTGATCCCATCCCCTGGGTATCCAAACACGACCCGGACGCCCCAGGCGTGCAGTCGCCCCCAGAAGAAGTCACCGACCGTGTTCGCCATGCGTCACATCCTTGGTAGACTGGGTTGGAAAGCGGAAGAATGGAGGAAGTAGAAATCGAGCGTATCGGGCGCTTGGAGCCAATGCGATCAGCGGTCGTCCCGCGGCTCTGTCGGCCGATACGGACAAACGGTGAGCGATGGCGCCGCGTCACCTCACCTGCGCATTCGGCACGCGGTAGTCCGTGCGCGTCAAGGGATCTGCACTGCCCAAGGCGAGGAGCACCAATAGCCAGAACATCGCCGCGACCGCAAAGGTGCGCGCCAGCACGATCCCGCGCTTCACTTCCATGAAGCCGACCGCTACGGCCGCGACCATCAACGCGCCGGGAAGGATCACGAGGGGACGCAGGGATCTCGGCAACGGCAGGTAACTTGCTGCGAACTCCGCCCCGCCCAAGACGAGGAGCGCGGCCCAGATGCGGAACAATCGCCAAAGCTCCGCCGCAACGGGATTCGCGGTCGGAGGATGCGCCATATCTAGCCCCTCCCCACGAGGTAAATGAGCGGATACAGGGTGAGCCACACGATGTCCACAAAGCTCCAATACAATCCCACCACCTGCACCGGGGTGTGATAGAGCGCGGAGAACTCCTCGCGCCGGGCGCGCCGAATGATCCAGATCAAGAGTCCGATGCCGATGAGCATGTGCAAGCCATGCAAGGCGGTGCTGATGAAATAAAAGATGAAAAAGAGACGCGCGCCGCCTCCTTCCGGGCCCGCGATCTTGAAATCCGCCGAAGCGGGAAACAGGTGGCCGGCGAAATCATCGTGCCATTCGAGACCGAATTTGAGACCCAGGAAGGCAAGCCCCAGGAGGAGCGTCAGCGAGCAGCACTGGATCAAGCGCCGCGTGTTGCCCACGCGAATGAAGGCGATGCCGGCCGTATAGATGAAACTGCTCGAGATGAGAAGCCCCAAGTTGAGCGTGCCGATCCAGAGCTTCGTTTCGCGCGCGCCCGCATCGAACCCCGCCTGATTCCAGTGGCGGGCGTAGATCCAGCATAAGATCAGGCCTCCAAAGAAGAGCACCTCGGTGGTCAGGAAGAGCCACATGCCGGCGATGGCCGTCTCGGCCTGGTGCGACGGGCTCGAGTACTGGAAATCCTGATGGACTGCGCTAGCCATGGGGTTGCGCCCGTTCGGGCGGCGGGTAGTGATAGGGTCCCTGCGTCACGTGGGGCGTCTCGATGAAATTCACGGTGGGCGGCGGTGAGGGAGTTTGCCACTCGAGCCCGGTAGCCTTCCACGGATTCGCGGGCGCTCGCTCGCCGTAGAACAAGGACCAAAGGAGATACGCGAGCGGCAAGAGATACGCCGCGGCCAGTATCGTCGCCCCGGCCGATGAGAGGACGTTCAATACTTGGAACTCCGGTGCGTAGGAGAAGTAACGCCGGGGCATGCCAAGGTACCCCAGGATGAATTGCGGAAAGAAGGTGAGATTGAATCCGATGAACATGACGAGCGCCGCCATGCGGGCCCACATCTCCGGATACATGCGCCCGGTGATCTTCGGCCACCAGAAGTGCAGTCCGCCGAAGAAGGCCGAGACCATGCCGCCCACCATGATGTAATGAAAATGCGCGACGATGAAATAGGTCTGCGTGAGGTGCACGTCGGCGGCGAGCGCCGCAACCCAGAGGCCCGTCAGGCCGCCGATGGTGAAGAGACCGATGAACCCCAGGGCGTAGAGCATGGGCGCGTCGAAGATGATGTATCCCTTATGCATCGTGCCGAGCCAATTGAATACTTTGATGGCGGAGGGCACGGCAACCAGATAACTCAAGATCGAGAAGAGCACCGCCGAATAGAGCGAGGTGCCGGCGACGAACATGTGGTGCCCCCACACGAAAAAACTGATCACGGCGATCGCAACACTCGCCCAGACGATGAACTTGTAGCCGAAAATGCGCTTGCGCGAGAAGGTGGGGATGATCTCGCTCACGACCCCAAATCCCGGCAGAATCATCATGTAGACGGCCGGGTGCGAATAGAACCAAAAAAGGTGTTGAAAAAGCAGCGGATCGCCGCCGATCGCGGGATCGAACACGCCGATATGGAACAGCCGCTCGAGCGCCACCAGCAGCAAGGTGATGGCGAGCACGGGCGTCGCGAGCACCAAGAGCACGCTCAGCGAGTAAAGCGACCACAAGAAAACCGGCATTCGATACCAGGTCAGGCCCGGCGCCCGAAGCCTGTGGATGCTCACGATGAAGTTCAACCCCGTGGCGATCGATGAGAAGCCCGAAATAAAAATACCGACGGCCGCAAGGACCACATGACCCTTGGAATACATGGTCGAAAGGGGGGTATAGAACGTCCACCCGGTGTCGACGCCGCCCGCGAACAAGGCATAGAGCGTCACCGCGCCGCCCAGCATGAAGAGATACCAGCTGAAGAGGTTCAGCCGGGGGAATGCCAAATCCCTCGCCCCGAGCATCAAGGGAATCAGAAAGTTGCCGAGCGTCACCGGCACCGCCGGAACGAGAAAGAACCACACCATCACGACGCCATGCATCGTAAAGAGCCGGTTGTACGCTTCGGCCGACCCCAGGAGTCCCTGGGGCACGATCAGGTTCAAGCGCACGAGTGCAGCGGCCAGACCGCCGATGAAGAAAAACACCGTGATCGAGGCAAGGTACAAAATCGCGATGCGCTTGTGATCGGTCGTCAGAAGCCAGCTGCGTAGCGTGAAGCCGTCCGTGAGATAGGATCCTTCGACTTCGCCGGCCTTGACCAGGGTGCGGGGCATGGCGATTGAGCTCATAGGGGTCTCTCGGGCGCGAGCGATTTGATGTAGGCAATGAGCTTGACGAGATCTTCCTCGCCGATCTGACCGGCGAAGGACGGCATGAGGGGCGCGAAGCCCGCGACGATCTGGCTCTGCGGCCGCACGATGGAATCGTGAATATAGCGATCATCCGCGACCACCACGGTGCCGTCGGACAAAGGCACCGGACTCCCATATAAGCCCAGAAGGGACGGCGCACGGACCGCGCTTTGGCCGTCGCTACGCCCGGCGCCGCTTCCGCCTGCGTCGCTCCGCCCGGCGTCGCCCCCGTCCCCGCGGCCGTTCCCACCATGGCAACCGCTGCAGCCGTAGCGCATGAACAGGACCTGGCCCTCCGCTGCGAGCGTGCCTGATCCGCCATTTTGCGCAAGCCACGCCTGAAACTCGGGCGGCGGCAGGACCACCACCTCACCCGTCATCTTGGAGTGGTTGAGGCCGCAAAATTGCGTGCAATACAGGGAATACGTGCCGGGGCGATTCGCGATGAACCACAGGATTTCGTACCGGTCCGGAAGCACGTCATGCTTCAGCCGAAACGCCGGGACCGAGAAATCATGGATGACATCCTCGGAGGTCATCACGAGCTCGATGGGTCGGCCCGTCGGGATGTGCAGGGCATTGATCTCGCGCTGCCCGCCCACATGTTCGACCTTCCACATCCACTGCTTGCCGATCACGTAGATCTCGAGCACATCGCGGGGCGGCTGGAAGGCCCTGACGTAAAGATCCGCTCCCCAGACAAAAAGACCGAAGAACACCAGCAAGGTACCCGCCGTCCAGGCGGTCTCTATGCGCCAGGTCTTCTCCGCAACGACTCCCCGATCCAAAGGACTTCCGGCCCGGTATTTCACGATGTAGCGGAACATGAGGCCAAACACAAGCGCGAGCACGGCGAGAGAGATCGAGAGCAACGCCCAGATCAGCTGATCCACTTTCGCGGCATTCGCCGACGCCGCGGGGAGCCACAGATTCATGAGGGCCTTCCTCCCTCCCGGCGAAAAAGCAGAAACAGCACGCCGGCGACCGTGAGTACCGCGACGATTCCTGCGAGGCGGAGGACCTTCAGGACCTCGAGCGAGTAGCGGCCCGTGGTTGGGTCGAAATGAAAGCAGATGAGAAGAAGCGGCGAACCCGCCGCCGCGATGCCGCCGGCGGCCGCCCGCTCCAGGGCGGAACGGACCGCCGAGGGCGCATACCCGACGCCCAGCAGATAATTGGAGACCTGCCCCGCTGACGTAACGAACACCACGCCCGCCGGATGCACGAACTGATGGCTGGCCGGGTCGAAACGATCGCGAAATCCCACGGCATCGGTGAGCGCCTGAATTTCATTGGCTCGGCCGGTGAGATAATGCACGAAACCGTCGGCCCCCAAGGGGGCGAACGCGGCCAGATCGGCCGACCGGGCCGCGCGCGCCTCGGCGCTCGTTTCGTGAGGGTCGATACTCAAGACTGCGAGCGCGTAGTCGCGGCCGGCCTCCAGCTTCGCTGCGCCCAGCGCGTTGTACAAACTCGAGCGCACGACGCCGCACAAACTCGTGCAGTGAAAATACGCGAGCACCACGATCAGCGGGAGACCGCGGGAGAGCCCGCTCAAATGCACCGCGCGATCGTCCGAGTCGAGAAACTCGAGCTGCTCCGGCAACCGGGCACCTGGCCGCTCGTGGAAAGCGTAAAAATTAGGGTCGGGCGCAGAGACGCAATATCCCGCAATCGGTGCAACGACGGCCGCGAGGAAGAGCCAAGCGCGGAGGAATCCCTTCATGGCCGATCCTCGGGAGCTCGAGGCCATCCGGCTATCCCCTCTCGAGCGACCTCACGCATCGCCTGCGCGATCGGGATGTGCACCGCTGCGCGTTCCTGATCGACCCGACCCCTGCCATTCAGGATCTGCATCTCCCTGGCCTCAAGACGTTGCAGGTCTTCTGTCGGATCGGGTTGAAGGCGCGGTTCGGGATAGAGAGGCAGCGGCATCTGAAGGGTGAGGTCGAGACTGGATTGGGGATAGAGCCAAAACACCAAGAGCGCGCACGCGAGGAGCGTGGCCAGGCACACCGCGACGGCGCCCCATATGAATCCCGGGCCGATATCGGTGGGCTCGTGCTCGGCGTCCGGGATCGCTCGCTCGGTTTCAAGCATGGACGGGGACCTCCGATGGAAGCATCGCACGACGGAATACCCTCAACGCGATGGCGGCCGCCACGCCGAGCACCGCCGCCATCGCCGCGACATCCACCCACTCGAGGCCGCGCCCGGCAGCCGGGATGACGATCCACCAGACCCGGGCCGCCTCGATGAGCACCAGGAGCGCCGCCACGCTGCCCATCATCCTCCGCGAGCCCTGAACCTGCGGCCATATCAAGGCGAGAAAAGGCATCAGAAAATGGCAGGCGGCAATCAGCCACGCAACGCCGAGCCAACCGCCCTGCAAACGCCTCGAGTACCAGGCCGCTTCCTCCGGCAAGTCCGAGTTCCAGATGATCAGCACCTGCATGAAATCCAAATAGGCCCAGAGCACGAGGAGCGCGAACAGCAATCGACCGAGATCTCGATTCATGGACCGGCCCTCCTCGCGGCCCGCCAGGACCGTTGCCATGACTGCAACCGAGAGGGCGAGCAGCACGCTTTCGCAACCGATCAACATTCCGTAAATGCTCGATTTGAAGTGGGGATCCATGGAAAGCGTGAAATCGATGGCGGAAAAGGTCACGCTGAGCGCCAGCAGGATGAGACCCGGGGGTGCCAGGCGATACAGAATCAAATCGCAATCCTTCCGCTTGAGAGCGCGCAGCGCCCAAAGTCCCAGGCCAAACCAGACCGCCACATAGAGGAGGCATCGAACGTAGAAAAACGGCGCATTCAGGTAGAAACGATTGTCGAGGTGCGCGGCGACGTCGGGATGCATCCAGGGATAGAGCCTCGGGAGCACGAAGAGAATCGGCAGCCCCGCCGCCAGGATGAGCGGCAGCGTCGCGACGCCTGTTGCCAGCTCCCCGCGTATCGCATAGCCCCATCGGCCGCCCGTGAGTGCGTGGATGAAGATGAGCGCAAGACTTCCGATGGGCCAGCCCAGCCAGAAGGCAAGAGCGGCCAGCCATGCATGCGGAAATTCCGCGGGTTTCAACACCCAACCCGCCGCCGACCCGGCGATGCCCACGGCGCCCAGAATCCACGCCCTGCGCTCCGCGCGTACGGCCGTCATGGCAGTGCCTTATGCTCGGGCGCCGGCACATCCGCCGGCGATGCACCTTCGCTGCGCTGGAGCGCGCGAATATACGCGGCGATCGCCCAGCGATCGTCGGGCTCGACCCGATCGGCGAAGGAATACATCACTCCGTGCCCGCGCGCGATCACGTCGTAGAAGTATTGCGGGGACGCATTGCGCAGTCGCTCGATGTGGAATGAGGGCGGCGGCGGGAAGCCGCGCTCAACGATCATGCCGCGGCCATCGCCGAGCTCCGAATGGCAAGGCGCGCAATAGATCCGGTAGCGCTCCTGACCCCGTTCGATGAGCGCAAGCGTGAGAGGCGGCGCTCGGGGCTCTCGCCTCCCATACTCCACCGTGCCCGCGGGCAGCGCTGCGGGACCTACCAGCGGGGAATAGGTCGTCTGCTTGGGTTGACTCACCATGTCATCGCAACCGGCGAATAAAAGTGCGCACAACGCGAGAACGTGCCGCCTCTTCGCGCTCATTCGGCGAACTCTTCGAGGCTTTCCGGATCGAGCGCCGCCAGGAGCAAGCGCGCCTCGCTCAAACACTCGATATCCGAGGAGTGCACCGCCACGAACCAGCCATCGCGCGAGGCGTTTTTGATTCCATCGCTGTTATCCACCGAGTCATAGAGCTGGGGCATGCGGCAGAGCCAGAAGTAGCCGAAAAAACCCGCCCCCATGGCACACAGAACCCCGAGTTCGAAGGCGATGGGGATGAAGGCAGGCCATGCAAATTTCGGCCTCCCCCCGATATCGAGCGGATAGGCTCGAACGTCCGCATAGGTCATGAGCAGCAAGAACCCAATGAACCCGACCATGCCGGCGATGAACATGACGAGGGGCAGCGGGGAGCCCGTGGGCTCTGCCTCCTCGTGCCGCGGCTTGGGCGTGTAGGTCTCGATGCGCTCGAGTCTCTTTGCGGCCAAGCGGTCAACTGCCCGCTCCAGCGCCTGCTCGGAGGTGAAACCGGCGAGCACCCCCTTCATGCACGGCTCCCCGAAGGGATTGCGCCTTTCTTCTCGATGAGCGAGCGCATTTCATGCATCGAGACAATCGGTACGTAACGGACCGAGAGGAGGATGCCGCTCAAGAACATCCCCACGGTGCCGAGAAGCGTCGCCCAATCCCAGAATGTGCCATGGAATATTCCCCAGGCCGACGGCAAGTGGGGCCGGTGCAGGCTCGTGACCACGATTTCATAGCGCTCGAGCCACATGCCGACGACCACCCCGAGACAGATGAGCACGATGGCCGGCTGATTCACACGCA
>DASYAC010000171.1:0-4179 GCA_036501585.1 Steroidobacteraceae bacterium
CTTCATCTTTTGGGGGATGAGGAAGGTCGCATCATCGGAGGCGTCCACTAAATTGGCGTGCAGATAGGTGACATGCGTGCCGTCGCACAGATTCTCGCGAATCAACTGCGCATTACCCAGGTGGGGGCCAAACGGCGCGAGAAAGTGATGCTCGTACCCTTCACTGGCCTGGCAATTGAAATCCGGAATGAGGTTCGGATCCGCCAGCGCCGGATCGCCCATCCAAACCCAGATCCAAACGCTCTTCTCGACCGTCGGATAAACCTTGAGCCGCATCGCCTCGTTGATCGCAGCCCTGGGATTGCTCGGAATCCCGACGCAGCGTCCCGTGCCGTCGAAGCGGATCCCGTGATAGCGGCACTGCACTTGGCCACCGATCAGATGACCATCGGAGAGCGGAAAGCCGCGATGCGGACACGCATCCCGTGCGCCGACAACCTTTCCATGCGCATCGCGAAAGAAGACTAGAAAATCCCCCATCACTTCTCGCCGCAGCGGCTTGTCGCCGATCTCGGATCCGCCCGCGGCCACGTACCAGCTATTGCGTGGGTGGCGCTGGAAAGCGGGAAGCCGGTCCTTGATTCTCGATTCCTCTTTGGATTGCATGCTTGGAATCTCCTGCTGTACTTGATCCGCTTATCCCGCGCGATCCAAGACGTTGACCACGCACACCGCCTCTTCGAAGCCGATGACCCCGCCGCCGTTCTCGACGAGTCCAACGCGCGCATCGCGTACTTGGCGCTTGCCCGCTTCACCTCTCAGCTGAGTGACAATCTCGTGCGTCATCGATAAGCCCGTTGCGGCGATAGGGTGGCCTTTGGAAACCAATCCCCCGGAAGTATTGATAGGATGGTCTCCGTCGATCGCCGTGGCGCCCGACTCAACATAGCCGCCCCCTTCGCCTTCTTTACAAAATCGCAGCATCTCGGCCTGGTAGATCTCGCAAAACGAGGTTGCATCGTGGACCTCGGCGACATCGACCTCGTCAGCCGAGATTCCGGCGGAGGCGTATGCCTGATCGGCGGCGATGCGACTCAGCCCCGGCTCCTCGAAACCGCGAAACGTTCCTCCGGATGTTGCGCTCGCGCGAATGCGGATGGCTCGGTCACGAACGCTCGGCGGCAGCTGCTTAAGAAACCGCTCCGAGCAGACGATGGCGGCGGCCGAGCCATCCCCGATCGGGGCACACATGGCTCGGGTCAGCGGGCCGCTGACCGGTCGATCCGCGAGCACTTGCTCCGGGGTCATCGTGAACCGATATTGAGCGTAGGGGTTGAGCGAGCCATTGCAATGACTCTTGGCGGCGGCGGCGGCAATCTGTCGTGCCGTGGTTCCAAAGTGATGCATATGCCAGGAGGCCTGCAACCCATAGGTGTCCATGGCAATGGAACGGTCGGGGCGAGGGTCCCATTCGCGGCCGGACTCCGCGGCGGCGCGCGCATATTCGTTGATCCAACTCGGTCGATCAAAGTTGTCGAAGCCTCCCTCGATGTCGGCGAGCGCCGCCCCCGGGGTTTCCGGCCAGAACATTTTCTCGACGCCGAGAGCCAACACCAGCTCGCGTTCGCCCGCGAGGACCGCCATTCGGGCGGCGTTGAGCGCAAGGGAGCCGGTGGCGCATGCGCCCTCGACATTCATGATGGGAAGGCGGCGGGGAAGCACCCCGTCGGCCATCGATGGACGAAGAGTGGCCTGACCGCGGATCATGGTTTGGCCGACTCGATGCATGAGACAGGAGCCGAAGAAGCCTTGCTCGATTTGCTGCCCGTCATCGAGACCTGCGTCTCGCAATGCATCGCGCAAGGACGCCTGAGCGAGCGCTCGATGATCTTTATCAGGATGCTTGCCGAACGCGGTAGTGCCGACGCCGATTATGTATGCATGCATGGGGTTTGCTCCGCGGTCAGACGGCGCGTTGGCGTCCGAGCCAGAACTTTTGGCGGATGGTGCGCTTGAGGACTTTACCGACCGGGCTTCGGGGCAGGGTGTCCCAGATCTCAATGGATTTGGGCGATTTGACTCCCCCTAAGAGCCCCTTGCAGTGCGCGATCAGCTCCTGCGGGGTGGCGCTCGCTCCGTCCTTGAGCTCCACGATCCCGCGCACCGCCTCGCCCCACTTCTCATCCGGCACCCCGATCACCGCGCAGTCCAAGATCGCCGGGTGCGCAAGCAGCGCACTTTCCACCTCGGTCGAGAACACGTTAAAGCCGCCCGAGATGATCATGTCGCGCTTGCGATCGACGATGTACACATACCCTTCAGCATCCTTGAAGCCGATGTCCCCGGTGTGATGCCAGCCGTGCCCCGATACCGCCGCCGTCATCGCCGCATCCTTGTAGTAGCCCGCCATCACCAGATTCCCCCGCGCCACGATCTCCCCGGTCTGCCCGGTCGGCAGCAGGCCACCTTCCTCATCCATGATCTCCAGCTCCGAGAACAAGGTCGCCCGCCCGCAGCTTTGCAACAGCCGCGCGTGCGCCTCGGAGGCCAGCGCCCGCGCATGATCCTCCGCCGATAGATAGGTCAGAAAGAACGGCGCCTCGGCTTGCCCGAAGGACTGACACATCACCGGCCCGAAGCGCTTGACCGCCTCGCGCAGCTTATCGGGCGAGACCGGCGCCGCCGAGATCAGGAAAAACTTCAGCGACGAGGTGTCGTGGCGCTCCAAATCGGGCGAGGACAGCAGCGAGTAGAGCACCGTCGGGGGCAAAAACAGATGCGTCACCCGATGCTTCTCGATCGCCTGCAAGATCGCCCCAGGCTCGGCCGTGTTCATCAGCACATTGGTCGGCGCCGCCGGCAACAGCATCAGCGCCAGCGCCCCCGCCCCGTGCGTCATCGGCGCCACGCACAGGTGCACCGGATGCTCGCTGCGCGGCGTGCACGTCCAGAAATTCGCGATCAAGGTCTCCCAGGTCTGATTCGTCCACACCGCCCCCTTGGAGTTGCCGGTCGTGCCGCCCGTGGCAAAAATCGTACACGCCCGAGCGTTATCCTCGCTCAACATCGGCAGGCTCCGACCCGAAGCCCGGGGCAGACTCCCAAGCGCCGCCCCGAGCGCGCTCTGCCGGTCCAGACACACCAGAAGCTCAATCCCCCCCACCTCGGCTAAGATGCGCTCCACCTCGCTCTCGAACTGGGAATAAAAAAACAGCGCCTTCGGCTCCGCCATGCGCACCAGCCCCACATTCGCCTCCACCGTGTTGCGCGGATTGAGCGACACCCACGCCAGCCCCGCCCGCAGCGCCCCGAGCATGGCCAAAAATCCGTTCGCATCGTTCGGGCTGTACACCGCCACCGTCGCCTCGGCTCCAAGCCCCGCCCGATGCAGCTCAAGCGCCACCGCCTCCACCGTGCCAAGCGCCGCGGCGTAGCCGATCGACTCCCCCGACGGTTGCACAAAGGCCACGCGCTCCGGCGCCCGCTCGGCCGCCCGCTCAAAATGACGTATCAACTGCATGACAAAATCCCTTACATCAAATGAAACAAGGACATTGTTGTATATGCCTGCTAGTGTATACTCGGCGAGCCAGGCGACCCCAGATTATAATCTGCTGATGCGGCTACCTGGAATTGCGACCGGTCAAACTTGTGGGGGACTTAATGGGCAAGTATCTAGACGGCGTCACGCAGTTTTTTAGCGGCATCGCGCGCGATGCAGAGCGCGAGACCAGCCCGCGGCGGCGGGCAATCCTCGAGAACTACCTCGCCCATGCGGCGCTCGAATACACGGATCGCTGGCCGGAGATTTTTATACCGCAACGCACGGTGGAGCATCCGATTTACAAGGTGCGATGGGGCACGCCCGAGGATGTCGTATACGATGGGCTGGACGCGGTACAAGGCTTCTACCGCGGCCTAAAGGATGACAAGCTGCTGACCAATCAAGATCAGCTACTCGCGGTGAACGACTGGGGTTTTGCGTCGTTCTTGAACATCAACCTGTTCATGAACGGCGAGAAGGCGATGAGCCTCGGATTCAAGGTGGACGATAAGGACGGTGATTACGTGCTCATCACCCCCTGCGGCATGTACTGGACCTATGACCGCGATGTGCGGCTGATCGGTGAATATGTGTACGAGATCGGCGTCGGCAAACTCGAGAAAGTGGCGTCGGCGGACCGTGTGACCTTCGCGGACGTGCAACGCATCGTGGCGCCCCACTTACCGCCGCCGCCG